>NZ_AZUV01000012.1:0-209139 GCF_000513875.1 Mesorhizobium sp. WSM1293 | reverse complement strand
GCAGTAGATCGAAGGCGACGAAGATAATCCGATCCGGCGCCCATCGCATCGCGGACCGCAGCGANTGGAAATCCGACACGCCCTTCCCGTTGAGGACGATTGCCTCGCCGTCGATGATTGCCGACTTGGGGGAAAGGGTTGCCGCCGCCTCGACTATCGTCTTGTACGTCAATGACCAGTCGTAGCCCCTTCGGGTGATCGCTCGGGCCGTGCCGTCCTCGATTATGATTTGCGTCCGGTAGCCATCGTACTTGATTTCGTGAATCCAGTTGTCCCCTGTCGGCGGCACCTCGACAAGCGTGGGGAACATTGGCCGGATGAACTTCAACATACGCGAACTCGGACTGACCGAGTTAAATTAGATTAAGCTAAAATGGTTGCAAAGGAACGCACCGGGGCGGTTGGTGGCCTCCCCTATGTGGAACCCGGCGCCACTTTCGCTGTTCTTCTCTCTGGAGGAACGACCATGCCAGACGACAAAAACAAGCGTGATTTTCGAGACCGGGACCGGGTATCGGGCGACGAGGAATATGAGGTCGGCTATTTTGCCAGCAAGTTCCAGCTTACCATCCCTGAAGTGCGGGAACTTATCAAAAAGCACGGCAACGACCGTGAGACGCTGGAGCGCGAAGCGAAAGCTCTGGGCGGTCGATGACCGGCTATCAGACCTTGGACCACCGATCACTGGCTGGGCAGTAGGCGGCACGATCAGGCAGACCAAAAACGGGTTGAGTGACCGTGCCGACCAGAGCTGGACACGAGGGTGGGCCTAATGTCCAGGCTTGATATGCTACCGGTACACTGGCGTTGCTACAACTACGCCTGATGGCCTATGTCGCGGGTGTTGCGGATATCCGCGCTGCCACTGCCTCAAATATATGGAACTCACCCTCAGGTGGCACATTGACCCTCTGAGCGGTCGATTCCAAAGGATGTAGCCGCTTGAACAGGGTCCGCCGTCGGCGCCCCAATAGGCGGCGGGCTCACCCTCACTGGTTTTCAAGGTAGAGCAAGAAGCCCGCCGCCCCATTCACGGCAACGGCGGGCCGTCCCTAGGGATAGCGGGACTTGCCGGGGTGTTGGTTTTCCCCTGCTAATATTTGCGATGCAAAGTAAGTGCCAAGCTCAATGGTTCATAACGATACAACATTGCGGCACCTCAAACATATATATTGAATTGCTAATGTAATAGAACAGCCGCCAGACAAGCCGAGAACCAATTAGCACAGACCGGACCTTTGGATCTCACATCCAAGCCTTTAGTCCTACGGGAAAGCCCGCCGTGCTGGCCTAGCACGACGGGCCTTTTTCTGAGCGGCTACATCCTGAGAATCGACCGCTGTGTCCCATCTCGGGACGAGCGAGGTGGTTCCGCCGGCGCGTCAGCAACCTTCGGTCGTCTTTTTAACCTGGCCAGGAGCTGCGGAATTGGCGTTCGTATCCTGCTGGCCAGGCGCGGCCTGCTTGGCGCTGCCGGTCTGCTGACCCGGAGCGCAGTCCTTGGCGGAGTTCGAGTTCGTTCCACTCGTGGTGGTCGAATCAGTGCCCTGATCGGTCGTAGTGCTCGGCATGGACTTGGTTGTCGTCGTGGATGACCCGCCAGTACCGGTGGTGTTGCTCGATTGGGCAAAGGCCAACCCAGTTGACAGTGCCACAATGGCGGACGCGAAGAGTAGCTGTTTCATGTTCAACTCCATGTTTGAATGTCCCTCGGGCACCTAACTTCGTATTGAAGCGGCGGTTCCAGCGAATAGGGTCTGAGCGTCTCCCGGAACATGGCGCAAAAAAGCCCGCCAGCCGTCAGGCCAGCGGGCAGTTCTCATGGGGGAAAGCACTGAATGGGAACAGTGCGACGACCGAATTTCGACAGCGCGGTTTTGTTCCACTGATCCAGTGAACCGACTTGGCGTCGTTGCCTTGGTAAAAACCGTACAGCAACCATTCCGGCTTTTACGATTTTTGCCCAATGGCTCGCTATTTCTTCGACCTTCACGACACCGATGCGCTGACCGAGATCCTTGAGGAGCTGGCGCGTTCTGGGGCTGGTTCGCGCCTCGAACTGAGATGCAAGGTCTGCGATGCCAAAGGCAACGAAATCCAGCAGTTCAGGGTAGAGGTAGAGGTAGCCGAGAACCGCGACATGACCTTTCTCCGGCCAACCTTCCATTGAAAAAAGCCCGCCACTGAGGGAAGCAGTGACGGGCCTTCCGGTGATCTGCTCGGCCAGGGGAACCGAGCGCGATCCAAACTTCATTTTCGGATCTATGTTCCAGTGGGTCCGCCCCTACTGGCGGGCAGAGGCGGACCCGGCCGAGGCTTGGGGGCCTCGACCGGCAGCGGGGGACGCTGCCGCTTTTCAAACCAGCCTCGACATATCCGGTTCCGCTAATGCACAAAAAGGCCCGGGAGCTGGCCTAAGGCGGCCCGGCGCGCCGTTGAAGCTGGATGGCAGCTTCGGCCGCCGTCGAGTGGCAAATTGTACGATGGCGCTCGGTGAGCGGTTCATCGTGTTCCTCAAAATGCGAAAGCGAGTTGGCCGGTCTTCTCAACTCGGCTGGCGATTCCGATAGGCGTGAGGCCCGGCAATGAGTGGATGAAGCCGCCGGGCTGGTAGGCGCGATCCTTGTGCCGCTCCTCGCGAAGGTTTTCGTCTGATGGGGGATGGCGGACCTTCCCGGTCCAGTGGCTCCAACCGAATGGGGCGTCGTGCAACTTCGGCTTCGCCTGCCGCTTGCCGTTTTCGCTGAGCAGCGATTCCTCCATGAGGATCGTCAGCATCTCGCCCACGTCCAGCGGCTCCTCGACGAACCAGCGTTCGTGCGACAGCCCGCCAGTCGTGAAGGACCGGAAGCCGGTCTCGCTGAAGAACGGCTTGTCCAGGTCGATCACCTTGCCGTGGAGCCCCGGCCCGGCAAGCAAGCCGGGATACTCGACGTCGGTCCTGCAGCCGTGGATCATGAGCATGAACCGACCGGGCTGGCCGTGCATGGGGATTTCACCATCGGGCGCGGCGAGCTGCCGGCCGAGCCACACCGATGCCGTGTTCCAGCAGTCGAAGCGGGAGCGGCCCTTCGCCGGCCAGGAGTGACCGCTACCGTCGGGCCGGTGCGCTTGCCCGCCATATTCGGTGATGCGGTAAAGCGTCTCAACGCAGGCATCGATCACCATCGCGTAGGGCTGACGCGCCGGCTTGTCGCAAGCAATCATCGCCGCGTGGTAGCCGCAGAGCGCTTCCCGGGCGATCGACACCAGATAGTCATCGGGACCGTTGCGCAGCATGGCGACGATCTCGTCCTGCTCGCGGCGCATCGCCTCGGCCTCGAGCTGCCATGCGAACTTCTTCGGTTCCTTCTTCGCCTTTGCCTGTTTCATGGCAGCATCCTTTGGCCCGGTCCGATTTCCACGATCGCGCCCTCTGGCGGCTCGGCGGCGATTCCACCGAATTCGGGGATTCCAAGCGCATGCAGGCAGTTTCCGGCGCCTCGGGCGGCTACACGCTTGAAAGCTGGCGTCGGGGCGTTGTCATGCAGCATCTTGAGTGCGACGAACGCGGCGATCACCGCCTTTTTCTCGTCGGGGCTCATAGCAGCCGCCCCTCTGCTACCTGCCAGACGCCGTCGCCGAGCGCCTCGAATGGGCCGCGCTGGAGGGTCTGGCGGACCTTCGCCTTCCAGTTCGGATTGCGGTCGGCCTTCGGGCTGGTCGCCATCTCGCGGTAGAGATCGTCGAGCCGCACGGCGTCGCCGGCGCGCTGCATCACCTTCAACACCTCGTCGACCCACGAGCCGACGGCGGCAAAGCCGAAAATGAGCGAGCGCAGCCGCAGCGGCACGAACGCGCCGGGAATGCCGCTGGCGGCAAGGTGGTCAGCGTCATCTGCGCCATAGGCACAAAACACCGACGGCGCGCCGGCGTTCGCCTTGGCTCGTGTCCCGCCGGCGTCGTGGAAATGCAGCCGCCCTTCCATGAACAGCAGCGCATCGGCGGCGCGCCAGACGCTCTCATGAAACACCTGGGTTTCGGTGCGAGCGAAGATCAGCGCGATCCCGCGGCCGTGTTCGGCCATACGGCCCATCCAGCGGCCGATCACGTTGTTCGAGTAAGGCGGGTTCAGCCACACGCGACCGTGCCAGGACCGGGCCAGACCGTTGTCGGCTATGGTGTAGTGCTGGCGCGCCATGACTCACGGCCGATCGAGCGGCGCGCAGGGATCGAGGTCGAAGCTTTCGGCACCGCCGAGCGCGGCCAGGATCGCGGGAGGTGTCAGCCAGACGTCGGTGCCGGCTCGCGCGCTGTGATGCGATCCTATTGTCATGCTGTTCTGCCCCCGCCAAGGTAAGCAGCCGCTCGCATGAGACTACGCACATCGTCTCGGAATGATCCGAGACCGGTGTTGCAGCGATTGCAAAGGATTCCCCGGACGGCCCCGGTCGCATGGTCATGATCGATATGCCAATGGCGACCTTTTCCCTTTTCACCCTCGCAGATTGCGCAAACGCCATTCTGCTTCAGCAGGAGAGTGTCGAAGTCAGCGAGCGTCATACCGTATTTGGTTTTGAGTCTTTCCTTGCGGTATGTGACAGCAGCCCGCTCACCAAGCCGGCGCCGCGCTTCCTTGCACCAGCGGCTGTTGCGCTGTTGGTAGGCTTCTGGATCGGCTTCTCTTACGCGCTTTCGAGAGGCCGCGTTTTCTGCATTGGTGCATGTGCGGCACGTTGCACGCATCCTGCCGGATTTGAGACCAAATTTGGATAGATCGGTCTCCGGACACCGGGTGCACTTGTGCGACGGTTTTTCGGCAGCGGAATGATGACTACCGATGGGCATCGACGGGCTCCCCGGCCAGTCTGCGCAGCACGTCGCCGACGCTGCCGATGGAAGTCTCAAGCCGCTCTTCGTCGATCTCGGCCAGGTCGAGCTTGGTCTCGTTCCCGGCTTCGTCGATCATCGTGAAAACGTTGGCGGTGGAGTGCGGCTTGCGCAGGATTTCCCACGCCCAGCGGGCGGCGGCTTCGGCATCGCCTTCGCCCTCGTAGTCGATCTCCCATGTGACGAGATAGCGGATCATCACGCGGCCTCGCTCTGTTTGGTCATGTCCAAACATGCGGGAGACACGCAGGCATCGTGGCAGTCGCCATTGTTGCCGAGGCATTCGGGATCGCGCTTGGGGCAACCGTCGTCTTCCTCCTCATCCACGTCTTCGCGGACGAGCTGGTCGAAAGTCCACTCGTCGCCCTCCTCGTCGAGGAACACGATTTTCCCGCCGCGTTTGGCGGTCTCCTGATCGTTCCAGAAGATTTCGGTGCCGCCCGAGTGTTCGGGCTCGCCGGTCTCCGGATCGATATCGAGGAGGTGCGCACGCCCTGTAAGGCGCTCCAGGGTGCCGGTGATCGGGCTCCCGGTTGGCGATAGGTAGCTGGCCATGGTCTTTGGTCTCCGTGGTAGGGGTGGTGTCAAAGTGGTTGCAGAAAGTCTCTTGACAGAAGCCGGGGGGGCGAGGCAAAAAACAAGCAGCCTGATTCTCTCGTGCGCGTCGGGCTGCTCCCCCAAATCAGAAGGCGTTTTCAACCGGTGCTGGCTTGATGCCGAGCTGACCGGCGATGAAGCCGACTACGTCGCTGACGCCTTCGCCATCCAGCGTTTCCAAGGTCTCGCGGAAGCGGCGGCGAAAATAGTCCTGATGCTCGGAGCCCGCATAATCGGCCATGACGAGCGCGGTCGCGAACGTGACCGCCTGGAGGCGAGGTCCGGTGAAACCGGATTTCTTGTGAAGCCCTTCGGTGATTGCGACCAAGCTCATGGCGGGTGTCCTTCGCAGAAGTGGTGTAACCAATTTGGTTACAAGTGAACTTATGCGGTTACACCCCTATTGCAAGAGAAAAATCGGGGTTTCGAGCGTATGTTTCAGGGTGTTGTGCCGAAGGAATGCATCGCGCAAATCCTTCGCGTCTCCGAGGTCGACAAGTGGGGCAGGGTCTACAACTGCTGCTCCGGGACGTTCCGGTTCGAGCAGATCACGCTGGCCACTTTCCCCGGCGTCGAGATGCACTCCAACGACGTCAGCCTCTACTCCTCGGCGATTGCCGGCTATGTGCTGGGCAAGCCGATCGACTACGAATTCCACGGCGCGCTCGACTTCGTGAACGAGTTCGATTTCAGGGAACCTGATCAGCGCCTCGCAGCGCTGGCCGTCGCCTTCAATCTCGGCCGCTTCGCTGGTGGCAAGGCCAACGTCTACAAGACCAGCCACCGCAACCACCTGGTCGCGAACTTCGCCGGCTATGTCGAGCGCACCTTGGAAAAGGTCCGCAAGCTGCCGGGGATGATACCGATCAAGAGCTATTCGCCGCGCGACTGGATCGAGCACCTGGACGAGGCGATCGACCGGAAGGCCGCCATCTTCTCCTATCCGCCGTTCTACAAGGGCGGCTACGAAAAGATGTTCGAATTTCTGGCCGAGAACATCAAATGGGACGCTCCCCGTTATGAGCTGTTCGACCCCAAGGCGCTGCGCGGTCTCATCGAGCGCGTGCGGCTGGCGGGCGTGCCTTACTGCATCCTCTCGGACCAGATTTACGACGATCTGAAACCGGAGCTGGAATTCGTCTCCGGCCGGGGCCACCCGCACTACTGCTACGTGTCGACGGGCAAGTCGTCCTTCCTGCAGCTGGTGCCGCGGTCAGCACCCTTCCGCTACAAGCCGATCGACGTCGAGAAGATCAAGCCGGATTCGGTGGTGACGATCGCTCGGGCCGATGCCGCCCAGATGACGTTCCTCAAGGACGTCTACCTGAAAAAGGGCATCACCCACACGCCCGGCATGGTGAACTACCTGGTGCGCGTCGATGACATGCTGGTCGGCGGCCTGATCTACAACCTCGACAAATTCGCACGCCAGTCGATGTACCTGCTGTCGGATTTCTCGATCTCGCGTGAGGGCAGGCTGTCGAAGCTTGTCACCAGGCTCGCCTGCAATGGCGAGATCCTGCGCGACCTGGGGAAGCGCTTCATCGACCGCTTCAACAAGGTGCAGACGTCAGCTTTCTCGGACCATCCGGTCTCGATGAAATATCGCGGCATCTTCGAGCAGACCAAGCGCGAAGAGATCGACGGGCCGGAAGGCAAATTCAGACTGCACTACGTCGGCGCCCGCATCGATGAGACGCCGCAACAAGCGTTCGAGTGGTGGTATGGCAAGCACTTCAACCGTTGACTGGAAGTCCCTCGATGTCGAGGCGCGGCAGGTTGACCCGAAGGCGCTCCGGCGTCGCGAGAAGAACGCGCACTACATGGCTCCCGCCATGTTCAAGCGCCTTGTCGAGAACGTCAAAATCGACGGCCGACTGACCACAACGGTCCTGGTGTGCCAGGACAAGGACGGCTCTCTCGAGATCCTGTCGGGACATCACCGCACCGCCGCCGCGATTGAGGCCGGCTTGCCGCTGGTCGACGCGCTCGTCATCACCTCGCATTTGAGCGAAAAGCGCAAGGTGGCGATCCAGCTCAGCCACAACTCGATCAACGGCGAAGACGACCAGTCGCTGCTGGCCCAGCTGTACGCCTCGCTCGACATCGATGCGAAGAAGTTTTCCGGTCTTGATGACAGCGTGCTGTCGGGCGACAAGGGACCAGGCGCTGCTGCACTCGGCGGCGCCAACATCAAATACGACGAGCTGCTGTTCGCCTTCCTCCCCGAGGACCGCGTGCAGTTCGAGGTCGAGATGGACGCCATCGCCAAGAGGGCGAAGCGCTTCCGCATCCATGCCGCCCCGCAGTCGAGGTTCGACGACTTCTTCGACACCATCGTGCGCACCAAGCAGGGGCTCAACATCGTCAACTCGGGCATTGCTCTCGCAGCCATGGCGCGCCTTGCCGGCGAGCGGCTCGATCAACTCGAAGCCGAAGCGGAGGACAAACCTGATGCGGCATGAGCTTCCCAATCTGCGCGGCGCGTTCTCCGAGCCCGCCGCAACGCCGGCCGCGCCCGCTTTCGCGATGCCCGCAATCATCGTCGGCGCGATGTTCGCGTTCGGCTTCCTCGTGTGTCTCGCACGCGTCCTGTTCGTGTGATCGGCATGCACTCGTGTGTGTGTAACGCAGTGTCGGTGGTTAGCATGGTCGCAGCTGCAAGCATTGTGGGTCAGTTTGCCGAATTGCGCAGGTTGACCAACGCCAAGCCCGCCAAGGCTTTGCAGCCTGATTTGTCCAGTGCAATCGCATTCGGTTCGGCTCGCGGCATGATGTCCATGGGTTGCGGGATGGGTGGCAAAAAAAAAGAGCCACCCCGAACATTCCGAACACTCACACGCGCGAGCCGTCCGGTGATCAAGACCAAGTCGAGCGTGACGGCATCAAAGCCGACCGCGAAGCGCAAGGCTGCACCGGCCAAAGCGAAGCCCGAAGCCGGTCCGAAAAAAAAGCCGACGCGGGGCAAGAAGAAACCGGCCAGCAAGCCAAAGCCCCCTGTTGAGCCGAAGCCTGCTGCCCAGCCTTCTCCCAAGCCTGAGCCGGCACCACAGGCGAAGCCGGATGAGCCCAGCAAGGGCGGCGCCTCGCCGAAGCTGACAGCCCGCGACGTGCCGCGCGTCATTGCGATGCTGCGCCAGTGCGGTGGCATCAAGACCGTCGCGGCCGAGCGGCTGAACGTCGGGCGCACCACGCTCTACGCCTTCCTGAACGAGCATCCTGAAATCCAGGAGGCCGATTCCGAGATTGCCGACGAGCTGCTCGACGTCGCCGAGGGGCAGGTGGTGATCGCGCTTCGCTCTGGCGATTTGCAGACCGTGCGCTGGTACCTGGAGCTGAAAGGCAAGGACCGGGGCTATGTGCGCCGCATCGAGCAGACAGGCAAGAACGGCGGTCCGGTGGAGACGCGGCAAAAGCCCGATCTCGCCAAC
This sequence comes from Mesorhizobium sp. WSM1293, assembly GCF_000513875.1. Lineage (NCBI taxonomy): Bacteria > Pseudomonadati > Pseudomonadota > Alphaproteobacteria > Hyphomicrobiales > Phyllobacteriaceae > Mesorhizobium > Mesorhizobium sp. WSM1293. The sequence continues at coordinate 200,242 of NZ_AZUV01000012.1, read as the reverse complement.
ATGTCAGACGAGGAACTGGAAATCCTGCTGCGCGCCGCAGAAAAGCGGGAGAGCACAGCCGGCGGAAAGTGAGCCATGGCGCGCATATCAGGCGTCATCCCGCCAACACCGGAGGAAATCCGGATTGAGCTGGATCGGCGAGCATGCGCTCGCTCGCTCGCCGAGTTCGTCAAGCGGGCTTGGCATGTGCTGGAGCCCGGGCAACCCTACAAGCACGGCTGGCACATCGATGCCATCTGCGACCATCTCGAGGCGGTGACACTCGGCGAGATTTTGCGGCTGCTCATGAACGTGCCTCCGGGCACCATGAAATCGTTGCTGTCGGGCGTCTTCTTCCCGTCGTGGGAGTGGGGACCGCGCGCCATGCCGCATTTGCGGTTCATGGGGACGTCCTACAAGGACTCGCTGGCGATCCGCGACAACGTCAAAACACGACGTTTGGTCACGTCCAAATGGTATCGAGATCGCTGGGGCGATCAGTTCTCCATGATCGGAGACCAGAACACCAAGACCAAATTCGAGAACGACAAGACCGGCTTCCGCGAGGCGATGGCGTTCAACTCGATGACGGGCTCTCGCGGTGATCGCGTCCTCCTCGACGATCCGCTTTCGGTCGCGCAGGCCAAGTCACCAGTCGAGCGCCAGACCGCGAACGACACGTTCCATGAGGCGCTGCCGACGCGTCTCAACAATCCCGATTCGTCGGCGATCATCGTCATCATGCAGCGGCTGCACGAGGATGACCCTTCGGGCGTCATCCTGGCCCACGACTACGGCTATGAGCACCTCATGCTGCCGATGGAGTTTGAGCCCGAGCGCAAATGCTACACCTCGATCGGGTTCGAGGATCCTCGCAAGGTCGACGGCGAATTGCTGTTTCCCGAGCGCTTCCCGCCCCACGTCGTCGAGCGCGACAAGAAGATCATGGGCAGCTACGCCTCGGCGGGGCAGTTCCAGCAGCGCCCCGCGCCTCGCGAAGGCGGCATGTTCAAGCGCTCCTGGTTCGATGGCAAGTTCGTCAGGCAAGCGCCAAGAGGTACGGTCTGGGTCCGCCATTGGGACTTGGCCGGCACTCGAGGCGGCACTGGCGCACGCACCGCCGGCGTCAAGCTCGGCCGCGATCTCGACGGTCACTACTACGTCGGCCATGTCGTCACCCTTCGCGAGGAGGGCAAATCGGTTCGCAAGACCATCAAGGCGCAGGCGGCGATCGACGGCAAGACGGTCAACATCAGCCTGCCGCAGGATCCCGGGCAGGCCGGCAAGTCGCAGGTTCAGGACTATGTCTCTGACCTCGCCGGCTACCGTGTCCATGCCGAGGGTGAAACCGGCGACAAGATCACGCGCGCCGAGCCGTTCTCGGCTCAGTGCGAATACGGCAACGTCTTCATCGTCGAAGGCGAATGGAACGAACTCTATCTCGACGAACTCTGCATCTTCCCGGCCGGTAAACTCATGGACCAGGTCGACGCATCTTCCGGAGCCTTTACGAGGCTGCTCAACATCAAGGGGGCCATGGTGATCAGCGACGACGTGCTTCGCCGCGCCTCCCAGCCGGCGCCGCGATGATCAGGAAGGCTCTCCGCGCAGCGCGCGGCCTCTGGCGCAAGCCCGTGGCCGAAGCAGCACCAGCGCCGCAACCGAGCGCGACGCCACCTGGCGCGCGCAGGCCTGCACGCATCTCGGATGCCATGTTGGCGGCGATCCGCGCGCAGAAGGCCGCGCCTGCCCAGCAGGTGCAGGTGTTCTCGGTGCCGCAGCATCCGGCCGGAGTTGTGCCGGAGGGCAAGGGCCTCGCGATGGACAGCGCCATCGGCGGCGTCCAGACATGGGCCAACGGCTTTGCGCAGAACGGCTACCTCACCGAGGGCATCACCTTCCTGGGCTATGCCTACCTCTCGGAGCTGGCGCAGCGTCCGGAATACCGTGTCATCGCTGAAACCATCGCCAGCGAGATGACGCGCAAGTGGGTCCGCTTCACCGCCAATGACGGCGACGACAAGACCGAGAAGATCAAGGAGCTGGAGGCCGAATTCAAACGCCTCAACGTGCGCGACCTGTTCTGCCGCGCCGCCGAGCAGGATGGCTTCTTCGGCCGCGGTCACATCTACATCGACACCGGCGACACCGATAATCCGGACGAGCTGCAAAAGCCGATCGGCACGGGCTGGGACAAGCTCAGCATCGCCAAGTTCGCCAAGAAGCCGATCGAGGCGCTGCGCACCGTCGAGGCGGTGTGGTGCTATCCCACGTCCTACAACTCGAACGATCCTCTCAAGGACAACTGGTACCGGCCCGACAGCTGGTATGTGCAGGCCAAGATCGTTCACACCACGCGGCTGATCACCTTCATCGGCCGCGAAGTGCCCGACCTGTTGAAGCCGACCTATTCGTTCGGCGGCCTGTCGCTGTCGCAGATGGTCAAACCCTATGTCGACAACTGGCTGGAGACCCGCCAGTCGGTGAACGACATCATCAGTGCCTTCACGGTGTTCGTGCTCAGCACCAACCTGGGGGAATCGCTCCAGGCCGACGGCGACCAGATTTTCAAGCGGGCCGAGCTGTTCAACCTGCTCCGGTCCAACAAAGGCCTGATGCTGATCGACAAGGAGACGGAGGAGTTCCAGAACGTCTCCGCGTCGCTCTCCGGCCTCGATATGCTCCAGGCGCAGGCGCAGGAGCACATGGCATCGGTCAGCCACATTCCGCTGGTCAAGCTGCTCGGCACCCAGCCGGCCGGCCTCAACGCCTCGTCCGAGGGCGAGATGCGCTCGTTCAACGACTATGTGCACTCGTTCCAGGAGCACCTGTTTCGCCAGCCGCTGCATCGCCTGCTTGGCCTGGTGATGATCTCGCTCTGGGGCGCGCCTGACGACGGCATCGACTTCGAGTTCGAAAAGCTCGAAGAGACCGACGAAAAGGAAGCGGCCGACGTCGAAAAGACCAAGGCAGAGCGCGACCAGATCCTGATCGATACCGGCGTGATCTCTCCGGAGGAATCGCGCAAGCGCGTCGCCGCCGATCCGGACTCCGATTTCTCGTCGATCGACGTCGACGACATGCCCGACCTCCTCGAAGAGGAAGAGGACGGCCTTGTCGTCAAGGGCGGCTCCGGCAACCAAGAGGAAGCGGCATGAACGAGAGACGGGAAATCCGGCTTCGTCTGCTGGAGATGGTGGGGCGCGAGGGCTTCTATCCCGAGACCATCGTGGAAACCGTTCTCAACCTGGAACGGTTTGTCCTGGAGGCCGGTGTTGCCAATGCCGAGGAGCCGGCAGATAGTGCAGCTCCCGACACGGACATCACCGGCACCGCTTGATCACGCTCAACCTCTGGGAAATCATCAAAGCACAGACGCCCGACGATCACGAGATCGCCGAGACGCTGAGGGATCGTGATGTCCAGCCTCCAAAGCCGACGGACGGCCAAGCGCAACGAAAAGGTGCTGCGCCCGGTCCGGCCAAACGTCGGGATTGAAGCGGCCTACCGGGGCCGCCTGACGCGCCTGATCGACGCCATGAGCGATAGCGTGGTCTACTGGCTCCGAGCCTCCTACCGGGCCAATACGCCTCGAATGGCGCAGGACGAGACGCCAGCGGATGCGCTGCGCCGATCGATCCGCAAGCTTGCCGCGCAGTGGACCAAGCGCTTCGATATCGCATCGGATCAGCTGGGCGACTACTTCGCGCTCTCGGTCGAGAAACGGTCGAGCGCTGCTCTCCGCAAGATCCTGCGCGATGGCGGCATCTCGGTCGAATTCAGGATGACGGCCGCGATGCGCGACGTTGTCGACGCCACGATCCACGCCAATGTGGCGCTGATCAAGTCGATTCCGTCGCAGTATTTCGACCAGGTCGAAGGCGCTGTCATGCGGTCGGTGCAGACCGGCCGAGACCTTGCCGGCCTGGTCGCGGAGCTGGAGCGCTACTCGGGGATCACCAGGCGCCGGGCAGCGTTCATCGCGCTCGATCAGAACAACAAGGCGACGTCGGTCTTCAACACGGCGCGCCAGCTCGAACTCGGCATCGACGAAGCCGAGTGGCACCACAGTGGCGGCGGGAAAGAACCTCGCCCCACACACGTCCAGGCTGGCCGCGAGAAGGTCCGCTACAAGATTTCGACTGGCTGGTACGACCCGGCGCTTAAGCGCTTCATCCGGCCTGGCGAGGAGCCCGGCTGCCGATGCGTCGGCAAGCCGGTTATCAAAGGGTTTTCTTAGTTGAACTCAATCAGCAGGCGCTCGCCCATGTACGACAGGATCAGCCCGCATACTCTGTCGACGGCAAAGGCGGCCGTTGGTACGATTGCAGAAACTATTTGCAAGCCTACATCCCTATAGCGGCCGGACTGCCGCTGGCGGAGACACCGGTTGCCACGCTTTTTCCTGCACCTCGTCCTAGCCGGACAACGGCGCCTTGATCCGGAGGGTAGCGAGCTCCCTGACGAGGAAAGCGCTGTTCGGGAGGCGATTTGGGCGGCCAAGGAGCTAATGGCTGAGGAATTGCGCGCCGGGAAACCTTTGATACGCGATGCCGCGTATGAGGTCGCACTCGATAACGGGACGGTTGTCGCGACAGTCACCTTCGCCGCTGCCGCCGACCATGGCTAAATTTTACCGAGCAGCCGATCATATTCATGCTCCGGCTCGCTATAGGTGCCATCGGCGATCTGAAACAGGCCATCGCGATCGCGGATAAGGATCTCACCCCGGTTTGCCCTGATCAGTCCTCTGCCCTCAAGTTCCTGGATGGCGACGGTCACCCCAGGTCGCCGCACACCGAGCATAACAGACATGAACTCATGGGTGATCGCAAATCTGTCACTCCTTACCCTGTCCTGGCACATCAGCAGCCACCGGGCCAAGCGTTCATCCAATTTCGATCGGGCATTCACCAGCGCGGTGTAGCTGGTCTGAATGAAGAGCGTTTGTACATACAGAAGCAGCAGGGCCTTAAGCGTTGTGCTTTCCAACATGGCTGCCGATAACGCTGACGCAGGCACTTGGAACGCATCTCCGGCAATCTGCATGTAGGTATCATGTGCGGCACGATCGCCGCCAAGCACCAACAGCGCGCCGGTCATGCCTTCCAGACCTATCAGGCCCACTTCGGTATCGCGGCCCTTCGGTATCTTAGCAACGACCGACGCTATGCCGCTTTCGAGAAAATAGACGTGTTCGATGAGAGACTTCGCCGTCTCAAGCGGGGCCCGCAATGGCAAAACCACCCGCTTCAGATGCGGCTCTAATAAGTCCAGGTCTGCGCGAGAAAGCCGTTTCAACAAGGCATTGCGATAGGTGATATTTGGCTGATTAGACATGTCTCCACCCTCCATGGGGCAAGAGCTCTGTGATCTCCCAGCCGTTCACGCCCGTGAAAACGTGCGAACGATAAGCCACATATAGGTGCTGCTGGCACCAACACCTAATCACGTTACGCATTATGGCCGGGCACCGGGCTTTTCCGCCGCGCGCGAAAAGGGGAATTCCAGGACCAAGAGTTCGCGATCATCGAAGATTTCGAAGGCATGGCCGGTTAGTACCGGCTTCCCGGCCAGCAGCCCTTCGGCCAGGATTTCCTTGGCAGACGCCATGGCATCGTCCTCTACCTCTTGCAAGTTTGCAAACTCCTGACCCTCTGGATCCTTGAGGAGCTGACCGTCGCGGGTTCGAATGTGAAAGAAGAATCTCGGCATGGTTGCTCCACCTTGCTCGACTTTTTAAATGCAGCGCGCTTGATGGATAGCGTCGGAAACGTACCAAATGGGGATATTCACGCGCGGCCGCATTAACGGGCTCAACAGCTGCGTCAGCGAGCGCTCTCCATTGAGGCCGATCGGTCAAACCGTACGCCAAGACCGTGTGCGATGGCGCTGGCTGCTATCAGGTCATCAAGGGCTTTCCCGGAAATCGGACAGTTCGGGAGCACCTCCCGAATGGCCGTTTCTGCCGTCGAGGTAGAAATGAAGTCATGTCGCCTTTTTCTGTTTTCGACATATTGCTCGACCAGCATTTTCAGGCGTCTTGCTGCAATATCATCTGCAACCATTGGGTTGCTCCCACCAGTAGGTCGCGTTCACTCGCGGCCCCAAACTTCGATTGGTGAACCCGCGACACGAGCGTTAACTCGATCGGCCAAAGCTGCTGTTGGGTAATTTGTTCCGGTTAGCCGGGACTTGGTAATTTCGAGACAATTGGGGTGGTCGGCGGCTTTTTGAGGCACACGCTTTGAAGCGCCATTGTGTGACTCTGCCTAGAGGATTGAACATGCTTGCCACTTCTGAGGAGCCCAAGCCCGTTGCGGTCAAGGACGCGCTGGCCATGGATCGCAACAGCATCCGCACATTCGACCAGGACGGTCATCTGCGCGTCGAGATGACGCCGATCTCCAAGGCCAATGTGTGCCCGTACTACGGTCGGGAAATCCCCGATTTCGAAGCGCTTGGGCTCGATCCCGAGCGCGTCTATCGCCTCTATCGCGATGCCGACGAGCTGGCGAAAGCCGCCCCGACCTTCGTCGGCAAGCCGCTGCTGCTCAAGCACATCCCGGTCAGCGCCAGGGACCATCCGCGCGAAGCCGTGGTCGGCGCGCTGGGTGATGCCGTGGAGTTCCATGCGCCGTACCTCATGGCGCCGCTCAGCATCTGGGATGGGGCGGCAATCGCGCTGATCGAATCCGATCGGCAGAAAGAACTTTCGAGCAGCTATCGCTACCGGGCCGACATGACGCCCGGCACGCTGGCTGGAGAATCCTACGACGGCGTGATGCGGGACATTTCCGCCAATCACGTCGCCTTGGTTGAGGAAGGCCGCGCCGGGCCTGATGTAGTCGTCGGCGACAGCAAAATGGAGATCATCACGATGAAGAAAACAGCACTGCTGTCGCGCATGGCGTCTGTCGCCCAGGGCGCGATCCTTGCCCACATCATGCCGAAGCTTGCCAGCGATCAGAAGATCGATGTCAGCGGGGCTCTCGCCGGCGTCACGGCCGAAAACTTCAAGGCCAAGCGGCCCGCCATCATCGAGGCGGTGAGCAAGGCAGCCAAGGGTAAGCTGGCGGCTGACGCCAAGCTCGACGGCCTCGAGGCGGTCCTGGTCGCGCTCGACGAGGTCGAGGTCAAGGAAGCCAACGACGAGGACGACGACGACGAGGAGGCCAAGAAGAAAAAGGCAGCCGAAGACGCCGCCGAGGAAGAGGCCAAGAAGAAGGCCGCTGAGGACGCCGACAAGGATGACGACGACGACAAGGTCGACAAGAAGGCGATGGACTCGGCGATCGCCGCCGCAGTGACGCAGGCCAAGACCGAGGTCCGCGCCGAGATGTTGAAGACGGCCGCCGATATCCGCACTGCGGAAGAGGCGGTTCGTCCCTACATCGGCAAGCTCGCCATGGCCCATGACAGCGCTGATGCGGTCTACCGCACCGCGCTCACCTCGCTTGGCGTCGATATCGCCGGGGTTCACGCCTCGGCGCTGCCCGCCATCCTCAAGGCCCAGCCGCTGCCGGGCTCCCACCAGATGCAGAAGCCTGCCGGCGTCGCCATGGATGCCGCCGGCGTCAGCTCGTTCCACGAGATGTTCCCGGCCTCCAAGATCCACATCGTCAAGTCGCTCTAAGGCGAGCGACTTAAACCCAGAAACCCTTCGAGCCGGCCAGCGAGCCGGCTCTTTTCATGAGGAGTATCGCCCATGTCTGGCTTTCAGACGCAGGCCGCCTACAATCCCGCCCCGGCTGTCGAGGGCGACTTCGCATCCACCAATCCCCGCACCACCGTGCTCGCCGCCGCTGGTGCGCTGGTGTGCGGTGCGCTCGGCGCGGCCATCGGCCGCTTTGCCTGGCTGAGCTACAACCAGCTCGACTCGGACAGCGCCCCGGCTGTGGTCAACACCTTCGGCAGCGGCCCGGTCGCGGGCTTCATCCACCGCGAGCAGCAGGGTCTCATGGAGGTCTATCTCCAGGAATCCACGATGCTGGTTCCGGCCGGTTTCCCCGTCACCGTCTTCAACGAAGGCGATTTCTGGGTGAAGAATTCCGGCCCGACCCCGGCGCAGTATGACATGAAGGTCTACGCCAACTATGCCGACGGCACGGCAAGTGCCGCCCCGACCGGCACTCCAAACGGCGCGACCACATCGGCCGGCTCGATCGCTGCGGCGACGAACGCGTTCACCGGCGCTATCGTCGGCAACGTGCTCACGGTTTCGGCCGTCGGCGCCGGCACCATCTACCCCGGAACGACGATCTCCGGCGTCAACGTCGCCGCTGGCACCAAAATCGTATCCCAGCTTTCGGGCACGCCCGGTGGCATCGGAACGTATTCGGTCAGCATCCCGGGCCAGAACGTCGCCGCAGGCACCGCGATTGCGGGCACCTATGGCGTTCTCTCCGTCGGCGGCGTCGTTACCGGTGTTTTCGGCGTCGGCGACACCGTCACTGGCGCGGGCATCGCCGCTACGACCATGATCACCCAGCAGCTTACCGGTCCCGCCGGTGGCGCTGGCACCTATGCCGTCGACGTTAACACCGTCGTCAACGCGGCGGCGCTCACGTCGGCCACCAACGTCGAGACCAAGTGGCGCGTGCGTTCCTTCGCCCAGCCGGGCGAGCTGATGAAGATCACGTCCTGGCCGCAGGGCTAAACCCACTCTTCCCCATCAACCTCGAACCATTCGCCGGCCGTGAAGCCGGCGGTCTGTGAGGAGAACCACCATGCAATTCCACGACTTCAATCAGGCCGCCGCAACATGGGCACAGCATCGCCCGATGTTCGAGCAGGCCGGCATCTACCTTCCCGAGGCCCGCAGCTACGTCGTCGAGTCTTTCCGCACCAACCACCTCGCGATGGATGCGCAGCCCGCTCTGGCAACGACGGCGAACGGCGGCATTCCGGCGTTCCTGACCACTCTTGTGGACCCGGAGGTCTATCGCATCCTCTTTGCCCCGACCAAGGCCGCCGAGATCTTCGGCGAGACCCGCAAGGGCACCTGGATCGACCAGACCGCCATGTTCCCGGTCATCGAGCAGACCGGCGAAGTGTCGAGCTATGGCGACTACAACGACAACGGCCGCGCCGGCGCGAACATGAACTGGCCGCAGCGCCAGTCCTACCTGTTCCAGGTCATCTCCGAGTATGGCGAGCTTGAAGTCGAGCGCGCCGGCCTCGGCCGCGTCAATTGGGTCAGCGAGGTCGACGGCGCTGGCGTCACCGTGCTCGCCCGCTTCCTGAACACCACCTATTTCAAGGGTGTGCAGGGCCTGCAGAACTACGGTCTGCTCAACGATCCCAACCTCGCGGCGCCGATCACTCCCGCCCCGAAGGCGTATGGCGGCGTGAAGTGGATTAACAACGGCCAGATCGTCGCCACGGCGAACGAAATCTACGCCGATATCCAGTCGCTGTGGTTGCAGCTCGTCACCCAGAGCGCCGGCATGGTCGACCAGAACACCAAGATGACGCTGGCGCTGGCACCGGAGTCGCAGCTCGCCATGACCGCGACGAACTCGTTCAACGTCAACGTCGAGGACCTGCTCAAGAAGAACTTCCCGAGCCTTCGGGTTGTTTCGGCGGTGCAGTATGGCGCGCTGACGTCGATCAACCCGGCGGGCATCGCGGCCGGCAACGAGGTGCAGCTGATCGCCGACGGCATCGAAGGCCAGCAGACCGGCTACTGCGCTTTCAACGAAAAGCTCCGCGCTCACCCGATCGTGCGCGCGCTGTCTTCGTGGAAGAAAAAGATGACCAGCGGCACCTGGGGCGCGATCGTCCGCCAGCCGATGGGCATTTCCCAGATGGTCGGCGTCTAACCCGCTTGACAACGGTTGGTGCCGGATCGTAACCATTTTGGCACCAAATCAATTCCGTGGGGTAGAGCAGCCCGGTAGCTCGTCAGGCTCATAACCTGAAGGTCGTTGGTTCAAATCCAACCCCCGCAACCAAATCGTCGGAGCCCCCCGCTGTTGTGGCGAGCCGAGATGATGGCGCTAAAGGCAAGCATCTGGCCCAGCCCGGTTGAGAGACCGGGCACAGTTTTGAGGGTGCGACCTGCGCTGACGGCCGATCTAGACGGCAAGAGCAGATGACCCTGGGTCCGGCGACGATGCGCGGAACGGACAGGCAGAGTCGGGCGGAGAAATCGCTCGGTGGGGAGTAAACCCGGCACCCACCACACCAACATGGCCGCCCCCTCTGCACTTCGGTGTACGGGGCGGTCCTCCTGAGAAAGGTCGGTGACGGCGCTTAACGCGGTCACGGGTAGAGGTCCGGGACACCGAAACGTTAGCCGGGGGCTCCTTGAACATAAAGGCGGTCGCGACGACCGTGAAACGTTCAAACTCCACGAGCGCAAATGCTTGTGTGATTGCGCCGATAAGCGGGAACGTAGGCCCGTATGGGGCGAGCGGGTAAACGGACGAACCGGCACCGCGCTCGCCCTCGGAATTTCAGATGTCCTCCCAGGACAGCTTGGCGCGGCAACGCAGCCTTGCAGCCGGTTCCCGCAAGGGAACCAGGGGACGGCGGACGGACGAGGCTTTGGCCCGTGAGGCGACAGGCAGGGAGTGGTAGACAGCCTTCGGGCTGGACGCTGACCCACCGAAACCAGTCGCCAAGCCGGGGTGGGAAGCGAGCGGTCCAGCCGTCCCCCTACAGTTTGCGGATGCTCCGTGAGAGGTGCCTGTTCCACAGGCGCTGAGCCAGGATTGACACCTGGCATCCGCTCCAGCCCTCGGGCCGCGTCGCAGGTGATCTTTGGTGGGGGCACTGATGATCATCTCTGGCGAGGCTCGAACCCCCTCAAACCCCGGAGTACATTCAATGCCCGATACAGTCACCGTCGCCTGCAAGCTCCCGCATGGCCTCATTCTGCGCCTCCATGAGATGGTGGACATGAACGAGCCGACCGCCGGCGGCAGCTTTCGCAAGGTGAAGCGCGCCCAGGTGATCGGCGAGCCAGTCGTGCTGAAAGGCTACAGCCGCCGCTTCGACCGGCGCCTCGAGCCGGCCCCGGTGGCGCAGGGCAGCAGCTACGCGCTGACCTACAACGTCGATGCCGATTTCTTCAAGAAATGGCTCGATCAGAACAAGGACCTCGACGCCGTCAAGAACAACCTGATCTGGGCGCACGGCGAGGCCGACATGGTCGAGGGCTTCGTCAAGGAGCACGAGACGCAGAAATCGGGCTTCGAGCCGATCGACCCGAACAACCTTCCGCGCGGCATCCAGACCTACAAGCAGGAAGCCGCCTAACCAGTTCCCCCGCGCTCACCCCACTCCCGATGCCGGCTAGGGGGACAAAGTTGCTCGCTCGATCCTTGGAAGAGCCCGCGCGGGGATGCCGGTCGATGGCCCGGCTCATTGAAGCGGGAAAGCGGCGACGCCGGAGACAAGTCATGGGTGTGATCGTCAATTTCGACTTCGCGAGCTTCATCGCGATCTACCCGCAGTTCGCCACGCTCAGCCAGCCACAGGTCCTGCAGGGCGCGCTTCCCATCGCGGAACTCTATTGCCGCAACGATGGCGGCGGCCCGGTGACCAAGGCTGAGACGCAGACCATGCTGCTCAACCTCATGGTCGCCCACATCTGCCAGATCACCTATGGCGCCAACGGCCAGGCGCCGGCAGGGATCGTCGGGCGCGTTTCGAATGCCAGCGAAGGCAGTGTCTCGGTCGCGGCCGAGTTCCCGATGACGCCAAACAACGCCTGGTTCATGCAGACGCCGTTTGGCGCGGCCTTCTGGCAGGCGACCGCCGCCTATCGGACGATGCGCTACATCCCAGGCCCGCGCCGCACCTTCAACCCGCGGCCCAACCAGTAGAAAAGGACGTCGTCATGGAAAAGCTTCTTGCCATGTTGCAGCGCGAGTTTCGCGCGTTCCGCGAGCAGGCCGAGGACCGCATCAAGACCCTTGAGCGCAGCCTTCGCCTCGAGTCGCCAGAACCTGTCGTGGTTCCGGCCGAGCCAGAGACGCCGGCGGCTCCGGCCACGCCCGCCGCTGCTACGCCGGCCGCCGCTCCTGCCACACCTGCTGCCGCTGCGCCGGCCACCCCTGCGGCCGTAGACGCCACCGCCGGCACCGCCGATGCGGCCGCCGCTGCGAAGGCTGCAAAGGGCAGCGCGTAAGCCTATGGTCAAGCTCACGGGCGGCGACAAGCTCGCTGCCAAGCTTGCCGAGATATCGCGAAACCTCCAGAAGGCCGTATCCGTCGATATCGGCTTCCTGGAGGATGCCACCTATCCGGACGGCACGCCCGTTGCACCGGTCGCCGCGGTGAATGAGTTCGGCTCGGCCGACACGCCACCGCGCCCGTTCTTCCGTGGCATGATCGCCGACAAGAGCCCCGAATGGCCTGATGCCGTTGGCAACCTTCTCGTCGCCAACGACTACGACGCAGACAAGACCCTGGGGCAGACCGGAGCGGCCATCAAGGGCCAGTTGCAGGCGGCGATCGTCGCCTATGTCGGCCCGACCCTGAAACCCGCCACCATCGCCCGCAAGGGCAACGACAAGCAGCTTGTGGACACGGGCCACATGCTCGCCTCGGTTGACTATGCCGTGAAGAAATAGCCCGGCACCTCATTTCAAGGAGATCCTGACAATGCGTCTTGCAATCTGGGACAGCCAGCGCGGCACGATCAATGCCAACGTCGCGCTGTTGAACAACTCTGTGCCGGCGGCGGTCACCGTCTCTGGCTTGCTGACGGCGGCCCAACTGCTCGCCGGCATCATCACCATCCTCCAGGGCGGCGGCGCTCCCTCGGCGCAGCAGCTGCCGACCGGTGCCGCTCTCCAGGCCGCGCTGCCGGCGAACTTCGCCATCAACGACACCTTCGACCTGGCGGTGATCAACACCTCCGTCGTCGATGCCGAGGATGCGACCATCACCACCAACACCGGCATGACGCTGGTCGGCTCGATGGACTTCCCGGCCCATAGCGGCCCGACCATCCCGTCGAGCGGCATCCTGCGCTTCCAGAGCACGGCGCCGAACACCTTCTCGGTCTATCGCGTCGGCTGATCGAAAATGAACCTGCACGGGATCGCTTCGGCCGCGATTGCGATGGTGAACCCGTTCGTGACCGCCACGCTGAAACGGTCCTCTGGCTACACGACTGCGGCCGACGGCACACGCACGCCAACCTATGTCGACGTGCCTGGCGTCTCGGTGCAGGTGCAGGCCCTGGGCTATAGCGACCTGCAGCAGCTCGACGGCTTGAACATCCAGGGCGTGCGGCGCGCCGTCTACCTCAATGGGCAGGCCTTGGCCGTGGTGCGCCCGCTGCAAACAGGCGGCGATCTCTTCCTCTTCCCTGCCGGCACTCTGCCGGAGGGCAATACATGGCTCGTCGCCCATGTGCTGGAGGAATGGCCCGACTGGTACAAGGTCGCGATAACCCTACAGAATGGAGCCTGACAATGAGCGTCAACGACAGGGCAGTGACGCTCGTCGATGCGACCGGCGTTCCCTTTTCGAGCGGCAATCCTCTGCCCACGAGCGGCGGCGGCGGCGGTGGCGGCGGTGGAGCGGCCACGATCGCCGACGGCGCCGACGTCGCGGAGGGTGCGCGGGCTGACGCTGCCTATGCAGACGGCACTGGTGCAGCTGCGGGCTCCGTCATCGCGCTTCTCAAGGGAGCCTACGCGGCGCTTGTCGCGCCCACTCCGGCTGGCGCAAACACGATCGGCAGGGTCAATGGCAACGGCGCTGCCGTTGAAACCGTACCGCCTGTGACGGCCGGGGCCTACACGGCTGGCTTCGTCATTGGCGGCATCATCGCCTTTCCCGGCGTGCTGCCGGCGACCTTCAATGGCATTCTCGAAAGCCTCACCCTGAAATTCAAGGGCACGGTCCAGACCACGGAATTTGATGTCGCGATCTTCTCGGGATCGCCGGCCGGCACCTTTGCCGATCACGGCGCTCCCGCCATTGCTGCGGCCGATAGCGCGATCCTTCTGGGCGTCTTCCCGATGACGGCCAATCAGAGCCCGCTCGGCACGCATACCGTCTACAACCTCGACGGCATCGCCAAGCAGATCGTTGCCACATCGACGTCGCTCTATGCCGTCGTGATCACGAAGAACGTTCCGGTGAACCCTGCTTCGTTCTCGGACATGTCGCTGCGCATCGGGGTTGCGTGGTGAGTGCTGCCCGGCGGATAGCCAAGGGGGTTATCGGCGGAAGCAAAGCGTTGCCACCGGCCTTCATCATCGACACCGATTTTACGGGCGACCCCGACGACACGATGGCCATGGCGGTGGCCCTGGCGGCGCACAAGGTCGGGAAAATCCGGATCGTCGGCTTCATCGTCTCAAGCACGACGCCGACATCCGCCCCCGGTCTCTATGGGCTGCTCAAGGCTTATGGCTACCAGTCGATCCCAATCTATGCCTACCAGGGCTCGACCGGCACGTACAACGTGACCTATCCCACCCAGCTTCGCGATCGCTTCGGTGTGGCGGGACAGACCCGGACGGCCTTTATCGACGACCTGACCGGCTACCGCACCCTGGTCAGCAGCAACAAGGGCTGCACCATCATCGGCATCGGAGCTCCGGTGGCGCTCTCGCGCTTCCTGTCTTCCCCGGCAGACAGCATCGATGCGCGCACTGGCGCTCAGCTGATCGCGCAAAACGTCTCTCGCGCCGTCCAGATGGCGGGCAATTTCCCGTCCGGTGGCGCGGCGGAATACAACATGACGCGCGATCTTGCGTCGTCGAACAATGTGATCGCCAACTGGCCGTCGACGGTCCCCTTCATGTGGACCGGCGGCGAGGTCGGCGGCACCGTCAACACCATGGCGCCGCTGGATGCCGACCCGCTGGTCGATCCTATTCGCTATGCCTTCGACCTGGGAGGCGCGACTTACATCTCGAGCGCCGGCCGGCGCGCATCGTGGGATCCGATTGCGACTTACTATGCGATCTATGGGCTCGGCTCGCTGTTCTCGGTTGGCGGGGCCAACGGCTCGATCACTGTTGACGGCACGGGCGTCGTCACATGGTCTGCGGCGACGCCGGGACCGCATAGCTACCTCGCCAAGGTGGCCGCCGACGATCGCATCGCCAACCCTATCGACATCATTGTCGATGGCTTCATCATGGCGAACCGGCCGAACGTCACCAGCTTCATGATGAGCATGAACGAGGGGACCGGGCAGACCGTCACATCCGACGACGGCAAGGTCATCGGCAATCTCGGGGCCATGAAGATCGTAGAGACGATCGACCCGGTCTGGACCGATCAGGGAACCAGCCAATGGGGCCTTGTTCTGTCGACCGGCAAGGTTATCTCGCTGCCGCCGAACGTCGGCTACGACAGCGCCAATATCGCTGGCGGCGGCATCATCAAGCCAACGGCCATCACCGGGACGCAGATGGTCCTGGCAATGTACGATCTCGGCCCGAACGCGAAATTCATGTTCCGCAACAATGCGGGCAAGCTGAACTTCATCGGCTACACCGCAGCTGACGGCGCCACGAACTTCAACGTCTCGAGCGCGGCCGTGGTGCTCACCGCCGCGACCTGGGCGATGTGCACTTTCGAGATAATCGGCACGACGCTGAGCATGTTTGTCAACGGCGTGCAGGTCTACACCGGCACGGTGTCGGGCTCGCTCTATGTCGGCAAGCGCCTTATCCGGCCGACCATTGCCGGGCGCTGGAACAGCAACGCAGTGGCCGACGCGCTGGGCGGTGCCGTCATCTGCGCTGCCATGAAAGCAGGCGCTTCCGCCGGAGATCACGTGGCGATCGAAACCAGCCTGCGCGCCAACGCGACCGCCAAGGGCATCACGATCCCCTGATCCATAAGGTTCCTGTCATGCCAAGCCCAAGCCAGTCGGCCGTCCAGACGGTCCTGCGCAGCTTCCTGCTGTCGATCCTGCCGGCGGGCGTCGAGGTGGTCTCGGCACAGGACAACCGGGTAGCGGAGCCGGCCGGCGATTTCGTCACCATGAACGTGCTTCGCCGCGGTCGGCTCTCCACCAATGTCGACACCTATCAGGATTGCGCCTTCACGGCCTCGATCGACGGCGCGGTGATGACGGTGACCCATATCGAGTTCGGCACGCTCCTGGTTGGAGCGACCGTCTTCGGCGCATCGGTGGCCGATGGCACTCTGATCGGCCCGCAGACGGCCGGTACGCCGGGTGGCATCGGAACCTATGGCGTAGCGCCATCGCAGGCCGTGACCGCTCAGACGCTCGCCAGTGGCGCCGAGACCATCATGCAGCCGACCGATGCGGTGATGCAGCTCGACGTGCACAGCGCTTCGGATGGTATCGCCTCCGACATGGCGCAGACGATCTCGACCTTGATACGCGATGAGCGGGCAACCCGCTTCTTCGCCGACGCCGGTTTGGATGGCGCGCCTCTTTATGCCGAGGATCCCCGTCAGGTGCCGTTCCTCAACGGCGAGCAGCAATACGAAACCCGCTACGTCGTCGACGTGCATATCCAGGCCAACCAGGCGCTCGGCCTGCCGCAACAATTTGCCGACCAGGCCGTGATCGACGTTTTCCCCGTCGAAGCGACCTTCCCGGTCTGACCCCTCAATCGAAACAGAAAGGACCTGGTCCATGACGACCATCCCGGCCTCTCAGCTTGTGAACGTCATCCCGAACGTTCTCAATGCCGGCGGCAACGCGCTCGTGATGAACGGCCTCGTGCTGACCCAGAACACCCGCGTCCCGGTCGGCCAGGTGCTGGCCTTCCCGAACGATGGTGTTTCGGTGGCGAACTTCTTCGGCGCATCGGCCGAGGAGACCGAGATCGCCTCGGTCTATTTCAACGGCTTCAACAACTCGACCCAGAAGCCCGCAACCATCCTGTTCACGCAGTATCCGTCAGCTTCGGTCGCGGCCTACCTGCGCGGCGGCCGCGTGGCGCAACTGTCCCTGGCGCAGCTCCAGGCTTTGAGCGGCACGCTCATCGTCGATGTCGACGGCTATGTCCGAACCGCCAATGCGATCGACCTGGCAACCGCGACCAGCTTCTCGGCGGCGGCAGCGCTGATCCAGACGGGCCTCAACGCCGCCTTGCCGCAAGCCGCGTCTGTGACGGCCTCCATCGCCGCGGCAACGGCCTCGGTCACCGCCTCGATCGCCGGCAGCGTCATGTATGTGACCGGCGTCACCTCGGGCTCCCTTGTGGCCGGTGCTGCGCTGTCCGGTACCGGCGTCTCGGCCGGAACGGTGATCACCAACCAGTTGTCGGGAACGCCCGGCGGCATCGGCGAATATGCGGTCTCCATCCCGCAAGTAGTGACCAGCGAGGCGATCTCGGCGACCTATGGCACCCTCACGGTCAGTGCGCTCGCTTCTGGCACCCTGTCTGTCGGCCAGACGCTTGCCGGTGCCGGCGTGAGCGTAGGCACGCGCATCACGCAGCTCGGCAGCGGTCAGGGCCTCACCGGCACCTATTTCGTCAACCTGACGCAGACGGTGGCGAGCGAAACCATCACGGCATCGGCGACACCGCTGGCGGTCTCCTACGACTCCGTCTCAGGCGCTTTCGTCATCACCTCTGGTGTGGCGGGCGAGGCGTCGAGCGCTGCCTTCGCGACCGGCACGGTTTCCGACGATCTCTTCCTGACGCAGGCCACCGGCGCGACGCTGTCGCAGGGCGCGGACGGAACGACGCCGGCGGCTTTCATGGCCGCCATCACGGAGCTTACCCAGAATTGGGCGACCTTCATGTCGATCTTTGATCCGGACTGCGGCTCGGGCTCTGCGCAGAAGCAGGCTTTCGCCCAATGGGTCAACGACACCAACAAGCGCTACGCCTACATCGCCTGGGATACCGACATCACCCCGACCGAGAATGGCGAAGCGACGTCGAGCTTCGGCAACATCGTCAGCAGCGCCAATCTCGACGGCACCTGCTCGATCTACCAGCCCGCCGGCGGCTCAACCACGCCGGCACAGATCGCCGCCTTCATCTGCGGCGCTGCGGCCTCGATCGACTTCGAGCAGACCAACGGCCGCATCACCTTCGCATTCCGGGGGCAGGATGGCCTGGTGGCGGGCGTGACCTCCGCGACGGTGGCGAACAATCTCTTCGCCAACGGCTATAACTTCTACGGCGCCTACGCGACGGCGGCCCAGCAGTTCCTGGAGTTCCAGAACGGCTCGGTGTCGGGCGAGTTCGAATGGCTGGACAGCTACATCAACCAGATTTGGCTGAACAACCAGCTCCAGCTCGCACTGATGGAACTGCTCCAGAACATCAACTCGGTGCCCTACAATTCGGCGGGCTACGAGCTGATCAAGGCGGCTTGCCTCGACCCGATCAACCAGGCGGTGAACTTCGGTGCGATCCGCGCCGGCGTGACGCTGTCGGCGCTCCAGATCGCGCAGATCAACTCGGCGGCCGGCCTCAAGGCGAGTGACACCCTCCAGCTGCAAGGCTGGTACCTCCAGGTCAAGGATGCCACGCCGCAGGTGCGGCAGGCCCGCCAGAGCCCGCCCATCAACTTCTGGTACATGGACGGCGAGTCCGTGCAGCAGATCGAGCTGACCTCGACCCTCGTCCAGTAAGCGGCAACCCCATTCCTTCAAGGAGCTAGATCATGTCGTCTCTGACGGCCGCGAACGCGGTCATTACGCTTGCGGTGGCGAACCTCTTCCCGACACCGGTCCAACTGCAGGGCTTCGCGGCCGACAACATCTACGACATGGACAACGTCGACCTGGTCGAAACGGCCATGGGCGTCGATGGCATCCTGTCGGGCGGCTTCGTCTTCAACCCGGTCAACCAGACCTTTGTGTTGCAGGCCGATTCCCCGTCGATCGCCTTCTTCGAAACCTGGGCGGCGACCCAGAAGCAGGCCAAGGACGTCTACACCGCAAACGGCAGCACCACGCTCCCGTCCGTGGGCCGGTCCTATGTGTCGACCAAGGGCTTCCTGATCAGCCTGCCGCCGATGCCGGCGGCGGCCAAGATCCTGCAGCCTCGCCGTTTCGCGATCCGCTGGGAGAGCGTTCAAAGCGTACCGAACTGAGGGTAAGTCATGCGTAAAGAGATCGACGTCACCATCACTGACGAGGGCCGTGACGAGGGCAAGACCTTCCACATTCGCGAGATGCCGGCGACGCGCGCGGAGAAATGGGCGATGCGCGCGCTGCTCGCCGTGGCGCGCTCCGGCGTCGAGCTTCCCGACGACTTCGCCGGCATGGGTATGCAGGGCATCGCCATCGTCGGCATCAAGGCGATCACCAAGATCGCCTTCGAGGATGCCGAGCCGCTGCTCGACGAGATGATGGAATGCGTCACCATCAAGCCCGACGCTCGCAATCCCGCCATCCAGCGTCCGCTGATCGAAGGCGATGTCGAGGAGATCGCGACGCTAATCCAGCTGCGGCAGGAGGTGATCAACCTTCACGTCGGTTTTTTTACCAAAGGCGGCAAGTCGAAATCGATCTCGAACTCGCCGTCGCCGGAGTCAGGCTCGCCGAATACGGAAACGTCTCCCGAGCCATCGGTCAGGTTCTCTCAAAGGGCAAAACGTCCCTGAGAGAGCTCGACGAATGGCTGTCGATCGAGGACGTCCACGACCTCCTCGAGGTGGCGATGGTGGACGCCCACAACATGATGTTGCTGAGGAAGCGAGACGAGAATGCCAACGGTCATTGACAGCCTGATCGTTACGCTTGGTCTCGATCCCAAGGACTTCGAAAAGGGTCAGAAGAAGCAGGCCGAAGCCTGGCTCAAGACGCGCGACGAGTTCCGCAAGGGCGGCAAGGAAATCGAGGACAGCTCGAAAAAGGCTGCCGAGACGGTCAACCTGATCACCAGGCGCGTGCTCGAACTCTTCGCCGTCATCACCGGCTCGCAGGCGCTGAGCGATTTCGTGCGCAAGATCACCAACGCCGACGCCTCGCTTGGCCGGTTCGCGTCGAGCTTGGGTGAATCGCCGCAGCGGATCGCGGCCTGGGAGAATGCGGCCGAACGTTTCGGCGGCTCGGCCGATGCGACCGCGTCGACCTTGGAGCGCGTCAACAAGCAACTCTACAACCTCAACAAGAACGGCGAGGCGCTGCCGCGCGAGTTCTCGCAGCTGCAAGCCTGGACGGGCATGAGGATCGATCCCAACCATGGGCTCGATCGATATCTCTCCGATGTCGCCGCCGCATTGCAGCGGCTGCACCAGATCGATGCAGGCGCGGCCCACAACGTCGCGCAGGCGCTCGGCCTCGACCCGGCCACCGAACAGCTCATGTACAAGATGGGCGCGGGCATCGACGTCTATCTCGACAAGCTCCAGAAAAGCCTGTCGCCCAGCAATGCGGCAATCGATTCCGCGCAGAAATTGCAGGCGAGCTGGAACGAACTCCTCCAGAACATTATCGCGCTCGCCAACGCGATCTATGACAAGCTCGGCCCGGTCCTGGTCGACGCCGCCAACAAGATGTCGGCATGGATCGACAAGAACCGGGACTGGATCCAGACCGGCATCGTCGATGCGGTGAAGAAATTCATCGACTTCCTCGAAAAGATCGACTGGAACGCCGTCGGCGCCGGCATGCAGACATTTGCCAACGGGGCGAAGGACGTGGTCGACGGGCTGGGCGGCGTCATCAGGGCAACCGAGATCCTGTTCGGCTTGTGGGCCGGCGCCAAGTTCCTCAGCGTGCTTGGCAACATTCGCACGCTAGGCGGGGCGCTGCTCGGCGGCGGTGGTGGTGGCGCGGCGGCGGCCGCTGGGGAAGGTGCTGCCGGCGCTGGCTTGATGGGGCTCATGGGCAAGCTGTCGCCCTTCCTGGCCATGCTTACGCTCTCTGGCGATACCCCGCAGGGGAAAGGGAACGGCGTCTATTATACCGATCGGGATATCGACACCATTTCCCAGATGAAACACTACGATCGCAGCGGTCCGCAATCGCGCTTCCATAATGGGCGCGGTGCCGAAACGACGGTCGACGGCAAGCCCGTTTCGAGGGGCAACCCGCTCCCCGTCACGATCTCCGACCAGAAAACCGACGGTGGCGGCTTCTGGAGCAACCTGGTGAGCGGCATCGGCAGCATGTTGAGCGCTGGCGCGCGCAACGCCTTCGGCACCCCAGCCGCTGGCGGCGCGGGTGGCGATGCGGTCGGCGGCCCTCAGAGTGCCTCGCGTGGCACAAAGGGCTGGTGGACGCCCGAGCGGCAATCGCAGGCTTACCAGACGCTCACGGCCGGCGGCCTGTCGGATGCCGGCGCACGCGGTCTCGTGTCGCGCTGGATGAATGTCGAGGCGGGCGGCGGTCCTGGTACGGTCAACAGCATCGGCGCAACTGGCATGGCGCAATGGCTTGGCCCTCGCAGGGCGCGCCTGATGGCCTTTGCCAAAGCACGTGGCAAGAACTGGAACGACTTCGACACGCAGTTGCAGTTCTCGCTTTCGGAACTGAACGGTCCCGAGAGTGCGGCCGGCCGGGCGCTGCGCAATGCCAGGACCGATGCGCAGGGTGCCGCCGGCGCATCGATGTACGAACGCGCCGAGGGCTACAATTCCTGGAACGGCATGGACAACTTCACCGGCAAAACCTACCGGGGCATGAAGGGGATCAACACCGGAGCCAAGGGTGCTGCGCTCTCCAACATCTCCAGCACACATAACGCCACGACGTCGACCAGCTCGGTCGAGGCCCATATCGGCAAGGTCGAGGTTCATAGTCAGGCGACGGATGCAAACGGCATCGCGTCTGATATCAACGACGCGCTCAGCCGGCGTCTCTTCACCGCTCAGGCAAACAATGGATTGGCGTGATGGCCGGCATTCTGGAGCTTCTGACGCAAGACGCGATCGGGCTGCTTTCCGGCGCCTTTTCGCAGCAGCCATGGGGCATCTATTTCGGCGGCGTTCCCGTGATCGTGGCCGACAACGTCGTCGAGGTGCAGTATCGCCAGCAATGGTCGATCTCTGACTTCCCCGTCGAGCGCGGGGCATTCGAGAGCTACGATAAGGTCCAAATCCCCTACGATGCGCGGCTGCGCTTCACCGCCGGCGGATCGGCGGCAAATCGCGCCGCCATGCTGGCGTCGATCGCAGCCGTCGCCGGCGACACCAACCTCTATGATGTGGTGACGCCGGAGGCGGTCTATCTCTCCTGCAACTTCACCCACTACGACTACAGCCGGCGCGCCAACGAGGGCATGGGGCTTCTGTCGGTCGATATCTGGCTGATCGAAGTTCGCCAGGCCGTCAGCGCCGGCATGTCGAACACGCAGGATCCGAGCGGCGCGTCGCAGGTCAACGGCGGCACGGTGCAGACCGCGCCGGCGACCAGCGCTCAGCTGGCGAAATTCCAAACATCGTCGGGACTGCCGGCCGGAGGCTTCTGATGGTCATCATTCCCCTGCAGGCGGTTCCCAACCAGGCGGTCGGGGTGACGCTGGACGGCCAGGTCTCGCAGATCAGCCTCTACCAGAAGAGCACGGGCCTGTTCATCGACGTCTATGTCGACAACGTGCTCGTGATCGGCGGGGTGATCTGCCAGAACATCAACCGGATCGTGCGGTCGCTCTATCTCGGATTTTCCGGCGACCTGATCTTCATCGACAACCAGGGCGACACCGACCCGTATTATACCGGGCTCGGCACGCGCTACAGCTTGGCCTACCTGTCGCCGGCCGACTTACTGCCCGGGCAGGGCTGATCCCTTTAGGCCGTGCCATACCTGGTGGAGCCCGTCACCCATTTGGTCGAAGGCGTGGAATAGGTGCATCACCTCGTAGAACAGGTAGCATCCCGCGATAAGCATCGCCCCCTCGATCAGCAGCCGCATAAACCGTATCGCTTGCATTCTCAGCTCCCCTTGCGTGGGCGCGCGGCTGATCATTTCTTGCACTTCTGAAAACGGTCGCCGGCAAAGCAGACGTGGAGCTGGCGCAGCTGCGCCGACACCTCTTCGCGCTGATCGCACGCCTTGATCGTGTCCGGATCGTCGCCTGATCCGCCGCGGCACTGCTCGTTCAAATCGAGATAGCTCTTTTCGAGGGCGGCCTTGTTTGGCTTCGCCAGCGCGGGTGCGACGGTGAAGACGAGGAGGGCGGCTGTCGCGGCGGCAAGGACTTTCGACATAAGCGTAACCTTTTCATGACGGGCGGTGGTCGGGATGGCGTTCAGCCAGAAGCGAATTTCCGTCGAGTTCGAGCTGGCCAACGGCCAGTTTGAGGGCGGCGGCAACACCGCAGAGGTGTTCGGCTTGCGCGTCGCCTGCAACATCGTCAACGCAGGGCAGGGCTCGGGGCAAGCCGAGATTTCAATCTGGGGCCTGCCGCTCGCCGTGATGAACCAGCTATCCACAGTCGGTTCACAGTATCTACAGATGTACAAGAACGGCATTTCGGTGCTCGCCGGAGACGATGAGACCGGCCAGAACGTCGTTTGGACCGGGGCGATCGTTTATGCCTATGTCGACGCGCAGGCAATGCCTGACGTGTGCTTCCGGATCAGCTCGCTCCCCGGCGTGTTCCATGCCGCAAAGCCAATTCCGCCGCTCAGCATCAAAGGCTCGGGCGACGCCTCCCAGATGATGAAAAGCCTCGCGGGGCAGATGGGCATGGCGTTCGAGGACGCCGGCGTAAAGGTCAAGTTCGCCAACCCCTACTATCCCGGCACCGCGTGGACGCAGGCGCTGGCGATCGCGCGCGACGGCGGGTTCGACGTCGGCTTCGATCGGGCAACGATGGTGATCACGCCGCCCGGCAAGGCGCGCAACAGCGACACCGTCCTGATCTCGGCCGACACCGGCATGGTCGGCTACCCGTTCTTCCAGCAGGCGTTCGTGCTGGTCCGTGCGCTCTACAACCCGGCCGTGAAGTATCAGGGCAAGGTGCAAATTCAGAGCGACCTGACGCCCGCCAACGGCACGTGGAAGGTCAACCGCCTCGAGTATCAGTTGGAGTCGATGATGCCGCACGGCAAATGGTTCATGGTGCTCGAATGCATCGCCGTTGATGCCTCGGCGCCGGCATGAGCGGGCAAGGTTTCTTCGGTCAGCAGACCACATCGGACGACACCAGCGAGATCAACCGGCTGCGCTTCCTGATCCGGCAGGAGCTGGCACAGCATCGCACGGGCATTCCGGTCAAGGTTGTGGCGGTGTACGGCGGTGGCGTCGGCGCGCCGCCGACGATCGATGTTATGCCGCTGGTCAATCAGACCGACGGGCAGGGCAACCAGACGCCCCACGGCATCATCTACGGCATCGCCACAATGCGAAGCCAAGGCGGCACGAACGGCATCATCAACGACCCCAAGGTCGGCGATATCGGCCACATGACGATCCCAGACCGGGACATCTCGGCGCTGAAAGCTAACGCCGGCAAGCAGTCGAACCCGGGCAGCTTCCGGCGCGGCAACATGTCGGACGGCATCTACATGGGTGCGATCGTCAACCCGGCCAACCAGGACCAGGCGGTGCAGTTCACCGAGACCGGCATCAAGCTTTTCGACAAGAACGGCCAGATCATCGAGTTCGCGGCCGGCTCGATCACGATCACGACGGCGCAACTGCTAGTGACGGGAGACGTCATCGCAGGATCGGGGGGCGCCAACATCAGCCTCCTCAACCACCTCCATACCGGCGTCCAGCCTGGTGGCGGGACGTCAGGCCCACCGGAGCCCGGAACCTGATGCAGACGATGCTTCTGACCACGGACACCTGGGACTTGACCGCCGACGCCTCGGGCAACATCGCGATCGCCGAGCCGTCCTATTCGCTGGCGCAGGACGCCGCGAGCGCGATCCGGCTGTTCCTCGGGGAACTCTACTACGACACGACGCAGGGGATTCCCTACTTCGATCAGATACTCGGCAGGGCGCCGCCGGTCTCGCTGATGAAGGCGTATTTCAACCAGGCCGCATTGACGGTCCCCGGCGTCGTCTCGGCGCAGACATTCATCCAGTCATGGACCGACCGCGAAATCACCGGCCAAGTGCAGGTGAGGGACGCGGCGGGCAACATCACCGCAGCGGGCTTCTAGCACATGGTCGAAACCACCAATGTTCCCCCGCCGCAGTGGACCGACACCGGCTTCCTGATCCCCTCGGCCGCGGAAGTGCTCGCGGGCGTCCAGGATGACATCAACGAAGCGTTCGGGGGCGTGCTCAACCCGGCCTTGAACACGCCGCAAGGGCAGCTGGCCAGCAGCGAAACAGCGGTGATCGACGAGGTCAATTCGACCTTCCTCTTCTTCACCAACCAGGTCGATCCGGCTTACGCCACCGGCCGCATGCAGGATGCGATCGCGCGCATCTACTTTATCGAGCGCAACCCGGCTCAGCCGACCGTCGTCCAGGCCCTTTGCAATGGCTTGCCGGGCGTCGCCATTCCGTCCGGATCGCTGGCGCTGGCCGAGGATGGCAACCAGTATCTGTGCACGGAAGACGGCGTCATCGGTGCCGACGGCACTGTCACCTTGCCCTTCGAATGCCTGGTGGTCGGCCCAATCCCATGCCCGGCCGGAAGCCTCGACCAGATTTACCGGTCGATTCCCGGATGGGACTCGATCACCAACCCGGATGACGGCGTGCTGGGCAACAACGTCGAGAGCCGGGCGGCCTTTGAAGCGCGCCGCGCTGCCTCGGTCGCGCTGAACTCGCAGGGCTCGCTTCCTTCGGTGCTTGGCGCGGTCCTGGCGGTGTCGAACGTCATCGATGCGTTCGTGACCGAGAACGCCAGCAACAATGTGCAGACCATTGGCGGCGTCTCGGTCTATCCCAACTCGCTTTATGTCGCCGTGGTCGGCGGCGATGCCGACGAAATCGCGCAGGCGATCTGGTCGCGAAAAGCCCCCGGCTGCGGCTATAACGGCAACACGGCGGTCACGATCTACGACCAGAGCCCCGGCTATGTGCCGCCGTACCCTTCCTATCGGGTCTCCTTCCAAATCCCCAATCCGCTGGCGATCCTGTTTGCGGTCAACATCGTCAATTCGCACCTGGTGCCGGCCGACGCCGCGACGCAAATCCAGAACGCCATCGTCAGCGCCTTTGCTGGAGGTGACGGAGGCCCGCGCGCCAAGATCGGCACCACGCTATTCGCCAGCCGGTTCTACGCGCCTGTGGCCGCGCTTGGCTCGTGGGCGCAGATCATCTCGATCGAGGTGGGCTCGAACAACAATCCGTCGGCCGTCTTCACCGGGACAATCGTCGGAGCGACGCTGACTGTATCGGCGGTCGCATCGGGAGCGCTGGCCGTGGGTCAGGTCATTTCCGACTCAACCGGCGCACTGACCGTCGGCACCACGATCACGGCGCTGGGCAGCGGTACCGGGGGCACCGGCACCTATACCGTCTCCAACAACAAGAATGTGTCGATCGAGAGCATGACGGCGGCTATCCCCAATCGCTTCGACATCAGCGTCGATATCGACCAGGTGCCGACCATCTCGCCCAACGACATCATCGTCACGCTGAGCTGATCATGGCCGATACAGGACCTCCCTATCCCAGGCCGCCGGCCGGGATCCCGAACGGCTTTGGGCAGTTCGCCCTCGGCGTCAGCCCGGTCGGCGACTACCCGCCGTTCGACGTCTGGCGCACGGTCATCAGCCAGTATGCGAACGCGCCCACGCTGACCCAGCTGATCGGGAACATTTTCTCGTATCTCGACCAAACCGCCAACTTCGACGCGTTCTTCGACTGCATCTGGAATGTCGACACAGCGCAGGGCTACGGGCTCGACGTCTGGGGCCGCATCGTCGGCGTCAATCGCGTTCTCCAGGTCACGTCCGGAGATTGGTTCGGCTTCGATGAGGCGAGCCCTGGAGCTGACCCATTCGAGCAAGGCGCATTCTATTCCGGCGCTTCTCTGACGTCGAATTTCGCGCTCTCGGATGATGCGTTTCGCCGGCTGATCTTCGCCAAGGCGGCCGCCAACATCACGAACGGTTCGATCCCAGCGATCAACCAGATACTGCTCAGCCTCTTCCCGAATAGGGGCAACGCCTACGTCACCGAAGGCGGCACCCACGGGACCTGGTTTGGCTTTCAGGAATCGCTGAACTGCGTCGGTTTCAGCCAGGCATCGTTCTACGCGGGCTCGTCCATCGCGACGATGACGATGACTTACACCTTCGCGTTCCAGCTCACCCCCGTCGAACTCGCGATCGTCCAAAACTCCGGCGTCTTGCCGAAGCCGACAGGCGTCAGCGCGTCGGTCGTCATCATCTAAGGATCCCGTCATGAAGCTTTCTGCACTGCCGCCGAAGTTCCCCGCAGTCTGGGGGGCCACGGCGAGCCCAAGCTACATTCGCGCCATTCCGCTCGGCTCGCAGATCGGGATCGTGAATGGCGCGGCCTCCCTGACCGATGGCTTTCCGCCGCTCAACTTCCTGCCGGTGGGATCGGGCGGCGTGCCGCCGTTCGGCCAGGACATGAACGGCATTCTCAAGCAGATCACGCAGTGGTCGCAGTGGCAGAACGCAGGCGGTCTCGTTCCCTACGATCCGAGCTTCTCGACGACTATCGGCGGCTATCCCTTCGGTGCTGTCCTGCTCGGAGCTGTGGCGGGCATCGTCTGGCTGAGCACCGCCGACGACAACACGTCGGACCCGGATACCGGGGGGGCGAATTGGGTCAACATCGGCGCGGCGACTTCTCCCATTATGGTGGGTGCCGATACCGGTTCGGCGAACGTCGTCACGGCAAATGTCTTGCCGGCGCCGATCGCCTATGTCGACGGTCAGGTCTTCTTCATCCAGAAGGCCGCATTCGACAATAACGGCGCGATGACTGGCAACATCGAAGCGCTCGGCTCGCATCCCATCGTCAACATGGACGGCACTGCACTGACGGCCAAGCAATGGCCGGCGAGCGGCACCGGCATCCTCGAATATAACCTTGCCACAACGTCGTTTCGGCTGCTCAACCCTGCCGTGACGGTCGCTGCCAATGCCGGTCTTTCGGCGACCGATCAGCAGGTTCTCTCCCTCAACATCCCGAGCTTGCCGGCGCCGACCGGAGCGCTTTCCTTGGGCGACAGCTTTCCGCTGCACGTGTTGTCGGACGCTGCGGATCGCGAGGTCACGCTCGCGGCGCTCGCCGCAGTGTTGCCTGGTGCGATGAAGGCCATGCGCGTCATCGCGGCCAGTGGAACCTACGTGCCGACGGCCGGTGCCAAGAGCATGCTCGTCTTTGCCACGGGCGGCGGTGGCGCAGGTGGCGGCAACGCCACCACGGGCGGCTTCACTGGCGGCGGCGGAAGCGCGGGCGGAACGGCGGTCTATTTCGGACCGGTGTCCTCCCAGGTCGTCACGATCGCCGCTGGTGGGGTCCCCAATGCGTCATCCGGTTCTGATCTCATCGGCGGTTCTGGAGGAACAACTTCCTTCGGCGCCCTTGCCGTTGCCACGGGTGGCGCCGGCGGTTCTTCCAGCGGCACCAACTCAAACGGAGCAGGCGGCCAGTCGGTAGGGACTGGAACGGCTGGAACCCTTTTGATCGCGGGCAATGGCGGCTCGGCTGGTTCGGGCCACGACGGTGGTGCCGGCGGTGGCTCCTTCTGGAGCGGCGGCGGCTTCGGCGGCGCAACGCCTTCGACCGGCGTCCAAGTAAACGGCGGTCCCGGCTCTCTTGGCGGCGGCGGCGGCGGTGGCGACGGGGGCGGTGCCGGCGGTGCTGGCGGTATCGGTGTCGTCGTCATCTTCGAGTTTGATTGAGGCACCTGAGCCGCCTGCAACTGCACCTCACATAATCGGATAGGTCTCATGGTGACGTTTAGCTATGGCGTGGTGCTAACGCCTGGCCAGTGGAACCTGCTTTTCAACCAGAAGCAGAACGCGCTCGGCTACACCCCCGTCAACCGGGCCGGCGACTCGATGCAAGGTCCGCTTAACACCTTTGCCTCGACGTCCAATGGTGCCGGCTTTTCCATTCCTCCTGGGCAGACTCCGGCATCGCCCGTCGATGGTATGTTCTGGTCGACGATCTACGGTCTGTTTTTCCAGATCGGCGGCCAAACCATCGGGCCAATCTCTAACGGCAATGTCGTTGGGCCGTCGAGCGCCCTGGTGGGCAACATCGCCGTGTTTTCCAACACGAACGGCACAGGCGTCCAGGACAGCGGGATCTCGCTGCAATCGCACGCGGCCAACCTCGTGCTCGCCACGCCAGGTGCGGGAGCCGGCGCGCCCGCGTTCCGGGTGTTGGTCGGAGCTGATCTTCCCACGCCTCAGACCGTGGCCTTGGGCGGCGTGTTTTCGGCCGCCGCGCCTGCCCACAATTTCGCCACGGGCATCAACTTGAGCGGCTACCCGACGTTCGCGCAGCCGGCGATCAGCGACATCTCCGGTCTGGCCGCAAACATGGCGGCTTTCCTGGCGGGAGGCACGAGTGCGCAACTCGCAGCCACCATGGTCGACGAGACCGGAAGCGGACCGCTCGTGTTCGCGACAAACCCGACCATTACTCTCGCTGCTGCCTCGACCGCCGTCACGCAGACGCCTGGCGACAACTCGACAAAGCTGGCGACGACTGCCTATGTCCAGGCAGCGATCTACGCGACCACGACGCTGCCGGCTTGCAGACTAGCCACGACCGCCGCGCTTGCGACTGTCACCTATGCGAACGGAGCATCTGGCGTCGGTGCCACGCTTACGACTTCTGCCAACGGCGCTTTGACGGTCGATGGCGTGGCCGCGAACGTGAACGATGTCATCCTGGTCAAGAACCAGGCCTCGACGTTCCAGAATGGTATCTACACGGTCTCGGCGACCGGCAGCGCCGGCGCGCCTTTTGTGCTGACGCGTGCGACCTATTACAATCTCGCCGCCGATATCGACCTTGGCGACCAGACCTTCGTGACGGGTGGAGCAACGCTCGGCGCTACGACCTTTGTGCAGAACGGCACCGAAAACCCGGTCATCGGCACCAATCCGATCACCTTTGCCCAGACTGCAGGGGTGGGAGCGTATACAGCGGGCAATGGCCTTACCCTCGTGGGCACGCAGTTCGCGATCGACCCCACGATCACCGTGGACAAGACCACGGCTCAGACGCTTTCCAACAAGACGCTGGCCAGTCCGGCAATGACCGGGGTTCCAACCGCGCCAACCCCGGCTGCCGGCACCAACAGCACGCAGATCGCCACCACCGCGTTTGTTGATGTCGCGGCTGCGGGCACCCTCATCAACGTCCAGGCCATCACCAGCTCGGGCACGTACTCCCCAACCGCCGGTGCAACGCGGGCCATCGTTTTTGTGACTGGCGGTGGTGCCGGCGGTACGACCGGCACAGGCAGCGGCAGTGAAAGCGGCGGCGGTGCAGGCGGCACGACGCTATACTTTTTCAACCCGGTATCGGCCCAGAGCGTTACGATCGGAGCGGGCGGCGGCGCTGGCGCTGCCGGTGGATCTTCTGCATTCGGTTCTCTCACGGCGAACGGCGGCAGCGCCTCGGCCTCCCAAACCCTCGGCGGTCGCGGTGGCGCGGCGAGCGGCACGGGCACTCTCAACCTGGCCGGCGGCGACGGCGGCTCTGGCACCAACGCGACCACCAACTCCTATGGGGGAACCGGTGGCGCCGGTTTTTGGGGCGGCGGCGGCGCAGGCGGACAGACTGCCGGCGGCCACAATGCCGGTGCCGCTGCACAGGCATTCGGCGCGGGCGGCGGCGGCGGCTCATATAGCGCTGGCGTTGGCGGCTCCGGTGCTCCGGGCGTCGTCGTCATCTTCGAGTTCAAATAAGGATCACACCCATGAAGTTTGTCGTCATCGACGCCAGCAACAACGTCGTCAACATCATCGAAGCCGACGCCGACTTTCAGTTGGAAGGCTTCACGCTGGTGCCTTACCAGGCACCGGCTTATATCGGCGGGCAGTACGTCAACGGAGCGTTCTCGGCTCCCCCGACGCCGGCACCTGGCGTCCCCGATAGCGTGTCGGCCCGGCAATTCCATCTCCAGCTGAGTGTTGCCGGTCTGCGCGACCAGGTCACGACCTGGATCGGTCAGCAGCCGGTCGAGGTGCAGGACGCTTTCGAATACAGCGGGAGCTTCCTGCGCAGCGAGCCGATGATGGAAACCGGCTTCGCAGCCCTTGGCTGCACGTCAGCCCAGATCGACGCCTTCTTCACGGCAGCTGCTTTGCTCTGACCGTTAGAGGACCCAGCCGGCGTGGGTCCTGCAATCCCTGATCCTCATCCCAAAACCTGCCCTCCCGGGGCGGAAAGGACTGACCATGCTCGTCTATCCGAGCGCGGCCGACCTCGCGCCACTTTTCCCGCATGCCGATCCGGCAAACCTCGGCCCGTTCCTGGCGGCCTGCCCAACAGCCGGAGACGTCCTCGGCAGCGTGCTTCGGCTCGGCCAGTTCATCGGCCAGTGCGGTGTCGAGAGCAACTATTTCCGGACCTATGAGGAATATGCCAGCGGGGCTGCCTATGAAGGCCGTGAGGATCTCGGCAACACGCAGCCGGGGGATGGCAAGCGGTTCAAGGGGCGCGGCCCGATCCAGCTCACCGGCCGGGCCGACTATCGCGAGGCGACGCCGTTCGTCCGCACTCTCCTTGGCCGCCCTGACATCGATCTCGAGGCGACGCCTGATCTGGTCGCCACGGACCGTGCCGTCGGCTTCGCGACGTCGCTTTGGTATTGGCAGAAGAACAACCTCAACGTCTATGCCGACCGTAACGACACGGCCGCAGTCAGCCGCGGCGTCAATCGCGGCAACCCGAAATCGAGCAAACCGGCTAACGCCGAGGCCGATCGCATCGCCCTGACGCACCGCGTCATCGCTGCCCTTGAAGCCTTGCAGACTGCGGAGCCGGTGCAGACGGCACAACCCGCTCCGGCACCTGCAGCTCCTCAACCGGTGGCAGCACCCGTGCTGTTCCCGGACAAGCCCAGCGTCATGGTCGTCGTCCAGCACGGCGACACAGTCACGGAGCAGACCGTGCTCGTGCCTGCCGCGCCCGCGCCATTGAACCTGCCCGCGCCTACCGTTCCCGAGCCGACGCCGAGCAGTAGCAAACCTACCGTCGCGGTCGGCCTTCTCGCCGTCATCGGTACCGCCATCGCGATGCGCTGGCATGAACTGGCCGCCTGGATTCACTCGTTCTTCTGAAAGGACTTCGCCATGCTGGAAAAGATCAAAAGCTTTTTCCTCAACTCCGAGACCATCCTGGTCGCTCGCGTGCAGATGTTCGGCGGCCTCGTCGTCGGGGCGTTCTGCGCTCTCGATCCGAGCGTCTTTCAGGCCTATGTGCCGACGCAGTATGTGCCCATCTATCTGCTGGCGTCCGGTGTCCTTACCGAGTACGCCCGCCGCCGCCGCGATCCCGACTGCAAGGGGTCGTGAGATGAGCGAAGTCAAGACAGAGCCGGTCGCGGCGACGTTCGCCGAGAGCGAGGCGGCTTTCTTCGACGAGAACATGAGGACGCGTGTTCCTGGCGCGCTCCTGGTGATGTCGCAGGACGAGCGGCCGACCGGCGACGGCTCCGAATACTGGTACTATTCCTGTCCTTGCGGCTGTGGCGCGGCCGGCGCAGTCCGCGTCAAGGCGGGCGAGAAGCCGGCGCAGTCGCCGTCGTGGCATTGGAATGGATCAAAGGAAGCGCCGACGCTCATGCCGTCCGTGCACCACATCGGGCATTGGCACGGCTGGTTGACTGACGGCGTCTGGAGATCGTGCTGATGACCGCGATCCTCACCTTTCTACTCACCAATCCGACCATCCTCGCCATTGTCGCCGGGATCATCGGCGCGGCCGGCGCCTGGTTTCATGGCCGCGCCACCGGCGTTGCCACTGAGCGCAACAAGCAGGCGGCGAACGATGCCGCCGCGACTGTTGAAGGTCAGAAGATCGACGATGCCGTGGCTGGCAGCGCGCCGGCCGACAACCGGAAGGAATTGGGCGAATGGTCAAAATCCTGACGCTGGCGGCAGTGCTCGCGCTCGGAGCCGGCTGCACCACTACGGGCGGCAGCTTCTGCAAGGTCGAGCATCCGATCCGGCCGACGAAAGCCGAAGTCGCCATGCTCTCGGATGCATCGGTGGCCGCGATCCTGGCCCACGACCGTAAGGGCCAACAGCTCTGCGGGTGGCGACCGTGAGTGTCGTCGCTCTCAACCACGCCAAAGCCATCACCATCAAGGGGCTTGTGAAATGACGTCGAAACTCGACGAGATATCGGAGGCGATCGGCAGCCTGCGCGCCGAAGTAGCCGGCATCCGCCGCGATTTTCAGGCGTCGGAAGAGAGGTCAGTCGAAAGCAACCGGCGGGCTGATCTGCATCGCGCAGCCGTCCACAAGCGCGTCGATGACCTCGTCGCTGAGGTCGGCGAGCTAAAGACCAACGTCGAGACGATGAAGACCGACGTCGCTGACAGCAAGAAAATCACCGATGAGGTGAAGGAATGGAAGCAGCGCGGAGTCGGTGCCTTGTTCGTCGCCGGCATCGCCGGCACCGCGATCGGCGGCGCGGCCGTCGGTTTCATCGTCTACTGGTGGGACGCCATCATGAAGGTGCTGCGCGCCGCCTGAAATCTCCAACATTTGTGCCAGTAAGCGTTCCCCCCCTGAGTAACCCCCCATCACCGGAGCGAACCGAAATGAGCTCCAACCGAGAATTGAAGCAAATGCTCGCTCACTCCCACGAGCTTTTGCATCGGCTCCTTGAAAGGACCCTTGAAATGACCACTGCTTTGGACCGTCTGAACGCCTCGGCCGCTGCGCAGACCGCAGCCATCGCCGCAAACACCGTCGCCGTCGCAGCAGCCGTAGCTGCCGGCATCGGAACCGGCACCGCCGCTGACAGCCAGGACGCGCTGAACGCCGTCGCCGACATCATCGATGCCAACACCGCAGCGATTTCGGCAAACACTGCCAAGCTTCCGGCGCCGCCGGCCGCCTAGCACCTTCCTACCCATTTCCAGTCTCCCCATCGGCTTCGGCCGGTGGGGTTCTTTTCTTTTTCTAGGGCCTTCGACCTCAGAGCAGAGCTGTCCAGGCAGGTTTACGAATTGCTCACCTCATATGAAGATCGGCTGACAGGCTTTCCTCCGTGGCAATCAAAATTCACGAAAATGACATCGCCCCACGCTCGGACGAGGCCTTGAAAAACTTGCCAATGGACGAAACATGGTGCAGAAACCTCAAAACCGGGGGGACCTGATGGCCGAATGGAGCGCTTTGAACCTCCAGTTTGTGTGGTTCGTAGCCGACACGACAAATCTGAATCCTGCTCAATTGTTCTCTGACATCGTCGGTTCCGAACCGGAATCGGTCCAATCCAGCAAGGTACCGCGCCCGAACAACCCCTTTTTGGGAGTTGCTGAGGCGCAAATTGAGCAACTGCAGTATCGGTTGACCATTCAGCCAGGACGGGTCGACTATTTCGTTCAGTCAGCCGTGGAGATGGAATTTGGACCGGGACTGGTTGAACAGCCAGCTGCCCTCTTAGCCGCCAACGCAGATGGTGTTCGTAGGCCTGAAATCCCGGCTCTCCGACTGGCGTGTGTTGTCAATCTGATGAATCTCGAGCCTTCTGGTGCTGCTGCTACGAAAACCATAAGCGGCCTGACAGGAAACCCGTTTCCGTTTGATGATGCCGCCGATGTGTCGCTACAGGTCAATCGGCCAAAATTGATAGATAAAACCCAAATAAATAGGCTTCTGAGGTATTCGGTAGGAACGTTTCAATTCGTTCGTCTCGAGCTAACCCCCGGGATGATTCAAAGCGCGCCGACTGCAATGCAGACATTTGCTGCTAACGCCGTCGGTGACTTCAACACGGTGCCGAGCGACGTGGTCTTTAAAGGAGGAGAGCTTAAACCCATATGGGATATCCTGCTTAATGAGGCGTCAAAATTTGTCGCAGATCCCTCGATAAAGGTCCTGGATTGATGTTCGCGGATGGGTACAAACTCTACGTTTCAGGCTCGGCTCGATTTCCACAGGAGGATGAAACGCCGTCGGCATCGACGCTTCCTTTCATCCGCCAACATCTGATCTTCCGCAAAAGCAATTCCGCCGCAAATGCCGCTTGGGCCTTCGAGGTAGAGGGATCAGGCGTATCATCCGGGATTGTGATTCCTATGCAGTCAGAACGCTACATAGGCCTTTTCGGTGCTATCCGACTCTTCGCGACGGACGACGATCTTGACGAGGAAGCTGTCGACTTAGACACAGCGCATGACGCATGGAGAGTTCTGGCGGCAATTGAATCTCGTAGTCTGCCTGCGCCGCAAATATTTTCCCATAGCGGAACCGCAGTGGTTTTCTCTTGGGACCTACCGCGAGTGAGCAGGTATCTGACGATAAGTCATGGCTCCGCTGCCGTTCTCGATATCGACCGGCTCACTAAGGTGAAGTGTCGATATCCGTCGCAGACCATTTCTGATTTCAAAGTTCTGGACGCAATTAAGGCTTTGGGCGCCCCGCATGCCGCCACAAATCCCCGTTGAATGCCAGGAAATCGTCATTTGTGCGTTGGTGCCGAGGTCGGTTCAAAAGCTTTCTGATCCGAGAGTGGTATCGCCGGCTTCTGTGCTGGCGAAGTTCCGACCTGAAGCTTACGATGATGGTGTACAGGCTGAGACCATGTCGGGTGGCAGATGTGATCTTCTCGATACCCTCGAGAAAGTCCATAATTACGGATGCAAAGTCGCGGCTGCCAGTACAGCTCAAAAACAAGCAGATAAACCCGATAAGAAACTTCGTAGAGGCAAGGACACCACCCACTACAGAGGCTCCTATTGGCTCGATGTTGCACAAGTGAGAGGCATCGACACGACGGGAATGTATTCTGTTGAGCTGTTTGCGACGCCGATAGAGCCCGATCGTCCTGAGCATTGCGACATAGCGTTGGTGCCCAAGGCGGTGCTGCCTGAAGGCATTGAGAAGGACGCTTTGAAGACGGAAATCATAGCCCAACTGCGTCTCTGCCTTCGCGACCCACAGGCTCATATCTGTCAATGCGACATTGACCTGAGCGACATGCTGTTGGGCATCGGATTGCTGGCCTCACCTGATGAAACCAAGGTAATTGGCTGGAACGCTTAGGGGTTACTCCGAGGGGACAGCGTGAACTTCTTACTTCGGCGCGTTGTCCCGGACATGACAGACCGCCTCCCGCGTGCTCCGGCTCGTTTGCTGCTTCTCGCGATCCTCTTAGATATCGCAGTGAAGCAACAGCAAGCCGCGAACTCTTCCGCGCCTCAGTCGGCAAACGCCACAGGTCCTCGCAGTCGGCTACTCCTTGATGCTCTGCGCCGGCGGCTTCAACGACGCTGAACCTCGAGTTTCGCGACAGTCGCTACTATGGCGGCAGCGATGGCTTCGGCCTCGCCCATCAGCTCTGGACTGTAGAGCCCATTGACCATCTCCTCGCTGGGCAAAACACCAGGCGGGCAGTGCTCCTCGATCGTGCGTCTGATCAGTGTCAGCGCTGCCCGGCATTCATCAGCTTCGATCTTCATCAACCATTCTCATATTCAATTTGTCTAAAATGCAACCAAACCCGCCTATCGCGCCTTGAGTTGCGTCTGGAGTTTGTGTGCATGCGTAACGCGGAACCGCGATTGAAGTTCATCAAGCCGCAGGAGCCTTTGCTGGTGCTGGAGCCGCCCGTCAGCGACGATTGGCTTCACGAGATCAAATTCGACGGCTTCCGCACCCAGCTGATCCGGGATTGGGCCGGCGTTCGCGCCTTCACCAGGAACGCCCATGACTGGTCGAAGCGCTATTGGCCGATCGTCACCGCGGCCGAGCAGCTGAAGGCCAAATCATTTATCATCGACGGCGAGGTGATCGCGCCGGAACCGGATGGGCGGCCCAACTTTCACGCCATGCACTCCCGTATGGTCTGGAACGCGGAGCTGCTGGCCTTCGTCGCTTTCGACATCCTGTATCTGGACGGTGAGGATCTGCGTCAGCGGCCGGCGATCGTGCGCAAAGAGATTTTGTGGGATTTGGTGAAGCCGGCCAAGGGCATCATCCAATACAGCCAGCACGTTCTGGGCGGTGGCGCCGAGTTCTACGAAGCGGCTGAGAAGATGGGCCTGGAGGGCATCGTCTCGAAGCGCCAGGGCAGCCCCTACCGAAGCGGGCCGTCCGATATCTGGGTCAAGACCAAGTGCTGGGAGTTCGGCGAGTTCGACCTGCTGGGCATCAAGCGCGAGCCGGGCAAGGAGACGGTCGGGCTGATGGCACGCGACGGTAAATATGCTGGTCCTGCCACAATTGCGCTGACCAAGGCGCTGCGCGAGCGGCTGATGGCGCGCGTGCGCAAGGGTCAACCGCCTGCCGGCGTGCCGACGGCGGTGGTCGGCCCGAATGTGGAGTGGGTCGGACCTGGCATGACGGCCCGAGTGCGGTATCTGCGCGGCGAGGCTAAGCTGCGCCATGCTTCGGTGCAGGATTTGCGGGACGACGGAACCTAAGTGTTCCGAGGGGATTCTTGCCTCATGAGCACACGCGGCATCAATTTCCTCGACAAATGGATGGCAGAGCAGCTGCCCGAAACCGCTATCGACGATCCGGTTGTCATCAGCGATCTTGCAGACAAAGCGATGAAAGCGGCCGACAAAGCAGGCATCGCCACGACCGAGATTACCGAGGAAGTGCCCAAATGTTCGAGGTCATCGCCGAATCCATTGACCATCGCGAAGGCGGCACTCCTTGACCCTGATCATGGATTGATATCGCTGCGCTCGCCGGAACCGGCCCTCAATCTTCTTTGAGGTGCGCCAACTCAGCTGATACCAAAAAGCGCAGCACTGTCGCCGAGATGCCTCCAATAAGCAGGGGTATGAATGTGCGCCAACCTAGCTCTTGGGTGGTAAGAGCTGCGGTCACCGCAGGGATGATGACGCCGGTCGACATTGCTACTGCAGCGAGATTGTTGATGTAGTCGGCCCGCATTTTAATGCGCTCGTTATGGATTTGATTGCTCATAGGATCTCCTCGGTTCACGATTGTTTGGCAGCAATGCATGAAAGGCTGAGGCTGTCGACCGGCTTGACCGCTCAAGATGACGATCCTATCTCGGCCCTCATGTACACCAGGATGATCGACGATGCCGGCTGATCGATTGAAGGTCCGCGACGCCGCGGCCGATGGTTATGAGGTGCTGGAGGACGGCGAGCCGATCCGGTCTTTCGAGACCATAGTTGAGGCAGTCCGGTTTGTTCGGGATCGTGGCGCACGGCTCTGGCTCGATTGGGACCGGACCATCATCAGTGGAGGGGCGCGACCGCATGATTTTGCTCCCACCTTCCTCGGATCAGACAGCGTCGGCCGCATCTTGGGTGAGCAGCACGGTCCGAGCGCCGGCACCTGGGCCTGGTCGATCTCCACGCATGACGACCGCTGGCGCAAGCATGGGGGGCAGCGCGGACGTGAGCCTACCAAGGAAAAAGCGGTCGCTGCGCTTGAGCGTGAGTTCACCGATTACCTGGCCGACATGCCACGAAAGCCGTCGCCTTATGCCCAAGCAAAAGGCTTCTAGCGAGAATCGGGGGGAGGCAAACCCGCGCAACCGCATCAATTCGAGCCGTGGCGGGGCCAAGGACGCGCGCGGAGCCCGTTCCTGGTAGTGAGTGAAGGGCGGGGGTGCGAGAAACCTCTGTACGGGGCTCTATTTAATTCGAAACCGTTGTGGCACCAAGCAGGTTACAAGAATGGTGTAGCTCTCACTCGAATGGTGCTGGCTGCTGTGTGCGCAGTGCCCGTGTGGTGCCACATTGGCACCAACGTACCAAATTGGCGCGGGGTGCCGAAAAGGGGCTCAACGCCTTGCAATTCAAGGTGACAGCGGTTATTCAGACGCCCGTTGCTGCGGTAGCTCAGTGGTAGAGCACTCCCTTGGTAAGGGAGAGGTCGAGAGTTCAATCCTCTCTCGCAGCACCAGTTTCCAACATCCCTGTTGCCGCACGATCGTCCTCTGCATTTGCGAGGGCGAGGCGGGTACATGGGATGGCGCGGCTCTCGTGCCGGCAGACCCGATCAGCGGTTCATTGCTTCAGAAAATGGCTGCCACAGGCAAATCCAGCCGAAGCGCATCCCGGCAAGACACGATTCATTAACCAAGATGCTATTCATCGACATGACGTATTGTGGCATGGATGCCCGTCTTCGCCGGTCAGATCCATGCTTGTCAGGAAGAGGGCCGAAAGGCTCCTGATCTGGGCGGAAATCTAAATCGCCCGAAACAAAAGAACGTGCAAGGCATGAACGTGAGCGAAAACGTGCAAAACGCCCCCGGTGCTTCCCGTCTTTGGACCCTGCCTGCCATCATCGCAGCGTTCCTTTGCCTGTGCGCTACCGGCGCGTTCGCGGAGACGCGTGCTTTGAGGATTCAACATCTCCATACGGGCGAGAAGGCTGAAATCGTCTTCAAGCGCAATGGGCGCTATGATCCGGCGGGATTGAAGAAGATCAATCTCATGCTGCGCGACTGGCGTCGCAACGAACCGACGAAGATGGATCCGCGCCTGCTCGATCTTGTCTGGCAGGCCTATCGCGCCAGCGGCTCGACAGCCTATATCCATGTGGTCAGCGCCTATCGTTCGCCGGCGACGAACGCCATGCTGCGCAGCCGCTCGAAGGGTGTGGCCCGGGAGAGCCAACACATGGTTGGCCGCGCGATGGATTTCTTCCTGCCGGATGTGCCGCTGAAGAAGCTGCGCGACATCGGCCTCAAAATGCAGGGCGGCGGCGTGGGTTATTACCCCACCTCCGGTTCGCCTTTCATACACATGGATGTCGGCAATGTGCGGCATTGGCCGGGCATCAGCCGCCAGGAACTCGCCAGGGTATTTCCGAACGGCAACACACTGCATGTGCCGAGCGACGGCAAACCGCTGCCCGGCTATGAGCAGGCGTTTGCCGCCTACAAATCGCGCAAGGGCGCCGGCACGCCCAACATCGAGCTGGCAAGCGTCGACGGCGGCCAACGCAGGCCGCGTGGCCTGCTGGCGACGCTCTTGGGCGGGGGCGGCGCAGACGAGTCCGACGATGTCGCGGAAGCGGTGCCGGCGCCACGCAAACCGGCGAGGTCCGTCGAACCCAGACCGGCCGGACAGCGTATCGCTATCGTGCCGCCGCAGGATGCCCAGCGGGCGGACATCCAGATTGCTGCCAGCGATCCAGGCGAAGAACCGCTTGCCGGGCAGAAGGGGAAGACGCCTGAAGCGATCGTCATGGCGATGGCGCCGGGCTCAGTGCCGCTGCCGGCCTTCGCACCGCGCGCCGAGTTCACGGCACCCGTTCCCACCCCGGAAACCGCACCGTTGGCAATCGCCGGCGCGTCCACGGCGCAGGCCGAGCTGGCCGTTGCCAAGCCGGACGCCGCGAATGCCGATGCCGCTGCCACGAGCGTCGCGCCGGACATGATGGCGCTCAACGTCCCATTGCCGACATGGCGGCCGGAAAGCCAGTCAAGCCCGACGCGCCAGCTGGAAGCAGCCAAATCTGGCGATGCCATCGGTGTCTTGCTGGCCATGCATCACCCCGACGACGGGCTGGCCGGCGAGCGGATCGCGGCGCCGGCGTCAAAGCCAGAAGATCGCGTCAGGACGAACCCCAAGGCCGACCGTGTCCAGCGGCGCCCCGATTCCGAGGCAGATCGCGCTATTACCGGTGGGGCCGCATCAACAGGGGCGCCCATGATTGCCGCCAATTTCATCCGCACGGCGCCGGAGCATGTCTATCTCGATGGATTCCAACCGCGGGGACGGACGTCCGATCACCGCCGCTTCACCGGCTCCGCGGTGAAATTCCTGCCCATCGCCAGTTTCAAATAGAGGGCGAAAGCACCGTTCGATCCAGTATCGAAATGTGTTGCGCCATATCGATGGCCGGGGCCGTTACGGGATTCGCAACCCAGGATCGTGGTGGCGCAAACGTGCACGAGGCACATTTGGCCCGCCGGCCGCAACCGGCGGGACTAAGCCACAGGCCGCCCAGCGGGCGCGTTCTGCGACACGGATCACGCCTGGTGAATCACCAATTCGCTGGTCATGGGAATTCCTCTAAGGGCGCCAAGCACCATGTTGTGCGAGATCGCGCGCTCATGAATTTTCTCCAGATCGGCGCGGGGCGCCGAAGAACACACGGTCGCGCTGAGGTGCAGGGACACGTAGCAATGCCGGGCGTCCACGGGCGCCGCGAGCCCATCAAGTCCGTCGAACTCGCCACGCGGGTCGAACACGCCTTCCGCGATGAAATCGACCGAACGAAGATCGACTCCCGCATGCGCTGCCAGCATCGGATAATCCGAGCCGGCGCACACAGCCGCCGCGGCAAAGATCTGCTCCCAGGGAAAGACGGCGGTCGGCGAATTGTCCTTGAGGCTCGCCGGTCGCTCCAGTAGCGGTGTTGTGTAAGGATCGCCTGATTGCGGGTCGAAGCGGTAGCGGGCACGATAGGTGCCACGCACCGCGTCACCGTGTTTCTTTAGCACGGACACGATATCTTTGACTGTGCTGACGGTTTCTCCGAAGACTACTGGCATCTTTACCTCCCTGTAAAATGAGAATTCCACTCCCTATTCCGGTCCGCGGATGCCGACGACGGTTGCCGCGGCCTGGCCCCAATCCCGACAATGTGCCGACAAGGCTCGCGCTACTTGGCAGGCGCGGCAGCCTGAGCGTCGCCGCCGAGATCCTTCTTGAAGGTCTCAAAGTCGACCTGCATGCCGTTGAAGATCGTGCTCCAGTGCCGTGACAGAGCGGCGATAGCGACGGCCTCTTCGATCTCGTCCTCCGTTGCGCCCGCCTGTTTTGCGCTCTCGGTGTCTTCCCAGATGCAATACTGGCAGGGAATTTGTGCGGAGACGGCGAGCGAGATCAGAGCCTTGACCTTCGGCGGCAGGGCGGTTTCGCTGGAGAACTGCAGAGCCTTCACCTCTGCCCATGCGCCCGGCAGCGCTGCTTTTGAAACCTGATGGAGAAAGGTCGGCACCGAGCCGAGCGTCCGCTCGACGTCCTTATAGGTGGCGTCGACCTCAGCCTGACCGGCCCAGCCTAAGCCTGATGACAACAATGTGGCGCAGACGACAGTCGATGCGAACGCCGTGTGAAGGAGGCGGCGCGAGCGGCTGGGCCCGAGCTCGCCGTGGTGTGCGATGGAAGCAACATGGGGAACTGCGAAGGCGAACATGATCTCTCTCCTCTTTGGAACCATTTGCATCCGGGCCAGATGATGCCCGCGTGCTGTAAGGAGTCACGGACGGGAGAAAAAGTTCGATCAGTCGTCGTCGATTCTAGGCGGACGCGGCGAAAGATGAAGATGCAAGCGTCGGGCCTTGCCGTCTCGCTGAAAGATCACCAGGACGACACCCGGCGGGCAGTGGAAAGGGTCTTCCGGCGGATTGACGAATAGTCCCTCGATCACAGTGACCTGGCTGGCGCTGAGAATGCGCTGCGGTTCCAGGCGGACGCCGGCTTCCGTGTCGGCGTCGACTTCCCAGGCAAGGAATGAGCGACCCAGCACTGGTTTGCTCGTCCCGCGGACAAGATGCAGGTCCTCTGCAAAGTGCCCAAGGAAGCGGTCACGCTCGCCATGCTGGTTGAGCCCATTGAAAATTTCGGAGTAGAATCGCTGGCGCTCGCGAGACTGCGAGCGAGCCTCTGTGTCGGCAAGGCCCGCCGTTTCCAGCAGCATCTCGGCAAGCTTGCGTTTGGCTTGCGACAAACGACTGCGAACCGTCCCAATCGGGACACCCAGAATGGCGGCCAGTTCCTCGTAAGACTGATAGCTTCCGAAATAGCGCAACATGGCGGTCGCCTGCAGCGGCTCGGGAAGCTTGCGTAGGGCGTCCCAAACCCATTCGCGAAGCGCGACTTTCTCCAGCCGCTCCTCAATGCTTGCGCGTTCGTCTGGGCGGTCTGGAATGTCGGCGGTCAAGATCTCGCGTCGTCTTCGACGCAATTGTTGCAGGCAACAGCGGTGCAACACAGTGCGAAGCCAGCCACCGACGGCTTGCGGATCCTTGAGTTCGCCGATGCGCCTCAGCGCGATCAGGAAAGTCTCATGCACAGCATCTTCGGCGTCCGCCCCATAGCCGAGCATGTTCAGCGCTATCGCATAGAGCCGTGCGCGATGACGTTCCAGCAGCAGGCCGAGGCAACCACAATCGCCGCCCCGAGCGGCAAGGGCCAGTTCGGCATCACTCGGCACGATATGAGTTTCGTAGCCCATGGACTTAAGATGCATCAACTGGCGAAAAAGTTCGAATGCCAGTTCAGCTTCGTCACGATCCGTGTTCGGCGGGCACCAGTTCACCAATGACGCTTTGATGGGGTTTTGGATTGAGGTTATGACCCTCACTTCACGTCCGTAACAACCGGCCCCGGAACGGGGTCCGTGAGAACCAGGCTCGCCGCCAAGATACTCAAGCGAGATCGAAAGTGCATATGGCAGTGAGCAAGGATTGGATTCTGGCGGATGCGGGCGATCTACGCGGCTAGATTCAATCCTGTAAAACTTTTTCCAGATTTGACACCATTTCACAAAATTGTAAGATAATCATCTTCCGTCAGCGATAGGCGATGACCATGTCGATCCGCGAAGAACTGGCCAACACGACCGTGGCGTTCACCTCCGCGGAAGAGAAGATCGTCCAGGTCCTGCTCGCCGATTACCCGATGTCGGGGCTGGGCACCGCAACCCGGCTGGCACGGCGCGCCGGCGTCAGCGACCCGAGCGTGACGCGGCTGATGACCAAGCTTGGCTATGTCGGCTTTGCCGATTTCCAGGCACGCCTGCTCACCGAAGTCGAATCCAGGCTGCATTCGCCGCTTTTGATGATGGAGGCCAAGCGTCCGGGCGGCTCCAGCGAAGGCACCGCACTTGCCTATTTCCATTCGGTTTCCGACAGCCTGGAGCGTACGCGCACGGCTGTGCCGGTGCAGGCCTACACGCGCGCCGTCAACATGCTGCTCGAGAGCAAGGGCCAGGTCGTGCTGCTGGGCGGCCGGTTCAGCCGGCATATCGCCTCCATGCTGGCCGGCTATCTCCTGCAGTTCCGCTCCGGCGTGCGCGACATCGGTTCGTTGAGTCCCGCCGATTTCGACCTGTTGATCGACCTTGGCAAGCGCGACCTCCTCGTCGTGTTCGATTACCGGCGCTACCAGTCGGACGTGGTGAGCTTTGCCCAGCAGGCCAAGGAGCGCGGCGTCTCCATCCTGCTGTTCACCGATGTCTGGCTGTCGCCGATATCTGACATCGCGGACCTGACCATGGTCGCGGCGATCGACGCCAACTCGCCGTTCGACACGCTGGCGACGGCCGTTGCCCAGATGGAAACCGTCTTTGCCCACGCGCTGGAGGGCCATGGCGCCGGGGTGCGCAAGCGCATCGAGGACATCGAGAAGATCCGCAGCGCCAACGCGGTCACGCTCGATACCGTCCTATCGTCATCGGCCGACGACGCCGCCAAATCCAAAGCCACAAGGAAATAGTGTCGTTGCGCCCAGTGCAGCGATGCAAAGCGCCGCGACGCAGAAAAGGAAGCGACAATGCCCGACAACCAGACCATCATCGACGCCGTGCAGGCTGAGATCGAGACCGATCGCGACTGGTTGATCGGCCTGACCCGCGACATGGTCCGCATCCCTTCGGTCAACCCCAAATTCGAGCCCAATCCGGCGATCAACCGCGAGGCGGATGTCCAGGCGCTGCTCGAACCGATCCTCAAGCAGGACGGGTTCAGGACAGAGCAATGGGATGCCTTGCCCGGGCGGCCCAATCTGGTCGGCGAATGGGCGGGAGACGAGAGCCGCAGCCTGATCCTGTGCGGCCATATCGACGTCGTGCCGGTCGGCGCGATGAAGGACTGGTCGGTCGATCCGTTCGGCGGCGAAATCACCAATGGCCGGCTCTATGGCCGCGGCGCCGTCGACATGAAGGGCGGCGTCGCCGCTTGCATCGCCGCCGCGCGCGCGATCCGCAAGGCGGGCATCACGCTGCAGGGCCGGCTCGCCATCCACTCGGTCGTCGACGAGGAAGCCGGCGGCTTCGGCGCCATGGACGCGGTGAAGAAGGGCAAGCTCGCCAAGGCGGTACTGG
This sequence comes from Mesorhizobium sp. WSM1293, assembly GCF_000513875.1. Lineage (NCBI taxonomy): Bacteria > Pseudomonadati > Pseudomonadota > Alphaproteobacteria > Hyphomicrobiales > Phyllobacteriaceae > Mesorhizobium > Mesorhizobium sp. WSM1293. The sequence goes on along the minus strand of NZ_AZUV01000012.1, from coordinate 155,249 downwards.
TCGCCGAACCGACCTGGGGCGATGTCCTGCCGGTCGAAGGCGGGCTGGAATGGGCGCGGGTGACGATCCGTGGCCGCAACGCCCATTCGGCGCTGCGCTACAACGAGATCTATCCGCAGCGCCACGACAAGGACCGGCTGGAGCCGGGCGTCAATGCGATCGAGATCGCCGCCCGCTTCATTGCCGCCATGCGCCAGTATGAGCTGGACCGGACGCGAGCAAAATCCCATCCGCTGCTGCCGCTCGGCATGAACACCATCAACATCGGCGTCATGCATGGCGGCACCGGCCTTGGCGAGCACGGCCTGCCGACCGTGATGACCAACCCGGCCATCATTCCCGATGTCGCGGTGCTCGATCTCGACATGAAATTCCTGCCCGACGAGAACTCGGCCGACTATCGCCGCGATTTCGAGGCGTTCGTCCACCATTTCGCTCAGACCGATGCGTGGCTGCGCGACAACCCGCCTGCGATCCAATGGGAGCTCGGCGGGCTGCATTTTCCGCCGATGAACACGCCGGTCGACCATCCGCTGGTGAGATCGCTGATGAAGCGCAAGGCCATGGTCGGCAAGGCGCCGCAGGCGCGTGGCTTCGTCGCCGTGTGCGATGCCGCGCACTATGCCGGCGCCGGCGTCGACGGTGTCATCTTCGGCCCGTCAGGCGACGGCTTTCACGGTTCCGACGAATATGTCGAGGTCGAATCGGTGGTCGAGACCGCCAAGGTGATCGCGGCGTCCGTCATCGATTGGTGCGGCATCCGCTGAGGCGGAGCCGCCGCTCCGAGCCGATCAGGCTGGGCGCTTCAGGCGTCCGGCGACGGCGCCCCATGAAGCCTTGATCATGCCGACCAAGCCGCTCGGGTAGGCCAGCATCACGCCGATGATCAGCACCGCCGTGATCATCGGCCGCCACGCGCCGAAATCGGCCATCCATTCGGCGAAGATCGTCAGCACGAAAGAGGCGATGATGGCGCCGTAAATAGTGCTGGTGCCGCCAAGCAGCACCATCGACAGGATGATGGTCGCAAGGCTCATGCCGAAGACGTCGATCGAGGCATTGCGCTGGTAGGCGGCGTAGAAGGCGCCGGCGATGCCGGTGAAGAAGGCGCTCGCGGCAAGCGTCAGCATGCGCTGGCGCACGATCGAGACGCCGCGGCTGATGGCGTATTCCTCATTGTCGCGCAAGGCGACGATGCTGGCCCCGGTGCGTGAGCGCACGAACACGCGCAGGAACAGGGTACTCGCCACCAGCAGCGCCAGCGCGATGTAGAAATAGGCTGATTTGCCGTCACGGACCATGTTGTGGTCGAAGACGTATAGCCCGGGAATGCGCACCAACCCTTGCGTGCCGCCGGTGATGGCGGACTGGCTGATGATCACCTGCATCACCAGCTGCGCGAAGCCGAAAGTGACCAGGATGATGTAGATGCCCTTCAGCCGCAGGATCGGGATGGTCACCAGGATCGCCGCCAGGGTGGCGATGACACCGCTGGCAAACAGCGCGATCCACGGATCGAATTCGGCCAGCTTGGTCAGCAGGCTGTAGGCATAGACGCCGATGCCGAACAGCGCCAGATGGCCGAAATTGAAGACGCCGCCATAGCCGAGGCTGAGGTCCCAGTTCGAGGCGACGATCGCATAGATGAAGGCCATGATCAGGATGTGGCGGGCATAGGTGTCGCCGAAGATCAGCGGCAGCAGTGCCAGAAAGGCGAAGCCGAGCACGAAGCCGATGGCCTCCTGCTTCCACGGCGTGCGGCCGGGAGCGATCGGGGTTGCCGCCTCTGTGTGGCTAAGGGTGATCGGCGATGTCGTGTCGGTCATGCTAGGCCTCGGGAGCGGCTGGCAAAGATGCCCTCGGGGCGCACCATCAGGGTCAGGATCAGCACGCCGAACAGCAGCGCCGGCGTCCAGTACAGGCCGAAATAATAGCTGCAGGCGGCCTCGAAGAAGCCGATCAGATAGGCGGCGAAGATCGGTCCCGAGATGCTCGATATTCCGCCGAATACGACGACGATCAGCGCCTTGAGCAGCGGGTCGCTGCCCATCACCGGCGACATGAAACGATAGCCGCCCATGAAGATGCCGGCGAGGCCTGCAAGCGACGCGGCAATGGCGAAGGCCAGCCCATAGAGCGCGGTGACGTTCAGCCCGACCAGATGGCTGGCATCTTCATTCTGCGCCACGGCGCGCAGCGCCAGCCCGAGCCGCGTGCGGTTGAGGAACATCCAAAGTGCGGCCAGGATCAGCGGCGTGATGACGATGATGGCGATCTGGTGCAGGGAGACGCCGACGGCGCCGACGGTGGTGTTGCCGGTGATCAGCGCCGGGATCTGCTTCGAGCGCGGTCCCCAGATGGTCAGCGCGCCGTTCTCGATCAGCGACCCGGCTGCCAGCGTGGTGATGACGACGACCAGCACGATGTTGGGTCGGCCGATCAGCGGCCGCACGACACTCACCTGCAGGATCCAGCCGACGCCGGCCATGACGACGACGGCGATGGGAAAGGCGACCGCCGCCGGCAGACCGAGTTCGACCAGCTGCCAGGCGATGTAGGCGCCCAGCATCATGAACACGCCATGGCTGAAATTGAACACGCCGATCGTCGTCCAGACCAGAGCCAGCCCGACCGCCATCATGGCGTAGAGCGAGCCCTGGAACAGGCCGCCGAACAGGATTTCCGCCAATGCGCTCATCTTCGGATTTTCCTAATGGCCAAAATACATCGACATGATCTCGCCGTGGTCGAGGCTTTCGCCCGGCTTGATCTCGGTCGCAACGGCGCCATGGTTGACGAGGTAGAGTTGCTGCGTCAGTTCCAGCAGGAATTCGATGTCCTGCTCGACGACGATGAGCGGTACGCCGCCGCGCGAAATGTCCATGACGGAGGCGCAGAGCTCGTCCTTGATCTTGGGCGCCAGCCCCAGCGTCGGCTCGTCGAGGATCAGCAGGCGCGGATGGCTCATCAGCGCCGTGCCGATCGACACCATCTGGCGCTCGCCGCCCGACAGCGTGCGCACGCGCTGGCGCCAGCGTTCCGCCAGTTTCGGGAACAGCTTGACCACCTTTTCGCGGTTTTCCGCCTCATGCGGCCGGGCCCGCGGCGAATAGGCGCCGAGCGCCATGCAGTCGGCGATCGAGAGATCGGGAAACAGCCGATTGCCTTGCGGCACATGGATCAGGCCGGCGCCGACGATGGCGCGTGCGCTGTGGCCGACAATGTCTTGCCCGTCGAACAGGATGCGGCCGCTCTTCGGCTGCAGAAGCCCGGAGATCGCACGCAGCAGCGTCGTCTTGCCATGGCCGTTGGGGCCGAACAGGCCGACATTGCCGAAGCGGCCGGCCTCCAGCGAGATGTCGTGCAGCACGGTGACGCGGCCATAGCCGGCGATGACGCCTTCGACGCTGAGGATGGGATTCACGCCGCCGACCTCCTCGTGCCGAGATAGGCCTCGATGACGTGCGGATCGGCGATCACGCCTGCCGGATCGCCGGCGGCCAGGACGCGGCCATTGTTGAGCACCAGCAGATGCTGCGAAAGGCTCATCAGGAAAGTCAGCACGTGCTCGATCAACAGGATGGTGATGCCGCGTTCGGCGGTGCGGCGGATCAGGCCGATCGACGTCTCGATCTCGGGTTTGGTCAGGCTCGATGCCGGCTCGTCGAGCAAGAGCATGCGTGGCTGCATGGCGATCGCCGTGGCAAGCATCAGGCATTTGCGCTCGAACACGGACAATTCGCCGGCAAGCCGGCCGAACGACTGGGATCCCAGGCCGACGAACTCCAGCGCCTCGGCGGCGGCATTGCGGGCCGTGGCCGCTGTCTTTTCCTGCTTGCCGTAGCTGGCGCCGATCAGCGCGTTCTCGAACACGGTCAGCCCGTCGAAGCTGGTCTCGCGCTGAAAGGTCCGGGCAAGGCCGAGGCGCGCGATGGCGTGTCCCGATTTGCCGTTTATGGCAATGCCGTCAAAGCGGATGTTGCCCCGGTCGGGCCCGAACGGGATGCCGGTGATGATGTTGAACAGGGTGCTCTTGCCGCTGCCGTTTGGGCCGGCGATGCCGAAGATCTCGCCGGCCTCGACCTTGAACGACACGCCATCGACGGCCTTCAGCGAACCGAAGGCCTTCGACACGTCGTCCAGTTCAAGCAGGGCCATTCCCTACTTCATCCAGGGCTGGAGCTTGAAGGCGCCGGTGGCATATTTCTCCGGCGAGATCAGCGTGCGCTGGCCATCCCAGATCTGGAAGAAGGTGATCGGAATATAGTCGTCGCCCTGCGTGGCCAGGTGGGTGGCGGGATCGAATTTCAGCCGCCCTTCCGCGACCTGCTTGTCGGTCTCCGACAGCGCCTTCATGATCGCCGCATGGTCGGATGCACCCCCGACCTTCTTGACCGCATCGAAATAGACATTGGTCATTTCGTAGAGGCCGACGCCGTAGGTGCCGCTCTCGACGCCGTATTTTGCCTTGAACTTGGCTGCCACCTCATCGGCGCGCGGGTTCTTCGGCGTCGTCAGCGCGCCGCCGAGCAGGTTGTAGATGACGCCATCCGATTTGTTGCCAGTCAGCTCGACGAATTCCGGAACGCTCGGCGCGTATTGCAGGAAGACGAGGCTCTTAGTCGGCTGCTCGAGGAACTGGTTGAGGAACGACGCCGAATTGCCCGGCAGATAGTCGGTGTTGATGACGACATCGGGAACGTTCTCGCGCACCTTGGCGAGGATCGAACGCCAGTCGGTCACTTCGCCGAAGGGTACGATCTCGTCGACGGTGATGGTCCAGCCCTTCTCCTTGAACGTCTTCTTCATGCCTTCGGAGATGGTCTTCGAATAGGCATTGTCGGACGAGATGATGGCGACCTTCTTGGTCGGCAGGGTGATCTTGCCGTCGGCCGCGAGCTTCTCGACGAACAGGGTGACGTCGGTGTTGTAGGCGTCGAAGGAAGGCGTCAGTGACCAGCAGCACATGTATTTGTCGGGGCTCGGCGCGATGATGTCCCTGGTCTGCTGCGAGGTGGCCGCCAGCATGTAGGGCATTTCCGCCTCGGCCATGTTGTCGATCTCGAAATTGGTCAAGCTGGCATAGCCGGTCAGCATGAAGTGCACGCCCGGATCGCCAAGCAGGCGTTCGACGGCGCTGGTGACGTTGCCGGCGGACTGATCCTTGACGTCGCCGACCACCAGTTCGAACGTATCCCCGGCAACGCCGCCGGCTGCGTTCGCTTCGTCGATGGCCATCTGCACGCCGCGCTGGAATTCCTGGCCGTCCGCCGCGGCAGGGCCGGTGAGCGGCGCAAGCAGGCCGATCTTGACGACGTCGGCAAAGGCGGGGGCGGCTGATGCGGCAAACATGCCGATCAACGTCGTGCTCATCAGTATATGGCGGATTCGACTTGCGGCGGATTTGGGCTTCATCGTGCTGTTCCCTGTTTTCCTCCCGTTCATCGGGAGTTGGATAATTGACAATCTACGCATAATTGTTCTTATTTGAAAAGGATTTTTCAACGCAACCTGGCCGGGAAGATGGTTCCCGCAAAGGTATGGAAGCCGTGGCGCTTTGCTGCGCAACTGCATTAAAACAGGGCAAGTCCCGACGGAGCGGACAATGACGATCTCGCAGAAGACCCTTGAAACCAGCCACGGCAAGATCGCGGTGCGTGAGACCAGCGGCCAGGGAACCGCTGTCATGCTGATCCACGGCAATTCATCTTCCAGTGCCGTTTTCCGCAACCAGTTGGACGGCCCGTTGGGCGAGCGATATCACCTCATCGCTCCCGACCTGCCCGGCCATGGAGCGTCCGGCGATGCGATCGATCCAGAGCGTTCCTACAGCATGGAAGGTTATGCCGATGCCATGACCGAAGTGCTCGGGCTGCTCGGCATCGACAAGGCCATCGTCTTCGGCTGGTCGCTCGGCGGCCATATCGGGCTTGAGATGATCGACCGCTTTCCCGGCCTGCTTGGCTTGATGATCACCGGCACGCCGCCTGTCTCGCCCGAGGAGGTCGGCAGCGGATTCAAGCCGAGCCCGCATATGCATCTCGCCGGGCAGGAGACCTTCACCGGCGCCGACGTGGAGGCCTATGCGCGCAGCACTTGCGGCGAGCCGTTCGAGCCGTTTCTCATCGACACGGTGGCGCGCACCGATGGACGGGCGCGGCGCCTGATGTTCGAAAAGTTCGCGGCCGGCACTGGCCGGAACCAGCGCGAGATCGTGGCCGGCAAGACGCCGCCGATCGCCGTTCTGAACGGCATCGACGAGCCATTCGTCAACACCGATTTCGTCTCGGCTGTGAAATTCTCCAATCTATGGGAAGGCAAGGCGAATCTGCTCGACAAATCCGGCCACGCGCCGTTCTGGGATTCGCCCGATCGCTTCGATCCGGTCTTCGCCCGCTTCCTGGCGAGCGTCGACAGAGCGTAGGTCCGTCGGAAAACCGGCGCCACGGACCCGCCTTCGCGTTGGGTGGGTGACAATCACGCGCATCTGCCGTATATTGACATAAAGATATCCTTATGTGACATGAAAAGGCCTGTCGCCAAAGGGATAAAAAATGTCGCAGAATTCTGCCTCGCTGGACGCATTGTTCGGCCCCGTCGCGGCAAAACCGGACGGCTCGGAAGTGCTTGCCGCGCTGACAGCGGCGGCACGCGAGCGCATTCTCATCCTCGACGGCGCCATGGGCACCCAGATCCAGGGCCTCGGGTTTAACGAGGACCAATTCCGCGGCGAGGCTTTCGCCGGCTGCGCCTGCCATCAGCAGGGCAACAACGACCTTTTGATCCTGACCCAGCCCGGGGCGATCGAGGAGATCCATTACCAGTACGCCATCGCAGGCGCCGACATCCTGGAGACCAATACTTTCTCCTCGACCTCGATCGCCCAGGCCGACTACGGCATGGAACATGCCGTCTATGCGCTGAACCGCGATGGCGCGCGGCTGGTCAGGCGCGCCGCTGTTCGGGCCGAGCAGCAGGACGGCAAGCGAAGGTTTGTCGCCGGAGCGCTCGGGCCGACCAACCGCACCGCCTCGATGTCGCCCGACGTCAACAATCCCGGCTATCGCGCCGTGACCTTCGACGATTTGCGCCTCGCCTATGGCGAGCAGCTGCGCGGGTTGATCGATGGCGGCGCCGACATCATCCTGATCGAGACCATCTTCGACACGCTGAACGCCAAGGCGGCGATCTTCGCGGCGGAAGAGATCTTCATCGAGAAGGGCGTGCGCCTGCCCGTGATGATTTCGGGCACCATCACGGACCTCTCCTGCCGCACGCTGTCGGGCCAGACGCCGACCGCCTTCTGGCATGCGGTGCGCCATGCCAACCCCTTCACCATCGGCCTCAACTGCGCGCTCGGCGCCAACGCCATGCGAGCGCATCTGGCCGAAATATCCGGTGTCGCCGACACCTTTGTCTGCGCTTATCCGAATGCCGGCCTGCCCAACGAATTCGGCCGGTATGACGAAATTCCGGACTTCATGGCCGCCCAGATCGAGGATTTCGCGCGTGAGGGACTGGTCAATGTCGTCGGCGGCTGCTGCGGCTCGACGCCGGAGCACATCCGCGCCATCGCCGAGGCGGTGCGGAAGTATCCGCCGCGCGCCATTCCGGACATTGAGCCCAGGATGCGCCTGTCCGGGCTGGAGCCATTCACGCTCACCGACGAGATCCCCTTCGTCAATGTCGGCGAGCGAACCAATGTCACCGGCTCGGCCAAGTTCCGGAAACTGATCACGGCGGGCGACTATGTCGCCGCGCTCGACGTCGCCCGCGACCAGGTCGCCAACGGCGCGCAGATCATCGACATCAACATGGACGAGGGTCTGATCGATTCGAAGAAGGCCATGGTCGAATACCTCAACCTGATCGCCGCCGAGCCGGACATCGCCCGCGTTCCTGTCATGGTCGACAGTTCGAAATGGGAGATCATCGAAGCCGGCTTGAAATGCGTGCAGGGCAAGCCGCTGGTCAACTCCATCTCGATGAAGGAGGGCGAAGAAGCCTTCCTGCATCATGCCAGGCTGGTCCGCGCCTATGGCGCCGCCGTCGTCGTTATGGCCTTCGACGAGGACGGCCAGGCCGACACCAAGGCGCGCAAGGTCGAGATCTGCACCCGCGCCTACAAGCTCCTCACCGAGCAGGGCGGCTTCCCGCCCGAGGACATCGTCTTCGATCCCAATGTCTTCGCCATCGCCACCGGCATCGAGGAGCACGACAATTACGGCGTCGACTTCATCGAGGCGGCCGGCGAGATCACCGCGACGCTGCCGCATGTCCACATTTCCGGCGGCGTGTCGAACCTGTCTTTCTCGTTCCGTGGCAACGAGCCGGTGCGCGAGGCCATGCATGCCGTATTCCTTTACCATGCCATCCAGCGCGGCATGGACATGGGCATCGTCAATGCCGGCCAGCTCGCCGTCTACGATACGATCGAGCCTGATCTGCGCGAGGCCTGCGAGGATGTCGTGCTCAACCGCGCGCCCAAGGCCGGCGGCACCGCCACCGAACGCATGCTGGAGATCGCCGAACGCTTCAAGGGCACGGCCGGCAAGGAAGCGCAGGAGCGCGATCTCGTCTGGCGCGAATGGACTGTCGAACAGCGGATCAGCCATGCGCTGGTCAACGGCATCACCGAATTCATCGACGCCGACACCGAGGAAGCACGGCTTGCCGCCGAGCGGCCGCTGCATGTCATCGAAGGTCCGCTGATGGCCGGCATGAACGTCGTCGGCGATCTGTTCGGTGCGGGAAAGATGTTCCTGCCGCAAGTGGTGAAGTCGGCGCGGGTGATGAAGCAGGCGGTGGCTGGACTGCTGCCGCACATGGAAGCCGAGAAGCTGGCAAACGCCGCCAACGGCATCGACAATGGCGAACGCAAAACGGCCGGAAAAATCCTGATGGCGACGGTCAAGGGCGATGTCCATGACATCGGCAAGAACATCGTCGGCGTGGTTCTCGCCTGCAACAATTACGAGATCATCGATCTCGGCGTCATGGTGCCGGCGGCCAGGATCCTGCAGACGGCGCGCGAGCAAAATGTCGATATCATCGGCCTGTCCGGCCTGATTACGCCGTCGCTGGACGAGATGGCGCACATGGCTGCCGAGATGGAGCGTGAAGGCTTCGACATTCCGCTGCTGATCGGCGGCGCGACGACCAGCCGCGTGCACACGGCGGTGAAGATCCACCCGCGCTACAGCAAGGGGCAGACGGTCTATGTCACCGACGCCAGCCGCGCGGTCGGCGTGGTCTCATCCTTGCTGTCCAACGAGAGCAAGGGCGGCTTTGTCGATACGGTGCGCGCCGAATACAAGAAGGTCGCCGATGCGCATGCCCGCTCGGAAGCCGACAAGCAGCGTTTGCCGCTGGCCAAGGCGAGGGCCAATGCGCATCGGATAGACTGGTCCGAATATGAGCCGCCGAAGCCGTCCTTCACAGGCGTGAAGGTGTTCGAGAACTGGGACCTGACCGAGCTCGCGCGCTACATCGATTGGACGCCGTTCTTCCAGACCTGGGAGCTGAAGGGCCGCTATCCCAAAATACTCGAAGACGAGGCGCAAGGCGCCGCCGCGCGCCAGCTGTTCGAGGATGCGCAGGCGATGCTGAACAAGATCATTGCCGAAAAGTGGTTCGCGCCGCGCGGCGTCATCGGCTTCTGGCCGGCCAACGCCGTCGGCGACGACATCAGGCTGTTTACGGACGAGAAGCGGTCGCAGGAACTGGCGACGTTCTTCACCTTGCGCCAGCAACTGACCAAGCGCGACGGCAAGGCCAATGTTGCACTGGCGGACTTCGTCGCGCCGGCGGAGTGCGGCAAGGCCGATTACATCGGCGGCTTCATCGTCACCGCCGGCATCGAGGAGGTGGCGATCGCCGAACGCTTCGAACGCGCCAACGACGACTATTCCTCGATCATGGTCAAGGCGCTGGCCGACCGCTTCGCCGAAGCCTTTGCCGAGCGCATGCATGAGAAGGTGCGCAAGGAATTCTGGGGCTACGTGCCAGACGAATCGCTGGCGCCCGACGAGCTGATCGGCGAACCCTATTGCGGCATCCGACCGGCGCCCGGCTATCCGGCTCAGCCCGACCATACCGAGAAGGCGACTTTGTTCCGGCTGCTCGACGGCGAAGGCAATGCCGGCGTGAGCCTGACCGAAAGCTATGCGATGTGGCCGGGTTCATCCGTCTCGGGGATCTATCTGTCGCATCCCGAAAGCTATTATTTCGGCGTCGCCAAGGTCGAGCGCGACCAGGTCGAGGATTATGCGCGCCGCAAGGCGATGCCGTTGGTCGAGGCCGAGCGCTGGCTTGGCCCCATCCTCAACTACGTGCCGGCACACTATGCCGAGGCGGCTGAATAGCCGATGCCGGCGCGCCTGACGGAAGCGACAGGCGAATGCCGGTCGCTTCTCCATTGTCATCCTGGCCCGCTTCGATTCCTATGGGCTATTGCATGGCCGACGGGTTCATCCACAGCAGCTCCCAGACGTTGCCGTCCGGATCTTCGATGTGGCGGTTGAACATGAAACCGAGATCCTGCGCCGGGTTGGGATCGGCGCGACCGCCTGCCGCCACGCCCTTCTCGATTACGACATTGACCTCGTCCTTGCTGTCGACGGTGAGTGCGATCAACATCTGGCTGTCCCGCTTGGGGTCGCCGATCTGCCGCGCTGTGAACTGGCTGTAATGCTGGTGCGTCAGCAACATGACCCCGATCGAGTCTGAGAACATGATCGAGCTGGACTGGTCGCTCGAGAACTGCGGGTTCAGCGTGCCCCCGATCGCGAGATAGAACTTGGTCGCCGCCTGCAGATCGCGTACCGGTAGATTGAGGAAGATCATTTTGGTCATCGGTCTAAGCCTTGCTGCCGTTGATGGGTACTAGCCAGTCTAGTACTGTGACCATGGCTACCATGCGGGAACGGTACCGTCTAGTACTGGTTGAGAGGCGCTATGAAAATTGATGGTGAGACCAGGTCGGCTCGCAAGGATCGTGAAATCATTGAAGCGGCTACGGCCGCCTTCATCGCCAAGGGCTATGATGGAACCAGCATGGAAGAGATCGCCACCAAAGCAGGCGCATCCAAGCAGACTGTCTACAAGCATTTCACGGACAAGGAGACGCTTTTCGGCGAAGTCGTCGAGTCCACCGCCAGCCAGACCAACGATGTCGTCGAGTCCGTGACGATGCTGCTTTCCGAGGCGAAATTCATGGAGGGTGGGCTACAGCAGCTTGCCCGACGCATGACAACGACGCTGATGGACGAAGAGCTGCTGAAGCTGCGGCGTCTGATTATCGCCAACGCGGATCGGATGCCGCAGCTTGGCCGGAGCTGGTATGAAAAAGGTTTTGAACGCATGCTTGCCTCGGTGGCATCATGCTTTCAAAAGCTTACCAGTCGAGGCCTGTTGCAGACCAGCGATCCCCGTCTGGCGGCCAGCCATCTCTTCGGAATGCTTCTCTGGATCCCAATGAACGAAGCCATGTTCACCGGAAGCAACCCGCGTTCGAAGGCGGACCTCGAGCGGCACGCCGATGCTTCGGTCGAAGCATTCCTTGCCGCCTATGGGGCGCGGCCGAAATAGTCGCGCGCCGCTCCGCCAGCGATGCTTATTGTGGTCGATTGTCCGTCCACGCCAGCGTCTTTTGCTTAAGGCCGGTGGCGGAGTCGGTTTAGGCACAGGATGCTCGCTTACGATCCAAGGCTGCGATAAACCCAGGGCAGCCGTCTTTTGCAGCTGGAGCGTCAAATGACCGTACTCACCCGACGCCGGCTTTTGAAAACGGCAGCGATTGCCGGCGCAGGCGGGGTCGGGCTTTCGGCCATGGGCCGGCTTGGTGGCTGGGCCGCTGCCACGCCTGAGCCGGTGGTTTTGCAGACGGCAAAGATCCAGGCGAAGCTGATGGATATCGGCCAGACCAGGGATGTGCTGACCTATGGCAACGCCGGAATGCCGCCCGTGCTCAGAATGAAAAAAGGCCAGCCCTTCGCTGCACGCCTTGTCAACGCGATCGACGATCCGACGACGATCCACTGGCACGGTATTCGCGTTCCAAACAAGATGGACGGCGTGCCGTTCCTGGTCCAGCCCTACGTCTACACCGGCGATCATTTCGACTACGCCTTCACGCCGCCCGATGCCGGCACCTTCTGGTACCACCCGCATTGCAACACGCTGGAGCAGATGGGCCATGGCCTGACCGGCGTGATCGTGGTCGAGAATCCCAACGATCCGAAATTCGATGCCGAAATCGTCCTCAATTTGCGCGACTGGCGCCTCGGCGACGACGGTCAGTTCATCGACCAGTTCCGGCCGCGCGATGCCGCGAGAACCGGCACTTACGGCACGGTGCGCACCGCCAATTGGCTCGACCAGCCGCAATATGATGCGCCGGCCGGCGGACTGGCGCGGCTGCGCGTCGCCATCACCGACGTGACGCGCATCTACGCTTTTCACGTCGACGGTGCACAGGCGACTGTCATGGCGCTCGACGGCAATCCGGTGCCTGAGCGTTTTTCCCCCGATGCCTTGCTGCTTGGACCCGGCCAGCGCATGGAGCTGGCCATACGCATGCCCGACGAGGAAGGCGCGATCGTCAGCTTGAGGGACGTCAGAGGCACCAAGCCAAAAATCCTGGCAACCCTGCGCGCGACAGGAAACTCCCTCAAACGGGACATTCGCGATGTTGCTCCACTGGAGCTCAATCCGGTGGCGGAAGTGGATCTCGCCAGTGCCAGGCATATTTCCCTGGCGCTCAGCGCCACGGCGGAAAATGTCCCGAGCGATGGCATCTGCGGCTCGCTGGGCTACAGTTTCTGGGCCATCAACAAAGTGCCGTGGCCCGGCGACACCAAGGATCCGACCGCGCCTCTGGCCGAACTGAAGCTTGGCCAAAGCTACGTCATCGACATGGAGAACCTGACGCCGCAATCCCATCCGATGCATCTGCACGGCATGAGCTTCAAGGTGCTGTCGTCCTCGACGCGCCAGGTTCAGCCTGTCATTTCCGACACCTATCTCATCCAGCCCAACGAGAAGGTTCAGCTCGGTTTCGTCGCCGACAATCCCGGCGACTGGCTGCTGCACTGCCACATCATCGAGCACCAGAAATCGGGAATGACGAGCTACGTCAGGGTGGTGTGAAGCCGCGTCAGCCTGCGCGTGGCGTCTGGACCGTCACTTGCGCAATTGAGCCTCGATCTCGTCGAGCACTTTGTCCTTGCCGATGCCGGTGAGGAAGGCAAGGCCCTTGATGACCGGCTTGGTCACCGAAGCGGAGATCGGGGTGGTTGCGACGATGAAGTCGACATTGTCGGCCAGCCCGGGCACTTCGGTGGCCTTTGCCTGCTGGGCATTGAAGGTGAGGCCACGTTTCTTCATTTCCTCGGTGACGGCGACATTGACCGCGGTCGAGGTGGCGATGCCCGTGCCGCAGGCGAAGAGAATGGTTTTCTGTCTGGACATCTCTGCTTCTCTCCTTGGTTATCAGCCGAGTACGGCTCGCACGTCTTCGAGGGTTCTGGCCGACCTCAAATCATCCAAGGCTTGCGGGTTCTGGATGGTGGCCATGACGGCCTGCAGCGCCTCAATCTGCTTGTCCTTGTCGTTGATGGCAAGCAGGAAGACGAAGCCGACCGGCAGCATCTCGTCGGGATCCTCCATGTTGGCGAAGATCACCGGTTGCTTCAATGTGCCCATCGCGATGCCAGGCTTCAGCACATGCTCCGGATCGGTGTGCGGCACCGCGACATTGTCGGAGCGTTCCAGCGGCAGTCCTGTCGGGATGGTCAATTCGCGGCGCACGACCGCGTCGGCATAGGAGCTTTTGACATAGCCAAGTCTCTCCAGCCGGCCCGCCAGGATGCGGATGATCTCCTCATTGGTCGAGGCATCGGATCCGAGCACGATCGCGTCGGGATCCAGAAGCTGCATGAGGCCGTCGGACATTCTTTGCTCCGTCGATGAAATCGTGCGCCCCGAGGAGGGCGCACGATCGGGCTCCGTCGATGAAATCGGGCGCCCCGAGGAGGGCGCACGATCGGTTGAAGGGTGGACCCTATCAGGTTCAGGCCGTCTCTTCGGCCGGCTCGTCCTCGGCGCCCGCGGCCCGCTCCCAGCCGAGCGGATTGCGGCGGTAGAGGACAAACAATGCCGCGATGACCACCGCGATCACGATGATGCCGACAAGTCCAAGCCCCTGGATCGCCTCGATGACCACGTAAGGCACCCACAGGAAGCCGTCGACCACCGAGGTGATCTGCAGCGCATCCGCCGGCAGCTTGAAGCCCGATGCGACGGCAGCACTTGTGAACAGCGGCGCCAGCGCGTTGGCGACGTAGAAGCCGATGGCCAGCGTCACCGTGCCGATCACCACCATGCGGAACACGTTGCCTTTGACCAGCGGCGCGGTCATGGCGACGATGAAGGGAATGACCGCAAGGTCGGCGAACAGGATGACGCGGTTGCCCGGCAGGATGATGGACAGGATGATCGCGATCGGCACCAGGATCAGTGACGACGAGATCGCGGCCGGATGGCCGATCAGGATCGCGGAATCGAGGCCAACAAGAAGCTCGCGATCGCCCGTGCGCTTGCGCACGAATGCCTGGGCTGCGTCGGAAACCGGCAGCAGGCCTTCCATCAGGATCTTGACCATGCGCGGCAGCAGCAGCATGACCGCGGCCAGCGTCATGCCGGTGCCCAGAACCTTGGCCAGCACCACGCTGAGATCACCCGCATTGTAGAAGGCGATCGCACCAAGCACGAGGCCGATGATGAGGCCCATCACGACAGGTTCGCCGAACACGCCGAACCTGCGCTCGATCGTATCGGTGTTGATGTTGATGCGGTTGATCCCGGGAATGCGGTCCATGATCCAGTTGAGCACAATGGCGATCGGCAGGATCTGCGCCGAGGCGAGATGCGGCACGGAAATGCCGGGTACCCCGTAGAACTGCTGCACCGCGCGCGCCGACCAGTCGGCGAACAACAGCGAGAGTGCTGCGACAAGTGCTGCGACCGCGATGCCATAGGCCAGATTGTCGGTTGCGGCGACGACCAGCGAGCCGACAAAGGCGAAGTGCCAGAAATTCCAGACGTCGACATTGAGCGTGCGCGTCATGCGTGTCAGCAACAGCACGATGTTGACGAGGATGCCGACCGGAATGACCCAAAGGCCGACCGATGAGCCGAAGGCGATCGCGGCCGCGGAGGGCCAGCCGACATCGATGATGTCGCGATGGATGCCGGTGTTGGTGACGATGGCCTTGGCGACGTCGCCAATCGACGTGAACATGAGGCCAAGCACCAGATTGATGCCGATGAAGGCGACGCCGATGGTGACGGCGGCGCGAAAAGCCTTGCTGACCTTGGCGCCCAGAACCACGGCGATGACGAAAATGACAATTGGCAGCAGGATCGTCGGGCCAAGCGTATCGATGGCCCCTTTTAGGCCCGCGAGAACAGTATCCATTTTTCCTCCCCTGGAGCCGCGAGCCTTCGCTCGACGCCTCGCAATGATGCTCCATCCAGCCTTTGACGCCGTGGCGCAAAGACACTCCCCAATTTGCCCAGAGGCGAATGCTTCCCGACTGTCGCGTCGGTGAACATTTGCCTTTGTTGACAAACGAATGTTTTATTGGGGTTGTCCGCTGCAATGTCAATTGGTTGGGCTTCGGCGAATCGAGCCCCGGCGGACGTGCCTTCCGAGACGATTTCGTGGGAAATTGCCGGTCGCGACCGGGTTTCGTTAGCAAATAGAACCCATTCCCTGCTATCCGACCCCAAATCACGAAGCTGTGGACATTCCTGCATGACCAACGTCGCCCTGACCGGGCTTGCCCGTGATCTCGCCAAGCGTGCCGCCGAGAACCGCCCGGTGCGCATCGGTGTCATCGGTTCGGGCGAAATGGGCACCGATCTGGTCACGCAGGGCATGCTGATGCCGGGCATTTCGGTCTGCGCCGTCTCGACGCGCCGCCCGCACACCGCGCGCGACGCTATCCGTATCGCCTATGGCGACGAAGCCATGGCGGTCGAAGCCGACACCGCCTCGAAAGTCACCGCGGCAATCGAGGCGGGAAAAATCGCCGTCACATCCAACGAGATGCTGGTCACCAATCCGCTGATCGACGTCGTCATCGACGCCACCGGCAAGCCGGGCGTCGCCGCCGATTTCGACCTCATGGCGATGGAGCACGGCAAGCATCTGGTGATGATGAACGTCGAGGCCGACGTCACCATCGGCTGCTATCTCAAGCAGCAGGCCGACCGGCTTGGCGTCGTCTATTCGGTGGGTGCGGGCGACGAGCCGTCGAGCTGCATGGAACTGATCGAGTTTGCGTCGGCGCTCGGGCTGACCATCGTGTCGGCCGGCAAGGGCAAGAACAACCCGCTCAACCACGATGCCGTGCCGGACGACTATCGCGCCGAAGCGATCCGCCGCAACATGAACCCGCGCATGCTGGTCGAGTTCGTCGACGGCTCCAAGACCATGGTCGAGATGTGCGCCATCGCCAACGCCACCGGGCTGGTGCCGGACGTCCCCGGCATGCACGGCCCCAAGGCCGATCGCGACGACCTCGCCAAGGTGCTCATCCCGCGCGAGGATGGCGGTCTGCTCACGAAGAAAGGCGTCGTCGACTACACGGTCGGCAAGGGCGTCGCGCCCGGCGTCTTCGTCATCGTCGAGGCGACGCATCCGCGCATCATCGAGCGCATGGACGATCTACATATCGGGCACGGCCCCTATTACAGCCTGTTCCGGCCTTATCATCTGACATCGCTGGAAGTGCCGCTGACCGCCGCCCGCATCGTGCTTTTCGGCAAGCCCGACATGGTGCCGTTGCCGCGGCCCGTGGCCGAAGTCTGCGCCGTTGCCAAGCGCGACCTTGCCCCCGGCGAGACCTTCGATGCGATCGGCGAGACTTGTTACCGCTCCTGGACGATGACCGTCGGCGAAGCCCGCGCCCAGCGCGCCGTGCCGGTCGGCCTGCTCGAGGGCGGCAAGGTGCTGAAACCGGTCACGAAAGGCGAATTGCTGACGGCGGATAATGCGTCGCCCGACCAGACGACGAGGCTGTTCGCCTTGCGCCGGCTGCAGGATGAGATGCTGTACGGGACAAGCTGAGGATTTATCTCCCCAGTTCGACCGACCGCAGCCGCGCAGCCTCCACCGCTTGCGTCAGCAGATTGGTCAGCCGGTCCTCGCCCATCAGAACGGCCAGCGCCGCGGCCGTCGTGCCGTTGGGGCTGGTGACCTGCTGGCGCAGCACGCCCGGTTCCTCGCCGCTTTCGGCGGCGAGCGAGGCGGCGCCATAGACGGTCTGCATGGCGAGCAGCTTGGCGGTCGCCGTCGGCAGACCGGCCTTCTCGGCGGCAACCGTCAGCGCTTCGATGAAATGGAAGATATAGGCCGGCCCCGATCCGGACACGGCGGTCACCGCATCCATCAGGCCCTCATCGTCGATGGTGGCCACTTCGCCGCTCGCCGACAAAAGGTCGGCGACGAAACGCTTGGTGTCATCGGACACGAGCTTGTTGGAGAACACCACCATCATGCCCTTGCCGATCGCCGCGGGCGTGTTGGGCATGCAGCGCACGATCGGCGCGCGGTTGCCGAGGATTTCCTCGAAGGTGGCGGCAGGCGTGCCGGCGGCGATGCTGACGAAGGTGGTGCGGCCGTCGCCGAAGCGCTTGTAGGCGGCCGTGACGTCGCGGATCACCTGCGGCTTCACCGCGATGACGACGAGATCGGGCAGGGCATCGGCCGGTATGCTACCCGCATCGGCTGATGTAGCGCAGCCCAGCGCTGCCGCGCGATTGCGCAGATCGGCATTGGGCTCGACCACGAAAACCGCCGACGGCGCGAGCTTGCCGGATTTCAGCCAGCCCGAGAGCATGGCGTAGCCCATATTGCCGCAGCCGGCGAGAACAAGCCTGATCGTCATAGAAAGCCCTCCAAAGGAAGGCCTTCACATAGACGCTGGCGCTTCCCTGGGGAAGCCCCATCAGGATCGCGAGCCACGATCGGGATCGCGCACCGCGATTGGCCGCAGCGACACTTGCCTGAGGCCGAGCACGCCGAGCACGAAGAACAGCCAGACCGGGTCGCCGCGATGGAAGAA
This sequence comes from Mesorhizobium sp. WSM1293, assembly GCF_000513875.1. Taxonomy (NCBI): domain Bacteria; kingdom Pseudomonadati; phylum Pseudomonadota; class Alphaproteobacteria; order Hyphomicrobiales; family Phyllobacteriaceae; genus Mesorhizobium; species Mesorhizobium sp. WSM1293. The sequence goes on along the minus strand of NZ_AZUV01000012.1, from coordinate 137,118 downwards.
GAAGCTTTCGAGGAAAGCGTTAAGCGCCGTGAACAGCACCACCATCATGAAGAAGTCGCCGAGAAAGATGTTTTCCCTGCGCAACGGAATGCGCATGTAGTCGCGCAGCGGCGCGATGAGGAAGGTGTAGACCGCCACGCATAGTGCCGGAATGCCCATCAGCACGGCGATGTCGAGATAGCCGTCATGGCCGTGCACGATGGTCCTGATGTCCCACGGCCGGTCGAAGGGCTGGTCCTGGTTGAGCAAGAGCGGCGTGCCCCAGAAGCTCTCATAGCCGTAGCCGGTCCATGGCTTCTTCGCCAGCATGCTGCCGGCGAACTCCCACAGCGTCGTGCGGCCGGTATAGGTCATGCCGGGGAAATAGATCGCCGCCAGATGTTTTACAGGCGGCAGGAAGACGATGCCCAGCGTGCCGACAGCCGTGGCGATGATGGCCAGCGCAAACAGGATCGGCGTGCCGAGCCGCATGCCTATCAGGCTCGGGAACATGACGATCAGGATCGAGAACGGCACCAGGCCGGCTGTCGTCTTGGAGCCGGTGTGCAGCATGAAGATCATCGCCGCGAAGAAGATCCCGGCGCCCCAGTAGCGCTGCCCGCGCCGGTAGAGATAGAGGCCTGCGAAGCTGAGGCAGGCCATGACCGGCCCGGCAATGTTCTTGTGGGTGAACACGCCGCGCCACAGTCCGGCATGTTCGGGCTCCTGCGAGTCGGCTGTGTGCATCGCCTCGTGCGGAAAGACGATGAGGCCGAGATAGGAAAGGCCCATGACCACGACGGCGGTGAAGATGATCACCTTCGAGAAGGCTTCGGCGTCGCGCGGCAGCACTAGGATCGTCGCCATCGTCAGGATGCCGATCAGGGTGAAGGAGGCGGCGCGCATCGCCGAAGGCGGATCGGTCGACAGGATCACCGAGAGGAAAAAGAAGCCCAGCATCAACACCCAGGATGGGCTCAGCAGCGAGCGCACCACGCGCGGATCGGCAAAGGCCATCAGCGAGAAGATCGACATGGCGCCGAGCGAACCGAAGCCAAGCTGGTTGACGATGTCGCCGCCTTGACCGGTGAGTTCGGCGCCGCCCGGCTGGAACGGCCGGAACGACACCATGATGACGGTGAACAGCAGCGCGGCAATGGCGGTGGCCACGCCTTCGCGCGTGAACGCGTCGCCGAGCGGCGCGCGCTCAGTTTTTCTCAGGCTGGCGGTACTGCTCATTGGCATATCCGAATTCGGCCAGCACGCGGCCCAGCGCCACATGGACGGGGTAGATGGCGATCGCCGGCGATCGGGTCCGCGCCAGCCGGATCATGCCGCGAAACGGCGAGGCGGCAAGCAGTGCCAGGCTCTTCAGCAACACTTTGGCGCCGGCCATTGGCGTGCCGGCGCGCTTCTTCTTTTCGACCAGTGTCGAGATGACGCCGTTGCGCAGGCTGCGGGCGCGGATCCAGTCGGCTTCGATACGCCGCGCCGGAACGGTTTCCAGCACCTTGGCCTCGGCGCACCAGCCCAGCACAAAGCCCTTTTGCACCGACCGGCTGAGAAAGTCGGAATCGCCGCCGCCCATGAAATTGAATCTGAGATCGAGAAAGGGCGGACCCATGGCGATCAGCACGTTGCGCCCGACCAGAAGATTGCCCGACGAATAGAGCGCCGGCACGCGTCCGGTTTCCCGGTAAGGCGGCGCGAACACCGGATGGTCTGCCCATCGCGCATGGGCGGGGTCGGCAAACACGGGCACCTGCGGGCCGCCGACAATGTCGGCGCCGAGCGTTTCGGCAGCCAGGCACATCCGTTCCAGCCACTGCGGATCGGCGATCTCGTCGTCGTCGATGACCAGCAGATGCCTGAAGTTCGGGAATTGCAGGATGGCTGTCTGCCAGCCGGCATTGTAGGCGCTGCAATTGCCGCGCTCATGCGCGATGATCACCAGGCCCGGCATTTCGCCCCGCTCGAACAGCGGCAGCACCGCCTTGGCGCCGGCCCGCGCCTCGGCTTCGTTCTCCATGACGATCACGGCAAAGCGCCTGCCGGTTTGCTGCGCGCGCAGCGACGCCAGCGTTTCCAGCACCTGCTCCGGACGCTTGAAGGTCGGCAAGGTGACGACGGCTTCGACGGCCTCGACGTCAAGCCGCGGCGTGCGTCCCGCGACCGATACCGAACCGTCCGATGGCAAAGGGATCATCCGTGTCCAGCCACATGGTGAGTTGGGCTCTGGTAGCACCACGGTTGATAAGGTTTCGTTAATCACCTTGTACGGAGAAGCCCGCCAGGCAGCGGCTTTCGGCCGTCGAATGTGCAGGCTTAATCAAGGGTTCACCGCACTTTGCTACCGGCTACACCACTGGATAGGTAAGATGCATCTGCTGTTCGCCACATCGATCGTGCCCGACGGCGCTCTCGCCTCGGGCTACGAGATCGCCAACGCTGCGATCATCGCTGCCTTGCGGCGCGCTGGCGCGCGCGTCACCGTCATCGGCTTCACCTGGCCGGGGAAGCCCGCGGCCGACCCCGAAAACACCGTGGTGCTGGGTGCGATCGACGTGCGCACGGACAATGCCTCCGCGCGGCAAAAGCTGGCCTGGGTCGGCAAGGCGCTGCTTTCGGGCCTCACCTTCGCGTCGGTCAAGCTGCGCGCCGTGTCCGACAGCGATGTTCTCGCTGCCATTGAGCGTGCCGGACCGTTTGACGGCTATGTCTTGAATTCCGTGCAGTTCGCTGGCGCCTTCGAAAAGCTGTTCGCTGAGCGGCCTTCGATCTTCGTTGCCCACAATGTCGAGCATCTTTCGGCGCGGGAGAATGCCGCTGCCGCCGGCAGCCTCTTCCAGCGCCTGCTGTTTCGCCGCGAGGCGAGGCTGCTCAAGACTATGGAAGAGCGTCTCTGCCGCCGGGCGCGCTTCGTCTTCACCCTGGCCGAGGAAGACCGCGCCGCGCTCGGTGTCGCCTCCGACAACCGCTCGGCGGTGCTGCCGCTGGTGACCGGTGCCCAGGCGCCAACCCTGAAAAGCCCGCGCCGCATCGACTGCGACGCCGCACTGATCGGCACCTGGACCTGGCAGCCGAACCGCATCGGCCTCGACTGGTTCCTGGGCAAGGTCGTGCCGCATCTGCGGCCCGATTTCCGCATCCGCATTGCGGGCCACATGCCTTCGGGCGTCGCGTCGAAGCACCCGGGTGTCGAATTTGTCGGCCGCGTGCCCGACGCGCAAGCTTTCGTGCGCGGTGCTGCCGTCATCCCGCTGATCAGCACCGCCGGCAGCGGCGTCCAGTTGAAGACCATCGAAACCTTCGAGCTCGGCCTGCCTTCGGTCGCCACCAGCCGTTCGCTGCGCGGCATCGACCACCGTCCTTCCAATTGCGTCGTCACCGACGATCCCGTTGCCTTCGCCAGGGCTCTCGAGGCTGCAGCGGCCGACATCCGCGACGTTGACGGCAGCGCGTTCCGGGGCTCGCAGGTCAAGGCGCTCGACGCTGCCATCCGGCTCGGCCTCGAAAAGCTCGCCCCTCTCAGGCAGGAGGCGTTTGCATGAACATGCATTCCGCCCGCGCCGCGTTCGGGCTCGACACGCTGAAGACGATCCTTGGCATCCCGGTGGTTGCGGTCCGCTGGAACGATGCCATCGCCCTGCTGAACCGGTTGATTGCCGAGCGGCGCTTCACCAAGATCAGTTTCCTCAACGCCCACAACGCCAACATCGCCTATACCGACCCGGTGTTCGCCGAAGCACTCGATGATTTCCTCATCCTGCCCGACGGCATCGGCATCGATCTGGCGGCGAGGCTCCTCTACGGGGCGCCGTTTCCCGACAATCTCAATGGTACCGATTTCGTCCCGGCCTTCCTGCAGGCCTCGACGACGCCGCTGACCGTCGGGCTGCTCGGCGCGACGCGCGTCAACGCCGAAGCGGCGTCGGTCAAGCTGGCGGCACTGGCCGTGCAGCACCGGTTCGTGGTGATCCATGACGGCTATTTCCCCCCTTCGCAGGAGCAGGAAATCGTCGACCGGATTGCCGCGCTTCGGCCCGACGTGCTGCTCGTGGCCATGGGCGTGCCGCGCCAGGAATTGTGGATCGAACGCCATATCGACGCGCGCCATTGCACGCTGCCGATCGCCGTCGGCGCGTTGCTTGATTTCCTGAGCGGCGCGGTGCCCCGCGCGCCCTTGTGGATGCGCCGGCTGCGGCTCGAATGGCTGTTCCGGTTGGCTGTCGAGCCGGGCCGCCTGTGGCGCCGCTATGTGGTCGGCAACCCGCTGTTCCTGCTGCGCGTCGTCAGGCAGAAATTCTCGCTTGCGCCCGAAGCCGCGGGAGATACCAAATGAACAGCAGGTTCGTGCCAGGTGCCGCTGTCGAGCCAAGCCCGCTCCGGCAGACCCCGACGGCGGCCATCGTGACGGCAAGCTATGCGCCCGATTTCGAGCGCTGTCGCCTGCTGTGCGAGACACTTGATCGCCACGTTTCTGGCGCGGCGCACCATTACATCCTGGTCGAGCATCGCGATGTCGGCCTGTTTCGCCAATTGGAGACCGGCCGCCGCACGGTGGTCGACGAGCGGGAATTGCTGCCGCGCTGGCTGCACGCCTTCGACGACCCGTTCAGCCTGTTTCGCCGGCGCGTCTGGCTCAGCCTGAAGACGCAGCCGCTGCGCGGCTGGCATGTGCAGCAGTTGCGCCGCATCGCCATCTCGGCGCATGCATCTCAAGACGTGCTCATCTTCTGTGATTCCGATGTTGCGTTCCTGAAACCTTTCGACTGCAGCGCCTTCTGGCGCGACGGCAAGGTGCGCCTGTTCCGCCGCGACGCTGTGCTGGCGGACGAAGGTCATGAGGAGCATCGCATCTGGTCGCGCAATGCGGGATCGGCACTCGGCATCGACCCGTCCCGGACGTCGAACCATGACTACATCTCGACGCTGATCGCCTGGCGGCGCGACACCGTGCTGGCCATGTGCGGTGCGATCGAAAGGGTCCATGGTCGCAACTGGGTCGAGGTCGTCGGCTCGGCGCGCAAATTCTCCGAATGCATGATCTACGGCCGCTATGTCGACGATCTGCTGGACGGAGCCGGCCACTTCCACGGTTCCGAAGAGTTCTGCCGCGTGCACTGGACTGGCGAAGCGCTTTCGGATGACGAGTTCCGCCGCTTCGTTGCCGCCATGGCGCCGGAGCAGGTGGCGATCGGCATGCAATCCTTCATCGGCACCGATATCGGCCGCATCCGCCGTCTGATTGGGCTGGATTAGATCATCCCGAAAAGCGGAAACCGGTTTTCTCGGACAAACGATTTCCGTTTGTCCAGAAGTCATGCACAAATGAGAAAGCCCTAGACGGGCTTTGCCGGCTTGCGCATCGCCGAATAGGTGAGCAGCGTCGAGGCGAGATACAGAAGCAGGAAGACGACATTGAGCGACAGCACCAGCTTCGGCGTGTCGAGGATGGTCGTCAGCACATAAGTCAGCAACAGCGCCTTCAATCCGGCGAGCAGGCCGAGATTGAGCGCCCGCACCAGCGTTTGGCCGCGTGCGAACAAAAGCTCGGCCTGGTATTCGACCAGATTGCGCAATCCCGGCACGCAGATTGCCAGCACCACCAGCGGGGCAGCCTCGGCGACATTCTTGCCGAGTGCATTGGGGAAGAAATGCAGCACGATGCCAAGTGTCAGCAGCGCCAGCGTCGAAACCGCGAACACACCGCCTTCGATGCCGCTCTTGACCGCCAGACGCGACAACAGTTCCGGCGCGCGCATCATGCGCTGCACCAGCATCATCGAGAAGGTGCGGATCGGAATCGCCGTCAGGTCTACCAGCCGCATGATGATGGCGTAGATGCCGGCCAGATGCGGGCCGCCGATCGCCAGCACCAGCAGCTTGTCGAACTCCATCTGCAGGTAGAACAGCACTTCGGCGCCGGCCACATAGATGGAATCGGCCAATCGCCGAAGATACAGCTCGACGCGCAGCCGCAGCCTCTGGCGCGGGTAGAAGAAGCCGAAGGCGATCAGCAGCGAGGCGGCATTGGCGCCGATATAGAACCAGGACCATATCCAGACGCTGTGTTGCGCTGAGAACATGAACAGCACCGCGCCGAGCGCCCGCAGCGCGGTCGCCAGGATGGCCAGCAGCGCGGCGCGGCCGAACTTGCCCAGGCCGTTGTTGACGATCAGCGCCACCTCGACCGGCCGCCACAACAGCGCTTCGGCAAAGACGATTGCCGCAAACACCGACAGCGGCACGGTGTCGGCGAAGAAAAGCAGATAGACGCCGAACGAGGCCACGGCCAGCAGCGGCAGCGACAGCACGCCGAGCAGCAGGAAGCCGGCGGAAAAGGTGCCGATCAGATTGGGGCGGATGGTGGCGGTGCGGTAAAGCGCCGAGATGAACCCGAAGGCGAGGATGCGCGACAGCATGACGCCGGCCGCCGACGCCGTGGCGAACATGCCGAATTCGGATATCGACAGCGTGTTGGCCAGCGCGATGAAATAGGCCAGCGAAAACACCAGTCGCCCACCGGCACCGCTGATCGCTGAGAAATAGTCGCGAAGCAGCCCCCGTCGTTCGGCCAAAAAGCTGCCGATCCGGGCGAGGGGCCGCCTTTGCGGTATGTCACTGGCCTGCGTCATGTCTCAAGGAGAGCCTAGGCCGGAAAACTTAACGTGCCGTTCTGGCGGCTGGGCTTGTGTCGAAAATAGATGCAACCGAAACGAGAAACCGACGCTTCGGCGCGGGAAAATTAACCTTTTGTTTTCCATGCCTGTTTAGCGTGGCTTAACGAATGGCCAATCTCCGTTCGCAGGTCGCCAAGGGTAAAGTTCCAGACGATGGTCGACAGGGAAAACCGCGAAGACTGGAAGCGCGAGCGCTCATTGCTGGCGCTTGGCCAGGCTGTGCGCGGCGACGAACCCGACGCGTCCCTGGTCTCGATAGGCGACCGGGCAGACCCGTCATGGCGCGAGGATGCCGCCACGCGTCATCGCCTCGCCCGTTCGCAGCGCGAGGCGCGCAACCCTAAACTGTCGGATCCGGTCGCGACCGACGGGGATCATGAGCAAGCTTACCGCGCGCAAACCACGCCACGGACACAGCCTGGTGCCGCCGAAACCGCTGGCGCCCGTCGCGCCGATCGTGCATCGGAACCTTACGCTGCAGGCGACGCGTCGTTATCCCGAAACGACGGCACGGACAGCCAGCAGTGGAAGCCGCTGATCGATCCGATGCAGGTCGTGCGTGGTGTCGGCAAGTCGAAGCTGCTGATCGTGACGACGACACTACTGGGCGCTGCGCTCGGCGTCACCATAGCGCTGTCGACGCCGAAGAAATATGAGGCCACCACCGAACTGATCGTCGACCCGCGCGACCTGAAGCTCACCGACCGCGATCTCACCCAGTCGGTCGTCGCTTCCGACGCCACGCTGGCCATCGTCGAGAACCAGGTTCGGGTGCTGACATCAGGCACTGTTCTCAACAAGGTCGTCGACAAGCTCAATCTGGTCAACGATCCGGAATTCAATGGGCAAGGCGGCGGCGGCCTCAGCGTCATGTCGCTCATTCGCTCCGTCCTGTCCCGCAATGATGGGCCGGGGGGTGTCGACGACAGCCGTCGCCGCGCGCTTGCTGTCGGCAACCTGGCTGAGAGCCTTTCGGTCGAGCGCGGCGGCAAGACCTTCGTCATCACCGTCAGCGCCACCACGCAGAATGGCGAGAAATCGGCCCTCATCGCCAACACGATGACGGATGTCTTCCTGCAGACTTTCGGCCAGATACAGTCGGACACCGCAGGCCGCGCCACCGACGAACTGACGGCCAGGCTCGACGAGTTGCGCAAGGGCGTCGAGGCAGCCGAGCGCAAGGTCGAGGATTTCAGGGCCACGCACGATCTCGTTGACGCGCAGGGCCATCTCATCAGCGACGATGAGATGCTGAAACTCAACGAGCAGCTGTCGGTCGCGCGCGCCCGGACCCTGGAACTCAACGCCCGGGCGGCCTCGGCGCGTTCGGTCGACGTCAATTCGGTTCTCACCGGTACCTTGCCGGAGGAGATCAACTCCAACACGATGAGCGATCTGCGTTCGCAATATGCGTCGCTCAAGCAGGAAGCTGACCGCGCCGCCATCCGGCTCGGGCCGCGTCACCCCGAACTCCAGGCGATCAATGCCCAGATTGCCGGCGCACGCGACCGCATCGCCTCGGAGCTGCGCCGCATCGGCTCGTCGCTGCAGGTCGACCTCAAGCGCGCCGTCCAACTCGAACAGGATCTTGCCTCTCGCCTGGCGCAGCTGAAGGTCCGCAGCGGCGACGTCAACAGCGACCTCGTGTCGATGCGCGAACTGGAGCGCGAGGCGACCGCCAAGCGTTCCGTCTACGAACAGTACCTGCTGCGCGCCAAGGAGACCGGCGAGCAGAAGGACATCAACACCGCCAACATCAATGTGATCTCGAAGGCCTTCGCGCCGCTCGAGCCGAACGGGCCGTCGCGGGTCGTGGTCGCGCTCGCCGGCCTGTTGCTGGGTTTCGCCTCCGGCATTGGCCTCGGAGCCATGCGTGGCGCCTATGAGAGCCTGCGTGACACCGCCAATTCGCGCTCGCGTCGCGACCATGGCGCGGACGAACGCCGGACGCCTTACGAAGACAAGGCATATCGGGCAGCGCCGCCGCCGGCGCCGCCATTACCACCAGCGCCGCAGCCATCGACACCCCCGCCTGCATCACCACCGCCGGCCGCGCCACCGCCTGTCCAGCAAGCCGAGGTCTCGCCGGCAGAAAGTCCCGGCCGGATCGGTGCCTTGCTGTCGAGGCTGCACAAGTCCGTCTCGCGCAGGCCATCCCGGGAGGAGCCGTTCGATACCGTCGAATGGGCCTCTGCCGAAAACGAGGAGCCAACGCAGGATCCGCAATACCGCGCCTATCCCCGGCCGGCGCCGGCCTTCGAGCCGCGGCAGGCGGTCGCGACAGCATACCCGGCACCACCTTTCCAGCCCGGCGGCCATCCGCAGCAGACGGCGCAGCCGCCACTGCCGCCTCCCATGATGACGCAGCGGCCATATTCCGGGCCGCAGCTCTATCCCTACGCGCAGCCATTGGGCTACGCGCAGCAGCCGGGCTATCCCTATCCGCAATCGATGCCGGCCGCCAATGCCGGGCAGCAGTCCGATCCGGCTCAGCCCGCTTCCGAGTCTTATCCACAGCCGCCCGTCGCGCAGCAGCAGGCGCCTCAGCCTCATCAGCGATCGGCGGAGCCGTCGCGGGCCGTGGAGGATGCCGAGCAGCAAGCGCCAATCGAGGAAATCCGCGCCAGCCTGCGCGAATTCCGCGAAGCGGTTCGCGAACTGACCGAGAGCCGCACGCGCCGCCGCTACTTCTGAGCCACAAAAATCTGCGCGGTGCCGTACAAAAACATGCCGGTTTCGCGTAAACGGCATGGGACGGCGCTTTGGCGGGATTGCATGTTGGATTTTTCGTGAAGATGCCACGCTGTGAAAGATCGAAAAGCGCGTCGCTTCCGGAAGCGACGCGCTTGGGCATTCTGGTGTTGAGGGTGGTCCATGGCTGAAGTGATTGATGGCAAGAGCGTTGCCGGGGACGTTGTGGGGACGGTCAAGACCCTGACGGCTGAACTTGTCGCCAAGGGCAAGGCCAAGCCCGGTCTTGCCGTGGTCATCGTCGGCGAGGATCCGGCCAGCCAGGTCTATGTCGCGTCCAAGTCGCGCACCGCCAAGGAATGCGGCTTTCATTCCGTCCAGCATACGCTGCCGGCCGAAACCTCCGAAGAGGCATTGCTGAAGATCATCGGCGACCTCAACGCCGATCCGGCCATCAATGGCATCCTCGTGCAGCTTCCTCTGCCGGCCCACATTGACGCCGGCAAGATCATCCAGACCATCGCGCCGGAAAAGGATGTCGACGGCTTCCACTTCATCAATGTCGGCAAGCTCGGCACCGGTGAACTCGAAACAGCGTTCGTGCCTTGCACGCCGGCCGGCTCGATGCTTCTGATCGAGCGGGTGCGCGGCAAGGACCTGTCCGGCCTCAACGCCGTCGTCGTCGGCCGCTCCAACATCGTCGGCAAGCCGATGGCCAACCTGCTGCTTGCCGCCAACTGCACCGTCACCATCGCCCACAGCCGCACCAGGGATCTGCCGGCCTTGGCCCGCACCGCCGATATCCTTGTCGCGGCCGTCGGCAGGCCGGAGATGATCAGGGGTGATTGGGTGAAGCCAGGCGCCACCGTCATCGATGTCGGCATCAACCGCATCCCGGCGCCGGAAAAGGGCGAGGGCAAGTCCCGCCTCGTCGGCGATGTCGCCTATGCCGAAGCGGCCAGGGCCGCCAGCGCCATCACACCGGTGCCCGGCGGTGTCGGCCCCATGACCATTGCCATGCTGATGGCCAATACGTTAGCCTCCGCCTACCTTGCGGCCGGATTGAAACGGCCGTCCTTCTGACCCGCCAGAAAGCTGCAGCTTTGCCGAACCCCAGTGTTCCCTCAGAACGGCCGGTCATGACTGACCCCGTTCAAGGCGGCCGGCAGTTCGCATTCCTGCTGGTAGACAAGTTCTCCATGTTCTCGCTGGCTGCCGCGATCGATACGTTCCGGTCGGCGAACCGGTTGCTTGGCCGCGACTTCTACGGTTGGACCACGGTGTCGGCCGATGGCGATCCGGTGATGGCTTCCAATGGCCTGCCGCTCAAGATCGACTACGCCGTTGCCGACCTGCCGCCGGTCGATATCCTTTTCGTCTCGGTCGGGCTGACGACCGAATTCCCCGGCAAGAGCAAGGTGCTGGCGGCTTTGCGAAGCTGGGGCCGGCGCGGCAATGCGCTGGGTGCCCTGTCGGTCGGGTCCTACCTGCTGGCCGAGGCCGGCCAGCTCGAAGGCTATCGCTGCACCATCCATTGGGAAAACCGTGCCGGCTTCGTCGAGCGATTCCCCGACATCAACTGCACCGGCAACGTCTTCGAGATCGATCGCAAGCGCTACACCTGTGCCGGCGGCACCACTTCGATCGACCTGATGCTGGAGATCGTGCGCGGCGATTTCGGCTCGAACCTGGCCAATGGCGTCGCCAACCAGTTCCAGCACGAACGCATCCGCTCGGCCGGCGACCGTCAGCGCGTCGGACCCGAACGCGACCTGACCGGCAAGTCGGAGAAGCTCAGGCGCATCGTCGAACTGATGGCCGACCACCTCGACGAGCCGCTTTCGGCGGTACAGCTGGCCAAATCCGCCGGCCTTTCGGTGCGCCAGGTCGAGCGCCTGTTCCTGCGCCATCTCAGCGTCACGCCCGGCCGTTACTATATGCGATTGCGGCTGGAGCGGGCGCGCGAACTGCTGCGCCAGACCAACATGCCGATCCTCGACGTGGCGATCGCGACGGGCTTCACCTCGCATTCCTACTTCGCCCAGAGCTACCGGCTGCAATTCGGCAGGCCGCCTTCGGAAGAACGCCGCACGACTTACTAAGCTGGTTTTCGTTTTCGTTGAGAGTTCGGCATTCGGCCCGGCGCATCGGGCCAAGGCCATGAATTCGGGTTAATGGGTTCTTTCGGAGCCTTCGCCGCGCGTAGGCTGACGGGTGCAACAAACGAAAAACCCCGCCTATTGCGGCGGGTCACCGGCGCAAATCAGCACCATAGCCAAATATGTACCTTAGCTGAGGTCATGGTGTCAAGAAAAAATTCCTATTACCGGGGAAAAGGCTGCCGCCGCCGCCGAACTGGCTGTCGTCAGGACTTTTGTTAAGCTGGGTCCGCAGCCCTGCGCACCGGCGCCCGGACTTGTGTCCCGGCGCCGCGTCAAATAGCTTGCCGCCCGGATCAGGGGCGGATTTAGGAGATTTCGATGGCGGGACTTGCACGGGGCGTCGCTGCGGCGATCCTCCTTTTGTCGATGACGACGTTCGGCTTCGCCGCAAACAAGGTCATCATCATTCTCGATGCGTCCGGCTCGATGTGGGCGCAGATCGACGGCAAGCCCAAGCTCGAAATCGCCCGCGAGTCGCTTCGAACCGTGCTTCAATCGGTCCCCACCGACGACGAGATCGGCTTCATGGCCTACGGCCATCGCGAGAAGGGCAGCTGCGACGACATCCAGCTGATCGTGCCGCCGCAGGCAGGTTCGGGCAGCGCCATTTCGGCCGCCGCCGACAGCCTGAAATTCCTCGGCAAGACGCCGCTGACGGCGGCGGTCAAACAGGCGGCCGAGGCGCTGAAATACACCGAGGACAAGGCGACCGTCGTGCTTATCACCGACGGGCTCGAAACATGCGGCGGCGACCCCTGCGCGCTTGGCAAGGAGCTCGAGGCATCCGGCGTCGACTTCACCGCCGATGTCGTCGGCTTCGGCCTGACCGCCGACGAGGGCAAGCAGATCGCCTGCCTCGCCGACAACACCGGCGGCAAATACATCCAGGCCTCCGACGAGAAGGCGCTGCAGGAGGCGCTTGCCGAGACCGTGGCGGCGCCGGCACCTGCTCCTGAACCGGCTCCGGCACCTGCGCCGGCACCCGCGCCCGAGCCGGCCAAACCGGACTTCAATTTCCTGCCGATAGCGGTGCTTGCCGAGGGCGGCGATCCCGTCACTGACGGCAATGCCTGGGAGATCTACAAGGCGAAACCCGACGGCACGCGCGGCGACTACGTCAGTACCGAATACGGCGCCTACAAGGCCAATCTGGAACCGGGCGACTATATCGTCGTGGCCAGCGACGGCCAGGCCAAGACCGAGCAGAAAGTCAAGATCGAGGCGGGCCAAGTCTACGAGCCTCTCTTCAACTTGAATGCCGGCACGCTCATCATCCATCCGCGACCGAGCGAGGGGGCAGATGTCGTCGATGGCGCGGCTATCGTCATCGATTATCCGGGTGCTGACATGCCCGCCACCTTCTATGGGACCACGAAAGCCGTGTTGCCGGCCGGCGACGAGAAAGTGACGGTCACGATCGGGCAGGGCGTGGCTACCGAAACGATTCCGCTGGCTGCCGGCAAGACCGTGGAAAAGGACATGATTGTCGGTGTCGGCCATGTCGTTGCCAATGCTTATTATGCTGCCGGCGGCGACAAGGCGGACGGTTCAGGCATCGGCTTCAAGGTGCTCAAGGCAAAAAAGAAGATCGATGGAACCAGGGACGAGGTGACCTATGCCTACGGACCCGACAGCAAATTCGATCTGCCGGCCGATGACTATGTCTTGATTGCGACGGTTGATCTCGCCGTTGTCGAGCAGCCGTTCACCGTCAAGGTCGGCGAATTTCAGGATCTGAAAATCGCAATGAATGCCGGCGTGCTGGCGATCACCGCGCCGGGAGCCTCGAAGATCGAGATTTTCGAGGCCAAAAAGGACATCAACGGCAACCGCAAGTCGCTTGGCTATGCATTCGACCAGAAGTACCAGGCAGCGATCCCGGCGGGCGACTATGCCGTCGTCTCGGAGAAATCCGACAACAGTTCGAAAGAAGGCAACGTGACGGTCAAAGCCGGCGAGCGAGCTGAGCTAACCGTGCAATAGAATCGTATGCACAACCGCAAGAGGGCGGCCAAGTGCCGCCCCTTTTCATGGGTTGCGCAGAACTGCCGTCAGGCCGTGCCGAAGGCGCTGGCGCCATGATCGGCGCGGCCGACCAGTTGCCGGAAGCCGGCAAACAGCTCGCGGCCGAACCCGAACTCGTTGCCGATGAGGTCGGCATCCGCCGTCCGGCGCAGCGCGAAATCGCCGGCCGGCACCAGCACTTCCAGCGTGCCGGCATCGGCGTCGAGCCGGATGATGTCGCCTTCATGGATCCTGGCGATAGGACCCTCCTCGACCGCTTCCGGTGTGACATGGATCGCTGCCGGCACCTTGCCGGAGGCGCCCGACATGCGTCCGTCGGTGACCAGCGCCACGCGCTGGCCGCGGTCCTGCAGGATGCCGAGCACGGTGGTCAGCTTGTGCAGCTCCGGCATGCCATTGGCCTTCGGCCCCTGGAAGCGGATGACGGCGATGAAATCGCCGGTCAGCGTGCCTGCCTTGAACGCATCGTTCAGCCCTTGCTGGCTGTCGAAGACCCTGGCCGGCGCCTCGATGACACGCCGCTCCGGCTTCACCGCGGAAGTCTTGATGACGGCGTGGCCGAGATTGCCTGACAGCACCTTTAGGCCGCCGGTCGCCTGGAACGCCTTGTTGAAAGGCGCCAGCACCTTCTCGTCGCCGCTTGTCCGCGGCGAGGCTTCGCGCACCACGCCTCCGTCGGCGCCGAGCTTTGCCTCGACCGCATAAGGCCGCAGGCCTTCGCCCCACACCGTCTGCACATCCTCATGCAGGATGCCTTCGTCGAGCAGTTCGCGGATCAGGAAGCCGAGCCCGCCGGCGGCGTGGAAATGGTTCACGTCGGCGAGGCCGTTCGGATAGACCCGCGCCAGCAGCGGCACCGCTTCCGACAGGTCGGAAATATCCTGCCATGTGATGGCGATGCCGGCCGCCGCCGCCATGGCGATCAGGTGGATGGTGTGATTGGTCGAGCCGCCGGTGGCATGCAGGCCGACGACGCCGTTGACGATCGAGCGCTCGTCGATCATCCGCCCGACGGGCGTATAGGCGTTGCCAAGCGCAGTAATCGCCAGCGCCCGCTTGGTCGCCTCGCGGGTCAAAGCCTCGCGCAGCGGCGTGCCTGGATTGACGAAGGACGCGCCCGGCGTGTGCAGGCCCATGATCTCCATCAGCATCTGGTTGGAATTCGCCGTGCCGTAGAAGGTGCAGGTGCCCGGTCCATGGTAAGATTTGGACTCGGCCTCCAGCAGTTCGGCGCGTCCGGCCTTGCCCTCGGCGTAGAGCTGGCGGACCTTGGCCTTTTCGTCATTGGGCAGGCCTGATGTCATCGGTCCGGCCGGAATGAACACCGCCGGCAGATGGCCGAAGGTGAGGGCGGCGATCACCAGCCCCGGCACGATCTTGTCACAGACGCCGAGATAGACGGCGGCGTCGAACATGTTGTGCGACAGGCCGATCGCGGCGGCCATGGCGATGACATCGCGCGAAAACAGCGACAGCTCCATGCCGGGCTGGCCCTGGGTGACGCCGTCGCACATCGCCGGCACGCCGCCTGCCACCTGGGCGATGCCGCCGGCTTCGCGGGCTGCATCCTTGATCAGCGCGGGGAAGCTCTCGAACGGCTGATGCGCCGACAGCATGTCGTTGTAGGAGGTGATGATGCCGAGGTTCGGCACCTTGTCGGCGCCCAGCGCGAGCTTTTCCGAGGGGCTGCACACCGCAAAGCCGTGAGCGAGGTTGCCGCACGACAAAACGGCCCGGTTGGCGGCGCGGTTCGACGCCTCGGCGATGCGGCTGAGATAACGCTCGCGGCCGGGCTTAGAGCGCTGGCGGATGCGTTCGGTGATGGCTTCGATGTCGCGTCTGGCGGTCATGGTATCGGTCCTTTCAGGCGAGGTCCCGGAAACATCCTCCCGCCGTTTGCCGGGCCCGGTGTAAATCGAGAATCAGGGTGCCCAGAAAACCTCTACGGGCTTTTGCGCTGCGTCGAGCACGGCGCGGATTGGCTTTCGCGGCCCGGGCGCCACCGCGCCGTCGAAGGCGATACGCTTGTCCTCACCCTCGATGTGCAGCGCGATGAAGCCGGCTTCGACGATGCGGGCCAGCGACAGGGTCAGCCGCGGCTCGCCCGCACTTGCCGCATGAACCGGCAGCACGATCCTGTCGGAAGACGGGTCGAGCAGTGTTGCCAGTTCGGCGGCATCGGGAAAGAACGAGGCGGTGTGGCCGTCCGGCCCCATGCCGAGCACGACGACATCGAGCGGCCAGGGCAAGGATCGGAGCGCTGCATCGTCGGACGAGGCTGCATCCTCGATGCTGGTGGCTTCGTGATAGAGCGGCACGAAACGAGCCGCCTTGGCCGCGTTCTGCAACAGATTGGCGGCCACCAGCCCGGCATTGGAGCGTGGCGAGGAGGCCGGCACGAAACGCTCGTCGACCAGCGTCACGATCACCTTGTCCCAGGCGATGGGTATCGCTGAAAGGGCGGCGAAGAATTTTGCCGGCGTGGTGCCGCCGGAGACGGCGAGCAACCCCGTGCCGCGCTCGGCGATCGCCTTGGTCAGTCTGCCTGCAACATGGCCGGCCAGGGCTGCCGCCAGTTCCTGGCGCCCGCTGAAGCCGTTCCAGCTGTAGGCGGCGCTGTTCAATTGCTCTCGTGCCATGTCCGCCCGTCACGTTCGATCAGCGCTATCGAGGCCGATGGGCCCCAGGTGCCCGCCGTGTAGCCCTGCGCCTCCTGCCTGGCACTTTCCCAGGCATTCTGGATCGGGTCGATCCATTTCCACGCCGCCTCGACTTCGTCACGGCGCATGAACAGGGTCTGGTTGCCACGGATGACGTCCATGATCAGCCGCTCATAGGCGTCCGGTGCGCGGCCGTCGAAGGACTGCGCGAAACTCATGTCGAGCGAAATCTGGCGCAGCCGCATGCCGCCCGGGCCCGGATCCTTGATCATGATGAACTGCTTGACGCCTTCGTCCGGCTGCAGCCGGATGACAAGCTGGTTGGCGAAGATCGGTCCGGCGCTGTCGCCGAAGATCGAATGCGGGATCGGCTTGAATTCGATGACGATTTCCGAAACCCGCGTCGCCAGCCGTTTGCCGGTACGCAGATAGAACGGAACGCCCGACCAGCGCCAATTGCCGATCTCGGCCTTGATGGCGACGAAGGTCTCGGTGTTGCTGTCCTTGCCGAGTTCCTCGACATAGCCTTTCACCGGTCCGCCGGCCGAAGCCCCGGCGCGATACTGCCCGCGCACGGTGTGCTTCGGCGCTTCGTTGCCGTTGATGCGCTTCAGTGCCCGCAGCACCTTCAGCTTTTCGTCGCGAACGGCGTCGGCATCCATCGACGACGGCGCTTCCATGGCGACGAGGCACAAGAGCTGCAGCATATGGTTCTGCACCATGTCGCGCAGCGCGCCGGCCTTGTCGTAATAGGTGACGCGGTCCTCCAGGCCGACGGTCTCGGCCACGGTGATCTGGACATGGTCGATATGGGCCGAATTCCACAACGGTTCGTAGAGCGCGTTGGCAAAGCGCAGCGCCATCAGGTTCTGCACCGTCTCCTTGCCGAGATAATGGTCGATGCGGAAGATCTGGCTTTCGTGGAAGTCGTCGCCGACCAGGTCGTTGAGCTTGCGTGCCGAATCGAGATCGCGGCCGATCGGCTTTTCCAGCACGATGCGCGAGTTCGGCGTGATCAGATTGTGCTCTTTCAGCTTGTGCGAGATGTCGCCGAACAGCGCCGGCGCCACCGCCAGGTAGAAGGCGCGGATGCGGTCGCTGTCGCCGATCGCCTTCTTGAGCTTGTCGAAGCCGGCGCCGCTCGTCGCATCGGCGGAGACGTAGGACAGCCGCGCCAGAAAGGTCTTCAGTTCCTTGGCGTCGATGTCGGCCGGTTTGACGTGGTCCGAGATCGCCTGCTTGGCGAAGGCCTGGAATTCTTCGTCGCTCATCTTCGAGCGCGAGGTGCCGATGATGCGTGTCGGCTCCGAAAACTGATGGTCGCGCTGGCGATAATAGAGCGACGGCAGAAGCTTGCGCTCCGACAGATCGCCGGTGCCGCCGAAAATGATGAAGTCGAAAGGATCGACGGGGATGATCTGGCTGGTCATGGTCTGTCCGCTCTGACGCCGGTCGCTGTGACGCGGCTGATATAATCTAATCGATTTAAATTTTCCAGTGCCATGGTGTCACATCTGGGTGTATGCGCCTGCCCCTTGACAGTCCGATGACCCGGAGGCTTGTCGACAGGCGCGGCACCGGAAGCCTTCGCAGTTGCAGCATAGAGCGGGATCGACGCGAAAGCCAAAGGAGAAATCGGCGATGGCCGCACATCTTTCGAGCAATCCGGCCAGAAGCCACGGGTTCGCGCGGATGTGCGCTATCGGCGCGCCGGTTGATCGTCATCAATCATGAGCGGGAAAAACATGCGTCTGGAAAACAAGGTTGCCGTCATCACCGGTGCTGCGTCCGGTTTTGGCGAGGGCATCGCCAGGCGCTTTGCGCAGGAGGGTGCCAGGGTCGTTGTCGCCGATCTCAACGCCAGGGGCGCTGAGCGCGTCGCCGGCGAGATCGGCGAAGCGGCGATCTGGACCCAGACCGATGTCTCGCTGCGCTCCGAATTCGACGAGATGATCTATGCCGCCAAAAGCGCATTCGGCCGCATCGACATCATGGTCAACAATGCCGGCTACACCCATCGCAACGGCGACATGCTCAATGTCGACGAGGAGACCTTCGACCTGATAACCGCCGTCAACATGAAGGCGATCTATCACGCGGCACTCGCCGTGGTGCCGATCATGGAGCGGCAGGGCGGCGGCGTCATCCTGACCACGGCCTCCACCGCGGGTCTGCGGCCGCGCCCCGGCCTCACCTGGTACAATGCGTCGAAAGGCTGGGCGATCACCGCCACCAAATCGATGGCGGTGGAACTGGCGCCGAAGAACATCCGCGTCAACTGCCTCTGCCCGGTTGCCGGCGAGACCGGCATGCTGGAGAAATTCATGGGCGCCGACACACCCGAGATCCGCGAGAAGTTCCGCGCATCGATCCCGCTCGGCCGGCTTTCGACACCGCTAGACATCGCCAACGCCGCACTCTGGCTGGCTTCGGACGAAGCCGCCTTCATCACCGGCGTGGCGCTGGAGGTCGACGGCGGCCGCTGCATCTGAACGCCTGGTGCATGTCGTCCAAAAGCGCACAGCGGTCTTGGAGCGACGGCATGCATCGGAACGGGAGACGGACCTGTCGTTGAGCGGTAGACGTCAGGCGCCGGTCTTGATGTAGCTCTTGTAGATCCAGCCGGTCTTGCCGTTGTAGGTGATCTGGCACCATTTCTTGCAGCTCATCACCTGCACCGAGGTTTTGGCTGGCACCGTACCGATGGCGGCGGCATTTTTCTTCGGGCCGCTTCGCATGGTCACGGCCCTCAGGATGCGTCCTGTTCCGGCGGCTGCGGCTTTCCTTGGCTTCGCCTTGGCCTGGCTGTCATCACCTTCTGCCGCTGGCTCTTGAGCCGGCACTTGCGGTTGCACCTCGGGAATGGCGGCGGTTTGTGCGCCGTCGGGATGGTTGCCCGCGGTTGCGCCGGGCGCGGCTACCTTGGCAAGTTCGGTGGCGGCATCGGTATCGGCTGCCGGCTGCGCGAATGCCGCCGTTTGCTTGTCGGGTGCCTTGTCCGCCACCTGGCTGGGAGCAGTCGAATCGGACGCGGATGCGGCCTTCAGCTGGGAACCGGTCCAGCGCGGGTCATTGGCGGCGAGTGCGGGAATGTTGTCTTGCGCGGCCGCCACAGTTGTTGGAATTGCGTCGGACTTGCGCGCCTGCGGTACGGCTGCCGCAGCGACCGCGGCCCCAACCGGGGTTATTTTCGTCGTCTTCACCGGAACCGTTGGAATGGTCTGTTCGGGGCTCGCTGCCGCTTGCCTGTCGCTGGCCGGCAGCGCCAGCCACAGCGCCACGGCGGCGACGCCAAGCAGTGCGGCGGTGCCGATCGCGGCGATCACCAGATGCGAGTTCGAACGGACTTCCTGCCAGAAGGACGGCCGCATGTCGTATCCGAACTGCATGGCAAAGCGCCGACGTTCCGGCGTACCGAAACTGAAGGGCTCTCTCACTCTTGCCACCTCCATAAGCGGGCCGACGTTCTTTCGATCGGTGCCGGAAGTCCGGCGTCTGATCCGCATCGGTCCCAAAAACAACGCGGGCAGGCCCGCAACAATCCCCGAACAATCGCCCAGAACCGGCAGCTTTCGCCTGCGATTGTGGCATCAGTACGCCAACATAGGGGATTCTGCGCCTTTGCGGGAAATTGCGCAATGCGTCGCACGGGCAACAAATGTTACAACAAATATTACAATATTACATCAGGCCGGCCGGCTAGATCCTGTCGCGCAGCGCAAACCAGTTGAGCGCCAGGAACAGCAGCGGCGTACGGAAACGCCGGCCGCCAGGGAAAGGCGGGATTTTCAGATCCTCGATCAGCTTCAGCCGGTCGCGGTTGCCGGCAACGGTTTCGGCATAGAGTTTACCGAAGTAGTTCGACAGCATGACACCGTGGCCGGAATAGCCGCCGGCCGAGATCACATTGGGCATCACTTCGCGCACGAAAGGCTTTCTTGGCACCGTGATGCCGACATAGCCGCCCCAGCCATGCGTGATCTCGACATCCCCGAGCGCCGGATAGAGTTCCGCGATCTGGCGGCGGATGTGGATGTGGATATCCCGGGGATCGTTGACGCCATAGACCTCGCGTCCGCCAAACAGCAGCCGTCCGTCCTTCGACCTGCGGAAATAGCGCACGACGAAGCGGGAATCGTCGACCGCCTCGCCGCCCGGCAAAACGTTCGAGTCCGCTCCCAGAGGCACCGTCGCGCCGATGAACGAACCGATCGGCATGACGTGCGCGGCACTCACCGGCTCGAGCGTGCCGCCATAGGCGTTGACCGCGATCAGGCATTTCTGCGCCGTCACCGTGCCTCTCGGTGTCGAAACCTTGACCTTGCCGCCACTGGACATGATGCCGGTTGATTGAGTCCCCTCGAACAGCTGCGCGCCTGCAAGCGCTGCCACCCGCGCCGTGCCGATCACCAGCTTCATCGGATGGATGTGCCCTGTGCCGGTGTCGCGCGTGCCGCCGAGATAGGCGGTCGAGCCCAGCCGCTCCGCCGTCTCCCTGGCATCCATGAACGAGATATGCGGGTAGGAAAAACGGCTCGCCATGATCTCGGCATGCGCCTTGTAGTCATCGACATAGCGCGGCTTGTGCGCCACCGAGAGCTGGCCCGGCATATAGTCGATATCGATCTGGTTGGCGGCAGTGAATTCGAGGAGATGCGCCTTCGCCTCTTCGGCAAGATCAAACAGAGCCTTGGCGCGGGACAAGCCGTACTCGGCCTCCAGGTCCTCGGCCCAGGCGCGCTGGCCGGTGCCAAGTTGGCCACCATTGCGCCCGGAGGCGCCATCACCGAAGCGATACGCCTCGATCAAAACGACATTGGCGCCCGCCTTGGCCAGATGCGCTGCCGCCGACAGGCCGCTAAAGCCGCCGCCGATGACAACGACGTCGCATGTCCGGTCGCCATCCAGCGCCGGGTATTCAGGCCGCGGGCCGGCCGTGTCCTCATACCAGGAACGGCCGGGGGAGATCGGGGATTGGTAGGGCATGATGCTCGCAGGGAGTAGGGGAGTAGGGGAGTAGGGGAGTAGGGGAGGCTATTCGGCTGCAAGTTTACGGATGAGAAGTCGAAGAAGCTTTCCCACACTTTCGGTACTCGCCAACAATGGGCCGGACGTCGCTTTCGGCGCGATGCCAATACGTTCAGCAATCAGAAGCTGAGTTTCCAGTTCCTTCAATGATCCTTGGGCAATACGGAGAAATTGCAGATAGGAGCCTCGAATTTCCCTGCCATACCCCTCGGCTATGTTCGCCGGCACCGACGTTGCAGAGCGCCGCACTTGGCTGGTCAGTCCATAAAGTTCTTCTTTGGGCCAGGATTTCGTAGCACCGTAGACCGCCACCGCAAGATCCATCGCCTGCTCCCAAACCAGCAAGTCCTTGTAGGACCCTGTTTTTTCGGTCATCCGTCCCTACTCCCCTACTCCCCTACTCCCCTACTCCCCTACTCCCCTACTCCCCTACTCCCCTACACATTCAGCAACAAATACTCCCGCTCCCACGGACTGATCACTTCCATGAAGGTCTCGAATTCCGCGCGCTTGATCGCCGCATAGGTCGCGGCGAACGACTTGCCCAGATGCGCGCAGAGTTCCTCGTCGCCCTCGAACAGGTCGACGGCTTCGAGCAGGCCGCGCGGCAGGTCGATCTCGTCGGCATTGGCCGTTGTCAGGACCGGGGGCTCGGCCTTGATCTTGTTGGTGATGCCGATCAGCCCGCAGGCAAGCGATGCCGCCAGCGCCAGATAGGGATTGGCATCGGAGGACGGGATGCGGTTTTCGACGCGCCGTGCCGCCGGATCCGAGCGCGGCACGCGAAACGCCGTGGTGCGGTTGTCATAGCCCCATTTGTTGTTGACCGGCGCCGACGCCGCCTGTGTCAGCCGGCGGTAGGAATTGACATAGGGCGCGAACATCACCAGCGCGTTCGGCACATGCTTCTGCATGCCGCCGATAAAGTGGAAAAAATCGTCGGTTTCCGAGCCGTCAGCGGCCGAAAAGATGTTCTGTCCGGTCTTCTTGTCGATGATCGACTGATGGATGTGCATGGCGGAGCCGGGTTGCCCCTGGATCGGCTTGGCCATGAAGGTGGCGTAGATCTCGTGCTTCAGCGCCGCCTCGCGAATGGTGCGCTTGAACATGAACACCTGGTCGGCCAGTTCGATCGGGTCGCCATGGCGCAGATTGATCTCCAACTGGCCGGCACCTTCCTCGTGGATCAGCGTATCGATCTCCAGGCCCTGGCTTTCGGAGAAATGGTAGATGTCGTCGATCAGTTCGTCGAATTCGTTGACGCCGGCGATCGAATAGCCGGCGCCGCCGCCGATCGCGCGTCCCGACCGGCCAACCGGCGGGGTCAGCGGATAGTCCGGGTCGGGATTCTTGCGCACCAGGTAGAACTCGATCTCGGGCGCCACCACAGGCTTCAGGCCGAGCTTGTCATAGGCGGCCACCACACGCTTCAACACGTTGCGCGGCGTGAACTCGACCGAGCGTCCGTCCTGGTGGACGAGGTCGCAGATGACCGCTGCCGTCGGGTCTTCTTCCCAGGGCACCACCGTCAGCGTCGACAGGTCGGGCATCAGTTTGAGGTCGCCGTCGTCTTCGGGGTAGTGGAAGCCGTTGCCATCCTCGGGGTAGCCGCCGGATATCGTCGTCATGAAGACTGCCGACGGCAGCGCCAGCGAGGTGTTGGAGGTGAATTTCTTCGATGGCATCATCTTGCCACGCGCGACGCCTGCCTGATCGGGCGTGATGCACTCGATGTCCTCGATGCCGCGCCATTCCAGCCAGGCGCTGACTTCCTTCCAGTTCTTGACGCCTCGTTGGTTTTTCACGAAGGCAGGCGTGCGGGCGCGTCCTCCGCGGCTCGACGGACGGACTTCCTTTTTTGCAGGCGGCATCATTCACCAGATTGGGTTGCGGATTGTGGAGTATAGCCGTGCCCTCCTATGGAAGGGAAGGGGAGCCGCGTCGGGCATTGCCCGGTGCGGTTGAAAAACACGCCAATCGGCTTAGTTTCGGCCGTCCCAATTCCAATCGAGGCGTTCAATGCGGCGCAATGACAAACTGACGACGATCGGCTTCGACGCCGACGACACGTTGTGGCAGAACGAGCAGTTCTTCCGGCTGACGGAAAAGCGCTTTGCCGCCATGCTCGTCGACCATGGCGAAGCGGAGCACATCTCGGCACGATTGCTGGAGGCCGAAAGGCGCAACCTCGCTGTCTATGGCTTCGGCATCAAGGGATTTACCCTGTCGATGATCGAGACGGCGATCGAGGTCACGCAAGGCCGCGTGCCGGGCTCGGTCATAGCGGAGATTCTCGATGCCGGCCGCGAGATGCTGAGCCATCCGATCGAGGCCTTGCCGCACGCCCGCGAGACGGTCGAAAAGCTTGCCGGCGCATTCCGCCTCGTGCTGATCACCAAGGGCGACCTCTTCGACCAGGAGCGCAAGCTGGCTGGCTCAGGCCTTGGCGATCTGTTCGACGCGGTCGAGATCGTCAGCGACAAGAATGCTGCCACCTATAGCAGGCTCTTCAAGCGCCACGGCGATGGTCCGGCGAAAAGCATGATGGTCGGCAACTCGCTGAAGTCGGATGTGGTGCCGGCCATCGAGGCCGGCGGCTGGGGTGTTCATGTGCCGCATGAACTGACCTGGGTGCTGGAGCATGTCGAAGCGCCGGTAACCGAATCGAGGTTCCGCCAGATATCCGATCTCGGACAACTGCCCGGACTGATCGAAAGCATCATCGATCCCTGATCGCCGGGCGATCCGTGGTCGCCCGGCCTTACCTGGTTTCGATTCCGGACGGAAAAACCGCTACACACTTTCCCGCAATTGCCTCAGCGGCCGATCAGGCGATCGATCACCGGTTGCAACCGTTCGGGCGTGATCGGCTTGGCGATCACCACGTCGATGACACCAGACAGGCCCAGGCTTTCCGTGGTGCCATTCTTGGTTGACAGCAGGATTACCGGTGGCAGCGATTTGCCCGAGGCGCGGCGCAACGCGTCGATGCTGGACATCAGATTGTCGCAGTCCTTGTTGTCGGCGCCGCCGTCAAGGACAACCGCGCCGGGAATGAGCGACCGCAAGATCCTTGCCGCCGTGTCGGGAGATTCCGAAATCGGCTTGAGCCCGGATCGCTCGACGATTTTTGAAATCACCACGCGATTGATTGGCGACCTGCCGACGACAAGCACCTGCGACGGATCACGGATCGCCTCGGCGGTTGAGCCGCGGGTCACCAGATTCGGATGTCTTGGAGTCTCGCCTTCGCGATTCACCGGGCACACAAGTCAGCCAAGAAGCTCGCCCCTATTTCAATGCAGAGTTGAATCCGGAGCGCAATTGGCGTGAGATCGCAGCCTATGTCAAGTTGAAATAAAAGTGCCCGAAATCATCGCCGGGACAGTGAATTTCAAGCAACGCTACTGTACTCGACTGTCCATACGTGCATTTCATAAAAAGAAAATTCACCTGCGCAGGGGCTGCGCAGGTGAAGGGTCGGTTGCATGAATTTCAGTCAGCCGTGGCTCTGCTGCGTGACGATCACCGGGATCAGCAGATCGCCCCAGTTGCCGTCGCCGCCGTGATGTCGTGCCGAGCGCACGAGTTCCACCGAGACGCCCGCCTCGACCGCCTTCATAACCGACTGGTTGAGGCGGTGCAGGTCGTTGGCCAGCATGCGGATCGTCGCCTGCTGGTCGACGCTCATCGTCGTCGACTGTTCCTCGGCGCGTTCCTTGACGCGGCTTATCGATGCCATTGGTTTTCTCCTTGTGTCCCAAGCCCTGTCGGGCGTTTCCTCTGAGTTTTTCTGTTCGCTATTCGGCGGCCGGTTTGAACTGCGCGTGCTCCGTCGATTCATGCATGGCGGTGGTCGACGACTGGCCGCCGGTGATCGCCATCGACACGGCGTCGAAATAGCCGGTGCCGACCTCGCGCTGATGCTTGGTCGCGGTGTAGCCATCGGCCTCGGCCGCGAACTCCGCTTCCTGCAACTCGGAATAGGCCGCCATCTGCCGCGCCTTGTAGCCGCGCGCCAATTCGAACATGCCGTAGTTGAGCTGGTGAAAGCCGGCGAGCGTGATGAACTGGAACTTGTAGCCCATGGCGCCGAGCTCCTTCTGGAACTTGGCAATCGTCGCGTCGTCGAGGTTCTTCTTCCAGTTGAACGACGGCGAGCAATTGTAGGCGAGCAGCTTGTTGGGGTGATGCTTGCGCACGCCGTCGGCGAATTTCCTGGCCTGTGCCAGGTCCGGCTTCGAGGTCTCGCACCAGATCAGATCCGCGTAAGGCGCATAGGCGATGGCGCGGGCAATGCAGGGCTCGATGCCGTTCCTGACATGATAGAAACCCTCAATCGTGCGCCCGGCGTCGTGGTCGACGAAAGGCTGGTCGCGCTCGTCGATGTCGGAGGTGAGCAGCTTGGCGGCTTCCGCATCGGTGCGCGCGACGACCAGGGTCGGCGTGCCCATCACGTCCGCCGCCAGGCGCGCGGCGTTGAGGTTGCGGATGTGCGCCGCAGTTGGGATCAGCACCTTGCCGCCGAGATGGCCGCATTTCTTTTCCGACGCCAACTGGTCCTCATAGTGGACGCCGGCGGCGCCCGCCTCGATGAAGGCTTTCATGATTTCGAAGGCGTTGAGCGGCCCGCCGAAGCCGGCTTCGGCGTCGGCAACGATCGGCGCGAACCAGGTTTCGACCGAAAGCCCATTGCCTTCGGAGGTCTCGATCTGGTCGGCGCGCTGCAGCGTCCGGTTGATGCGCTTGACCAGTTCAGGCGCCGCATTGGCCGGGTAGAGCGACTGATCCGGATACATCGCGCCAGCCGTGTTGGCGTCGGCGGCAACCTGCCAGCCCGACAGGTAGATCGCTTTCAGCCCGGCGCGCACCTGCTGCATCGCCTGATTGCCGGACATGGCGCCGAGCGCGTTGACGAAGTCCTCCTCGTGGATGAGCTTCCACAGCCGATTGGCGCCCATTTCGGCAAGGCTCTGGCGGATCTGCACCGAACCGCGCAGACGCTTCACATCCGCCGCCGAGTAGGGTCGTTCGATACCGTCGAAGCGACCTTCCGGCGCCGATGGGACGAGGTTGTAAAAATCAGTCATTGGTCACTCCGAGGAATTGCTGATCTGTGTCAAGGCGTCAATCATTTGGGGGTAGTTGGGTATGACTGGATTTACATTTTTGCGTGAAATCAGCCACAAAAAACAGATAAACTGAGAGGATATAAGAGAAAACCTGTGTTGCGTTTGACAGAAGTGCGTTGTAAATTTGTCATTATTGTAAAAGGCCCGTGCCCAGGAAATTCGTGTAAATTGCTGTAAAGGACAGTCCGTGGCTGACCAGAAGATCTTCGCCGGGCCGCGCATCCGCCGCATTCGTAACGCCAAGGGCCTGACCCAGACGGCGATGGCCGAGGGTCTCGGCATTTCGCCGTCCTACCTCAATCTGATCGAGCGCAACCAGCGGCCGCTGACGGTGCAGCTGATCCTCAGGCTGGCCTCCGTCTACAAGGTCGATCCACACGAGCTGCAGGGCGAGGCGAGGGGATCTGTCGCTGCCTTGAAGGAAGTGTTCACCGATCCCCTGCTGGTCGGCGAGTTGCCGGGTGATCAGGAACTGATCGAGCTTGCCGAGGCGGCGCCCAATGCGTCCGCGGCCGTGATAAAGCTGTTCCGCGCCTATCGCGAGCAGGCCGAGCGCCTGTCCGACCTCAACGAATTGCTGGCACGCGAGGGTCGGGCGACGGCGCTCTCCGGCGCCCGCCTGCCGATCGACGAGGTGCACGAGATTTTCGAGCGCCGGCCGAACCATTTCGCTGCCCTCGAGGAGGAGGCCGCGGCGTTCACCTCGGTGCTCGATCCCGGCGACGATCTGTTCGGCGCGCTGAAGGCCTGGCTGAAGCGCGAATATGGCATCGTGGTCAAGGTGCTGCCGGTCGCGACCATGCCGAACTGGCGCCGCCGTTACGATCGTCATTCGCAGCGCCTGTTCCTGTCCGAACGCCTGTCGCCGTTCGACCAGTTGCGCGAAGTCGCGATGGAGGCCTGCCTGATCCGCATGACGGTCGCCGTCGCCGGCGAGATCCAGGCGCTCAAGCTGAGCACCGACGAGGCGCGCCGCCTGGCCCGCTTCGAACTTGGCCGTTATGCGGCGCATGCGCTGATGATGCCCTATCAGGCCTTTCACGCGGCTGCCGTGCGCGCCCGCTATGACATCGATGTCCTGCGTTCGCGCTTCGGGGTCTCCTTCGAACAGGCGGCCAACCGGCTGACCATGCTGCAGCGGCAGGGTGCCTCGGGCGTGCCGTTTTTCATGCTGGAGGTCGACAATGCCGGCAACCGCTTCCGCAAGGCCGGCAGCCAGGGCTTTCCTCAAAGCCGCTTTGGCGGCGGCTGTCCCAAGCTGCCCGTGCATGTCGCCTTCACCCAGCCCGGCCAGGTCTTCGTCGAGGCAGTGGAAATGCCCGACGGCGCCGAGTTCCTGTGCATCGCCCGCACGCTGGAAGGGCCGCAAGGCGCATTCTCGGAACGCCCGCGCCGCACCGCGCTGCTGCTCGGTTGCGACATCGGCTTTCGTGACGACATCGTCTATGGCGCGGCATTGCCCGGTGCGGCAATCACCGCAAAGGCCGGCACCGTCGCGGCGACGCCGGTCGGGCCTGCTTGCCGGCTTTGCGAACGCGTCGGCTGCCTGGCACGGGCAGAACCGCCGGTGACGCGCCCGCTCGGCCTCGACGAGATGGTGACGGGCCTGAGTGCTTTCGATTTTCAGTGACGCCGTGTTCTTCTGAAATGGAGCAAGGTGCCACAATTGTCGGCGGCCGCTGGCTCAGTTCCGGCCTGCGCCTTTGCGTTACGCGAACAGAGCATCTTTTTGTCGTCCCTTGCGCATCGTCCCGTCCACAAGAGCCCGACAGTGGCAGCCATGATCGATACCGCATCGCCGATCGTCGCATCGCCAGCCGTCTCGCCGCGCGAGGAGCGCGTCGGCATGCTTTTGGTCTTCCTGTCGGCGCTGATGTGGAGTTTCGGCGGCGCCATCGCCCGCTTCATCACTGTCGGTGACAGCTGGACGGTCATTTTCTGGCGATCCGTGTGGGCAGCCGCCTTCCTGGTCTGCTTCATGGTTTGGCGTGACGGCTGGCGTGGCATGCTGAAGCTGTTCCGTGACATGGGGTTGCCCGGCCTTGCCGTCGGGATCTGCTTTGCCACGGCATCGACCGCCTTCGTCGTGGCGCTCGCCTCCACCACCGTCGCTAACATCCTTTTGATGCAGGCAGGCGTGCCGTTGCTGGCGGCGCTGTTTGCCTGGGCATTGTTTCGCGAAAGGGTTGGTGTCGCGACCTGGGTGGCAATCGCCGCCGTCATCACCGGCGTCGCCATCATGGTGTCGGAATCGCTCGATGGCGCCGTCTCGCCCATGGGCGATGGGCTGGCGCTGTTGATCGCGGTCATGTTTTCGGTCGCCACCGTCATCACCCGGCGGTTCTCCGGCGTGCGCATGACGCCGGCGACGTGCCTCGGCACCATGCTCGCGGCCGGCTTTGCCGTCTCGCAGGCATCGACCCTCGCCGTATCTGGCAGTGACATGGGCTTTCTGTTTGCCTTCGGCGTGGTCAATCTCGGCCTCGGCCTGGCCTTCTTCGCCACCGGCGCGCGACTGATCCCGGCGGCCATCGCGGCGCTGCTCGGCACGTTCGAGCCGATCCTCGGCCCGATATGGGTCTGGCTCATTCATTCCGAGGTGCCGTCGGGGCGCACCATCATCGGCGGCGCGGTTGTGGTCACGGCGCTGCTCGTCCATATCGGGCTCGAATTCAAGCGCCAGGCAAGGCCCGAACGCGCAGGGGTCACCGGGGTGCCGTCACCTAATTGAAGCGGCCTGCAGCTTTGCCATTGACAACGTCGCTGCGGCACGGGCAGGCTGGGAATACGGCAACAACAAGACAGGCGTATCTTGCCAAGTCTCCCAGCCGGTCCGATCGGGACCGGACCATATCGTCGTATCTCTGCCCGCGCCATGGCGAAAGCCTCTGACGGTATTGGCACGCCTCCCAGGCCGCCTCAGGGGCATCCAACCATCTCATCGAACCGCCTGCATGGTCTCGGCAGTTCGCGCTTGTCGCCCCTTGGAAAGCTCAATAGTCTGAAGAAAATGCCGGTCGCGCTGATGTCGCGACGAGCCGGTGAAGGAACACTCATCAAAGGAGAATAGCATGATCCGCAAAGCGCTCTGGCTTTCGGCAACGTCGGCATTCCTGACATTTTTCACCGTCGGCGGTCACGCCGAAGATCGTGTCGTCAACGTCTTCAACTGGTCGGACTACATCGACAGTTCGATCATCGACGATTTCACCAAGGAAACCGGCATCAAGGTCGTCTATGATACCTTCGATTCCAACGAAATCCTTGAGACCAAGCTGCTTGCCGGCGGCAGCGGCTATGACGTCGTCGTGCCCAGCGGCAATTTCCTTGCGCGCCAGATCCAGGCCGGCGTGTTCCAGAAGCTCGACAAGTCGAAGCTGCCCAACATCTCCAACATGTGGAATACGGTTTCGGAACGCACTGCCAAGTACGACCCCGGCAACGAATACTCGGTCAACTACATGTGGGGCACGGTCGGCATCGGCTACAACATCAAGAAGGTGCAGGCGGCACTCGGCACCGACAAGATCGACAGCTGGGATGTCTTCTTCAACCCCGACAGCCTGGCCAAACTGAAGGACTGCGGCGTCTACGTGCTGGACTCGCCGGCCGACATCATTCCGGCTGCACTGAAATATCTCGGCCTCGACCCGAACAGCACATCGCCCGACGATATCGCCAAGGCCGAGGAGACCTTGCTCAAGGTCCGACCTTATATCAGGAAGTTCCATTCCTCCGAATACATCAACGCGCTCGCCAACGGCGATATCTGCCTGGCCGTCGGCTGGTCGGGTGACGTGTTCCAGGCCCGCAACCGCGCGGTCGAGGCCAAGCAGGGCGTCGAGATCGGCTATTCCGTGCCGAAGGAGGGTGCGCAGATGTGGTTCGACCAGATGGCGATCCCTGCCGACGCGCCGCATGTCGCGGAGGCGCTCGAGTTCATCAACTACATGATGAAGCCGGAAGTTATCGCCAAGTCGTCGAACTACGTGCTCTACGCAAACGGCAACAAGGCTTCGCAGCAATTCGTCGACAAGGCACTGTTGGAGGATCCCTCGGTTTATCCCGATGCCGAGACCATAAAGAAGCTCTACACCGTCTCGCCATACGATCCCAAGACACAGCGCGTCATCACGCGCACCTGGACCAAGATCGTCACCGGCCAGTAAGCAATCCGACACGGTCCCGGCAGTCACCTGCCGGGACCGTTTTTACCTGGGGCAAGAAGCAAGAAAATCAGGACGGAGTGGGACATGAAATCGCTTGGCAGCATCCGCAGGGATTTTGCACCGTGGAACGACCCGAACGCCAAGCCGTACATCCAGTTCGACAACGTCACCAAGAAGTTCGGTGACTTCACCGCCGTCAACAATCTGTCTCTGACCATCTTCGAGCGCGAGTTCTTCGCGCTGCTCGGTGCTTCCGGTTGCGGAAAGTCGACGCTGCTCAGAATGCTCGCCGGCTTCGAGGAGCCGACAGCCGGCCGCATTCTGCTCGATGGCCAGGATCTGCGCGGCATCCCGCCCTACCGGCGGCCGGTCAACATGATGTTCCAGTCCTATGCGCTGTTCCCGCATATGACGGTCGAGAACAACATCGCCTTCGGCCTCAAGCAGGACGGCATGCCGAAGCCCGAAATCGCATCGCGCGTTGCCGAGATGCTGAAGCTGGTCAAGCTTGAGCAGTTCGCCAAGCGCAAGCCGCATCAACTGTCCGGCGGCCAGCGCCAGCGCGTCGCGCTCGCCCGCTCGGTCGCCAAGCGGCCGAAGGTGCTGCTGCTCGACGAGCCGCTCGGCGCGTTGGACAAGAAGCTGCGCGAAGAGACGCAGTTCGAACTGATGGACCTGCAGCAGAATCTCGGCCTGACCTTCGTCGTCGTCACCCACGACCAGGAAGAGGCGATGACCATGGCCGATCGCATCGCCATCATCGACAAGGGCGAGGTGATGCAGGTGGCAACGCCGGCCGAAGTTTACGAGGCGCCGGGATCGCGTTTCGTCGCTGGCTTCGTCGGCAACGTGAATATGTTCGAGGGCAAGATCGCGCGTGGCGAGGCGGGCAGCGCCAGCATAGACGCCGGCAACGGCATCACCATCCGCACCGACAATGCCGGCACCGCCGGGGCCGGGACGGCCGTCACCTTCGCCATCAGGCCCGAAAAGATCAAGGTGTCGTCGAAGAAGCCGGCCGAGGCCGTCAACGCCATCGAGGGCGAGGTCTACGATATCGCCTATCTCGGCGACATGACCGTCTATCATGTCAGGCTGGACGACGGCCAGGTGGTGCGCGCCAGCACCATGAACGCGGCCCGCATCACCGAGGATCCGTTGAGCTGGAACGACCGCGCCTGGGTTTCCTTCCGGCCCGACGCCGGCGTCGTGCTGACGCGGTAGGGGGCGACCATGTCGAGCGCCGCCGTCACCACCTCAACAGCCTCGCCGGCATCCAATGCCGGCAAATCCATCCTTGCCAGGCTGGGTGCTGCCTTCGTTGGCCGACTGGTCATCATCATCCCGTATGTCTGGCTGCTGTTCTTCTTCCTCATTCCGTTCGTCATCGTCTTCAAGATTTCGCTGTCGCAGACGGCGATCGCCATCCCGCCCTATACGCCGGCGCTCGATTTCAGCGGCGGCATTTCCGGGTTCCTGGCTCAGCTGAAACAGCTCAGCCTCGACAATTACACCTGGCTGACGCAGGACGCGCTCTACTTCAACGCCTATGTGACCAGCGTCATCATCGCCGCGGTCTCGACGGTCCTGACATTGCTCGTCGGCTACCCCATCGCCTACGGCATGGCGCGCGCGCCGGCGACGATCCGCCCGACCTTGCTGATGCTGGTGATCCTGCCATTCTGGACCTCGTTCCTGATCCGCGTCTACGCCTGGATCGGCATCCTCAAGCCCGAGGGGCTGCTCAATCAGCTGCTGCTCGCCACCGGCATCATCCACCAGCCGCTGATCATCCTCAACACCTATACGGCGATTTTCATCGGCATCGTCTATTCCTACCTGCCGTTCATGGTGCTGCCGCTCTATTCCGCTCTCGAGAAGATGGACTATTCGCTGATCGAGGCGGCCAAGGACCTCGGTTGCCCGCCGATCAGCGCGTTCTGGAAGATCACCTTCCCGCTGTCGCTGCCCGGGGTCATCGCCGGCTGTCTGCTGGTGTTCATTCCGGCCGTCGGCGAATTCGTCATTCCCGATCTGCTCGGCGGATCGCAGACGCTGATGATCGGCAAGACGCTGTGGAACGAGTTCTTCGCCAATCGCGACTGGCCGGTGTCGTCGGCCGTCGCCGTCATCCTGCTGTTGCTGCTGATCGTGCCGATCATGCTGTTCCAGCGGGCTCAGGCGCGCGCTCAGGAAATGGACAGGTGACCTCATGAACGCCACCTGGAGCCGCTTCAACATCACCTCGATCGTGCTTGGCTTTGCCTTTCTCTACCTGCCGATCGTGCTGCTCATCGTCTTCTCGTTCAACGAATCGAAACTGGTCACGGTCTGGGGCGGTTTCTCGACCAAATGGTACGTCTCGCTGTTCCACAACCAGGGTCTCATGGACGCGACCTGGGTGACGGCGCGTGTTGGCCTGATCTCGGCCACGGTTGCGACGGTGCTGGGCACCCTGGCGGCACTCACCTTGACCCGCTACACGCGCTTCAAGGGCAGGGTGCTGTTTTCCGGCATGGTCTTTGCGCCGCTGGTCATGCCGGAAGTCATCACCGGCCTGTCGCTGCTGCTGCTCTTCGTCGCCGTCGGGCTCGACCGCGGCTTCCTCACCGTGACGCTCGCCCACATCACGCTGACCATGTGCTTCGTCGCCGTGGTCGTGCAGTCGCGGCTCATGACTTTCGACCGCTCGCTGGAAGAAGCCGCGATGGATCTTGGCGCAACGCCGGTGAAGACCTTCTTCCAGATCACATTGCCGGTCATCATGCCGGCGATCGTCTCCGGCTGGATGCTGGCTTTCACGCTTTCGCTCGACGATCTGGTCATCGCCAGCTTCACCTCGGGGCCGGGCGCGACGACGCTGCCGATGAAGATCTACAGCCAGGTTCGCCTCGGCGTGACGCCGGAAATCAACGCCGCCTGCACCATCCTGATCGCCGTCGTGGCGATCGGCGTCATCATCGCCTCGCTTGCCAACAAGCGGCGTGAGGTGCAGCGCCAGCTCGACGAGCAGGCCGCGCAACGCGGCTGAAGACGAAAACGCGACCGCTTATTCCCCCGAAACGCCGCGGCTGATCGGGGAAATGAACGGCGTGCTCCAGGTTCCGCCGACGAAGAACGATGACTGGTTGGGACCTTGCTGGCCGTTGGCCTGCATTGCCGCCTGGTCAGGCTGAATGACGCCGCCGGACAAGGCCAGACCGCGTCCGGCGTAGGACGCGATGCCGGACAGCCAGATCTTGTACTTCGCTGAATTGGCCTCGGCCTTGTCGATTCGCGCCACGCCCTTCGAAATGGTGGCCTTGATCTCGGCACCGTCGATCGGCAATGTTCCGTCGGAGACATCGTCGAGCGCGAAGAAGCCGCCCTGTTCGGTATGTTTGAGGAAGGCCGGCAGGTTGAGCTTGCTCAACGCACCCGGCCCGAAGGTCGCCGAGACCGAGCCGTCGGCATTGTCGAAGATGGAATCCCAGGTTCTGCCCGGCCCCTTGAGGATCACCGAGACGGTGCCCGTGCCGACCGGCACCAGCCGCGTCATCCCCGCCGCCGTGCCGAAAGCACCGCCGTCGATGTCGGACGCCAGAAGGCGGATTTCGACCTGCGAGCCTTCCGGCTTGCGATCGAAGCGAAGGCTGGTCTGGATGTTGCCGCCGAAGGCCGAGGCATCGGAGATGTCGAAGACGGACAGACCATCCTTGACCTGGGCCGTGGCGGCGACGTCGGCGAGCTGGATCGGCCCCGCCGTGGCGTGCGCCGCCGACAGCCTGAGATCGAGATTGATCTTGTCGGCGAAACTTGTGTCGATTTCGCCAGGCCCCGCCCCTCCGGTCGGCACCAGCGGGGTGAAGGCCGACAGAAACGATCTGAGGTCGAGCGTGTCGAAGGCGAGCGTGCCGGAGATCACCGGTTGTGCTTCACCAAGCGAGAGGTCCAGCGCACCCATCCCCGGATTGTTGTCGAGTGCAATCGCCGTGTTGTCGAACTTGACGCGCCCGCCGGTCGCGGTGATCTTGCTCGAAATGCTGACCGAGCCGATCGCCGCACCCGGAGCGATGCCGGCCTGCGACCATTCCAGGACACGCCGCAGCGAGGGTGCCGAGAACTTCGCTTGACCGTCGAAATAGGTATTTTCAGACATGCTGGCCGTGCCGTCGAACGAGAAGGTGGCGGGCGCCGCCTTGAAGGACAGTGTCAGCGGCGCCGTGCCGCCGGCAAACAGCACAAGCGGTTTGGCCGAGGCGACGTCCAGCGCGACGCTTTCGCCCCGCCAGATGCCGGTTGCCGACAGCGTCGCATTGCTGTTCATCGCCGCCCAATTTGCCTGACCGTTCAAACTGCTCAGGATCTCGACGTCCTTGCCGCCGATGGAGGCTACCATGCGGCCGTCGCGAAACTCGACCGTGCCGAAGGTGTCGGTAGGCAGCTTGTCGAGGTCCGGTTTGGCGGGGTCGGCGTTGACCAGGCCGCGCGCCGTGTCGATGGAGCGCGTGATGCGCCCGCCGGTCGGGACAGCGGGCAGGAAAAGGCCGGCAGGCGTGCGCTGGACCCGGATCGTCGGCCGCACCAGCCGCGCCGTCGAAAACACCACGTCGCCGCGCAAGGCCGCCATGGCGGAAAGGTCGACCTCGACCCGTTCTGCCTCGACCACCGGCGGCGCCTCGGTGTCGGTCCATTGTGACAGCGTCACATCGGTCAGGATGGCGCGGAATGTCGGCCAGACCTCGATACGCGGCGAACCGTCGATGGCGACACGGAAGCCGCTCCACGCACTCATTTCCCAGGCGATGCGGTCGCGCACGATACGGGTGGAGGCAATCAGCGGCAGGGCGGCAACGACCAGCGCGACGACGATCACGGCAGCGCCGATCGCCCATATTCCGCGCCGGATCATAGATGATGGCATATGGCCCCGTATGCTTCCATTCCGACAATCGCCCGACGGGTGTAACCCCAGGTGTCACCACGACCCCGATCGTCACCACGACCCCGGTCGTGACCAGGACTTCCGGCCGTCACTACGACTTCAAGTTGTCACTACGACTTAGGGCTGAGGCATTTCAAGTCTTTATGGCCCGGCGATGGCATTTGCGCACATCTGGTCGCATCAGCCGAACAAAATCTTGCTCTGCTGCGCTGCGATATGCATAAGCGATGGCGACCGTGGAGGAACGATCATGGCTGCCGAACAACCGCTCTGGACCCCGACGCAAGACCAGATTGACGCAGCACCCTTGACCGCCTTCACCAAAGCCGCCGGAGTCAAAGCCGGCGTAGCGTTTTCCTCGTATTCGCAGCTTCACGCCTGGTCGGTCGAGGACCGTGAAGGGTTCTGGAGCCTGGTCTGGGATTTCTGCGGCATCGTCGGCGACAAGGGCGACAAGCTGCTCGTCGACGGCGACAAGATGCCCGGCGCTTCTTTCTTTCCCGATGCGACACTGAATTTCGCCGGGAATCTGCTGAAGAAGACCGGCTCAGGCGACGCAATCGTGTTTCGCGGCGAAGACAAGGTCGAGCGCCGGCTGTCCTGGAACGAGTTGCACGCGCTGACCTCGCGGCTGCAGCAGCTTTTCCTGTCGCTCAAGGTGAAGAGGGGCGACCGCATTGCCGCCATGATGCCC
Organism: Mesorhizobium sp. WSM1293; assembly: GCF_000513875.1. Taxonomy (NCBI): domain Bacteria; kingdom Pseudomonadati; phylum Pseudomonadota; class Alphaproteobacteria; order Hyphomicrobiales; family Phyllobacteriaceae; genus Mesorhizobium; species Mesorhizobium sp. WSM1293. Next base: position 100,971 of record NZ_AZUV01000012.1, on the reverse strand, counting down.
AACATGCCGGAGACCGTCGCCGCCATGCTGGCCGCCGCCTCGATCGGCGCCGTCTGGTCGTCCTGCTCTCCCGATTTCGGCGAGCAGGGCGTGCTCGACAGGTTCGGCCAGATCGAGCCCGTCGTCTTCATCGCGCCGGATGGCTATTGGTACAATGGCAAGGCGATCGAAGTCGCCGACAAGATCGCCGCGGTCGCGGCCAAGCTCGGCACTCTCCACAAGATCCTGATCGTCGACTATCTCGGCACATCGAGCGATGTTGCCGGGACTATCGACAAGGCGGTAGCGCTGGAAGAGGCGCTGTCGCCCTTCGCCGACAAGCCCGTCGCCTTCGAGCCGCTGCCGTTTTCGCATCCGCTTTACATCCTGTTTTCGTCGGGAACGACCGGCATTCCCAAATGCATCGTCCATTCGGCCGGCGGCACGCTGATCCAGCATGTCAAGGAACACCGGCTGCATGCCGGTCTCACCGACGGCGACCGCTTTTTCTACTTCACCACCTGCGGCTGGATGATGTGGAACTGGCTGGTGTCGGGTCTCGCTTCGGGTGCGACGCTGCTGCTCTATGACGGTTCGCCCTTCTACCCCGACGGCAATGTGCTGTTCGATTTCGCCGATGCCGAGAAGATGACTTTCCTCGGCACCTCGGCCAAGTTCATCGATTCCGTGCGCAAGGCCGGCCTCAAGCCGATCCGCACGCATGATCTGTCCACTGTGCGGGCAATCTCCTCCACCGGCTCGCCGCTGTCGCCGGAAGATTTCCGCTTCGTCTATGACGGCATCAAGAAGGACGTACATCTGGCCTCGGTCTCCGGCGGCACCGACATCGTCTCCTGCTTCGTGCTCGGCGTGCCGACGCAGCCGGTCTGGACCGGCGAGATCCAGGGACCCGGCCTCGGCCTGGCGGTCGATGTCTGGGACGACGACGGCAGGCCGGTCCGGCAGGAAAAGGGCGAGTTGGTCTGCGCAAAAGCCTTTCCGGCGATGCCGATCGGCTTCTGGAACGACCCCGATGGCAAGAAGTACCGGGCGGCCTATTTCGAGCGCTTCGACAATGTCTGGTGTCATGGAGATTTCGCCGAATGGACCGAGCATGGCGGCCTCATCATCCATGGCCGCTCCGACGCGACGCTCAACCCGGGCGGGGTGAGGATCGGCACGGCGGAGATCTACAATCAGGTCGAGCAGATGCCTGAGATCCTGGAAGCATTGTGCATCGGGCAGGACTTCGACAACGACGTGCGCGTCATCCTGTTCGTGCGCCTGGCCGCCGGCGTGCAGCTCGACGAGGATCTGGAAAAACGCATACGGGCAAAAATCCGTAGCGGCGCGAGCCCGCGTCACGTGCCGGCAAGGATCGTCGCCGTCACCGACATCCCACGCACCAAGTCGGGCAAGATCACCGAGCTTGCGGTGCGCGACGTGGTGCATGGCCGCGCCATCAAGAACAAGGAGGCGCTCGCCAATCCAGAGGCGCTTGAGCTGTTCAAGAACCTGCCGCAATTGGCCGAGTAGCTGCTAATGCATGTCGCTCAAAAGTGGCCCGGTTTTGAGACAACGACATGCATGAAAAAAGACGTTCCGGCATGGTTAACGAAATATCTCGCTAGAATTTACCTAGATTTCATGAGTGGTACACATTCGTAAATTTTCCGGCGCCCCGGTAAGGAGTTGTTAAGGTCCGGCGTCGATAGTCGCAGGTAACTTGAGGGAGAAATCCCGTTCCTCAGCCCCGAGGATCCGAATTCGCTCAAGCCCCCGTTGTGACAGCAATCCCATCTCTTAAGGCGCCTTTGGGCGCCTTTTTCTTTTTATCGGGATCGAAGCGTGGAGGGCTGATCTATTCCGCGAGCACACGGGTCGATGGAAAAGCGACCTCGACCAAGGTGCCTTCGCCCGGGGTCGAATTGATGGTGAACCGGGCACGGTTGGCTTCCACCATCGCTTTGGTCAAAGGCAGTCCAAGCCCGGTGCCGTCGCCGCGTCCGCGCTTCAGCGCGTTGATCTGCTTGAACGGCTTCAGCGCCTGCTCGATCTCGGCATGGCTCATGCCGATGCCGGTGTCGCGCACCCGCATGACGACGTCGCCCGACGTCTCATAGGCGGTCGAGACGATCACCTGGCCGCCGGCCTGGGTGTAGCGGATGGCATTCGACAGGATGTTGAGCGCGATCTGGCGCACGCTGCGCAGGTCCGCCACCACTTCCGGCAGCCGCGAAGCGAAGCTGGAGCGGATGATGACCCGTTCGCGATTGGCCTGCGGCTGCATCATCGCCACCGTCTCGGCCAGCGTGTCGTTGAGCGACACCGCCTCATAGGCCATCTCCTGCTGGCCAGCCTCGATCTTGGAGATGTCGAGCAGGTCGTTGACCAGGTCGAGCACATGATTGCCCGAGCGGTTGATATCGCGCAGATAGTCGCGGTAGCGGTCGTTGGCGACAGGTCCGAACTTCTCGTCGACCATCAGTTCGGAAAAGCCGATGATGGCGTTGAGCGGGGTGCGGATCTCGTGGCTGATGCGGGCGAGGAAATCGGTCTTCTGCGAGGACGCGCGCTCGGCCACCGCACGTGCCTGCGTCAAGTCCTCTTCGGCCCGCTTCCACTGCGTGATATCGCGAACGACGGCGCAGAAGCCGCTGTCGTTGGGCAGCCGGCCGATGGTCATGAACAGCGGAATGAAGCGGCCTTGCGATTCGCGCCCGATAACCTCGCGGCCGTCGTTCATGACACTCGCCACGCCGGGCTCGGACAGTCCGTTGAGATAGTCGCGTGCCGCGCGCTGACTTTCGATGGCAAACAGCGAGGCGAACGGCTTGCCGGTCACATCGTCGCTGTCGAAGCCGAACAGTGCTTCGGCCGGCCGGCTGATCGATCGGATGGTGCCGTCACGGCCGATCAGCACGACGCCGTCGGTGGCGGTGTCGATAATGGTGCGCATCTCGGCGATGCGCGCCTTGAGCTCGGAAATATCCGGCTGCGTCTGCTCGTCGCCAACCACATGCAGGCTCGCCGGCGCATCATCCTCGCCGGAGCGTCGCACGACCAGCATCAGCGCCTTGCCGTCGCGCCAGGGGACAGAGCGCAAAATGGCCTCGATCGGGAATTCCTGTCCATCACGCGTCTTCAGCCGCAGCGCGCGATCGGTGCCGTCGGAAACGCCGTCGTCGGCATAGGGGTCGGCAAACAACGCGCCGAGGCCGCCGGCATCCGCCAGATCGTCGAGCGCCTCGTAGCCGGTCAGGCTGAGGAATTCCTCGTTCGCATAGTGCAACTGGTCTCCGGAATGGATGAGCAGCGGCACGGGCAGCTTACCGAGCAGCGACGTGTCCGGGGCCTTGTGTTCATCTCCCGCGGAAAACGCCGACGGCACGAACCCTTCGGCCTTGAGCGGCGGAACCTGCAGGCGAGGGCGCTCGACGCGTATTTCCGCAGCGTCGCCTGCATTGACGGCCTGCGCGGCAACCGCCTGCTCGTCAGGCGATGCGGCTTCCTCGTCGGGCTGCGCCCAATCCTCGCTGTCTTCGGCATCGCGAAAATCTGCTGACGTCATGCTGTCGTCATCGAGGACATCATGTGTCGCGTCAGTGGCTTCAGGCTCTTCGCCGGGCGAAACCGCAGCGGTGTTCTCTGGTTCCGCCGCCACGGGGCCACGTTCGTCATCTTGGCCGGCATAGTCCAGCAACGAGCCCGTCACATTCATCCCAGGGGGGGCTTCACGAGCCGCTTCGTCCGGGTGACCGTCAAGCCGTGCCAGATCCTGCTCGTCTTCGGCATCGACATCGGTCTCGGATGGCTCGACCGGTTCGTTCTCTGGCCCTGACGCAGGGGTGCCGCCGGTGCGCATCGGGTCGTCGGACGCCTTGACCGGAGCCTCGGTCTCCGCTGCCGACGCCTCAGCAGTCTCAGTCTCTGGTGGCTCGACCGGAGCACTCTCCTTCTTCAGCCGCTCGCCGATTTCGCGGAAGGCGCTGCGTTCCAGGGTCGAGAGGCCCTTGTCGTTGGCTGGCTGCCGATGTTCGGCGAGCCGGATCACCTTGTCGGCAAAGCGCCGCTCCTGTTTCGGCACGATGGTCAGCGCCGGCACCTCGCCCTTGAACGGATCCGATGCCTGAGCGTCCTCGGCCCTGGGCTCCTCAGCGTTCGGCTGTTCGGGCGCGGGTTGGATGACTTGCGGTTCCGGCGTTGCCGGCGCCCGGCCATTGGGCACCAGCGCCATGCCGATGGCCTCCGGATCGACGACCGCGTCGCTGGCGCGGGCGACGCCGAAGCCGCGGAAACCCTCGAAGGCGCGGCTGCGCCCATAGACAGGCAGCGCCGCCAGGTCGACGGGTATCTTCAGATCGGTGCCGACGACCGGCCACAGCACGGAGCGTCCGGACCAGGTATCGCGCCGTTCGAGGAGCCCCGATATCTCGCCCGAGGGGTCGAGGCCGAATGTGGCGGCGACATCCCTGAAGCGTCGGCCAATCACGTCGGCCGCCGGCTTGCCGACGATGTCGGCGAATTCCGGCGACAGCGCGCTGAACTTGCCTTCGGCATCGGTGCGCCAGACGAAGCGCACCGGCGCCGCTGCGCGGTCTATCGCCGAGACGGTCGTCGGCGTGGCCGCGGAGGTGGACTGGACTTCCAGGGCCGCCGGTTCTTGAGGCGCTTCAGGTCCGGACGCAGCTGGTCGCGGCGCCTGTTCCCCTCCGTCCTCGCCGGCGTTGAAGTACCAATGGTCGTGTTGCGCCGGTGTGGGCTCTGCTGCCGCCTGATCGCTATTGGCAGCCGTCGGCGCCTGCCCGATCGCGTCGGTGATCGCATGCGGCTGCGATGCGGCGACGTCCTCGGTCGGCAGTGCGGCGCCTGGTTCCTCGGTCGGTGTCTCGCGACCCTGTTCCGGCTGCGAAGCCGCATCGCCAGCTGGTGCCGCCTCGGCAATGGTTTGCGTGAGGTGTTCGCCCGCAGGGGCTGTGTCGTCGAGCTGGTCCTCGTCGATCACCACCAGCAGATGCCGCTCCTCGGTCAATCTTGCCAGACCTGCCGGGTAGGAGGCCGTGCCGCCCGGGACAAGGCGCTTGACGATGCGGTCGCTCTCGGCTGCGACGTCGGCAACCAGTGCTGCCAGCGTCTCCGGCAGGATGCCCAGTGCCGAAAATCCTTCCGAGGCCGCCTCGACGTTGCCCCTGGCATCGACAAAGGCGATGAAATGACCATCCTCGGTGAAGCCGCTAATGGCGCGCGCGGCGATTTCGCCGGCACTGCGTGACCCTGTCTGAGCCGCCGGCACTGCCAGCATGATCGCCTTCTCGGCGTCCGGCATGGTCACCGCACTGGCCAGGAAGCCGACGGCGCGGCTGGTCATGCCGGTCGCCAGCCGCACCATGATGGCGCGGTCACTGCCAATCTCGGGAAATCCGCTGGTCGCCATGATCTGGCGCCTGGCGATCACGGGCAACTGCGCCGAGGCGCCTATGATCGCCTCGATGTCGGGATAACCGAACATCGCGGCTCCTGGCCCATTGGCCCAGATCACCTGCTCCAGATCCGCCGACAGGATCGCGATCGCGTCGCCTGCGGCAAAGCGCTGGCGGACCGCGTCGAGCACGGCGACATCGAGGAAGGAATATTCGGACGGCATGCGCTTGGCGGACCTCACGGAGCGGCGATTTTGCAGTTAACGCTTTGTTAATAAAAGCCGGAGGCGCGAAGGTCCACAAGCCAGAACGTGCAAAGGCTGGAATCTGGGCTCTTGGTTAACGGCCCAAAAGAAATTTATGGTGCACTGCAACAAAGATATTGCAATGCACAAAATTTGCCTTTATATTGCCATCATACATGAACGAGACGGCTTTCTGTCAAAGCCGCTGCCGCTGAAAAGGATGGAAAATGTCCAGGACCAAGACCGCCGAGACGATCGAAAACGTTGAATTCCCGAGCTTCGACGCTTCCAAGGCGACTGACCAGATTCGCGCTTTCGCCGAAAAGGGCGTTGAGCAGTCGAAAGAGGCTTATGCCAAGCTGAAGACCGGCGCCGAGGAGACCCAGAAGGCTCTGGAGTCGACCTACGAGACCGCCAAGACCGTTTCCAACGACCTGTCGCTCAAGACCATCTCCGCTTTGCGTGCCAATGCCGAGGCCGGTTTTTCCCACCTCGAAGCCCTGATCGGCGCCAAGTCGCTGTCGGAAGTCGTCGAGCTGCAGACCGCCTTCCTGCGCAAGCGCGTCGAATCGACCGTCGAGCAGGCCAAGGACTTCCAGGCCGTTGCCTCCAAGGCCGCCGAGGACGTCTCCAAGCCGATCAAGACCGCCTTCGAGAAGGCGATGAAGGAAATCAAGGTTGCCTAACATTTGCGCATGATCTGAAGATGCAACAAAAGGTCGCATTTTCTTAAAAACGATCAGGTGTATGATGGCAGCCATCAAGGAATACCCGGTGAGTGGAACCTCCTCCCTCTGCTCCCCGGGGTGACCAGCCAGCACCTCCTCCCGCTGGCTCGTAACAGGAAAAGGCCGGCACCTCCTCCCGCCGGCCTTTTTCTTTGTCCGTCGCCTAGTCCTGCGCCTTCTTGCCGGGCGAATGCCGCGCCGATGTGGGGAAGTGACCTTTGCTTTCCAAAAGCCTTGAATTAGAATCCATAAGCCCGTAAGGACGCATCGCCGAACGACAGAGCGGCGGATGAGTTTCTGTTTCGATCCGCTCAGGCAACGTGCCGTTGTAGCTCAGATGGTTAGAGCGCCGGATTGTGGATCCGGAGGTCGCTGGTTCGATCCCAGCCAACGGTACCATAAATAGCGACATAATTTCAAAGACTTAAAGGCTTCTGGTTAGCTAGGCTGGCTTGGGTGTCGGTGCGTCCTATGGACGTGTACCATTCTGGTGCCATAGGGAGGCCGTCCAGCTATGACGGTCAACAAAATGGCGGTCAGCCGGGAGCGAACCCTGCCAATGACGTCAGCCGTCGTTTCGCCTGAGATCTTTGCGCAGCCAAAAAAGCCGTCGTCCACACGGAACCTTTGCTTGCGGAAACCGCAGGCCAAGTTGCTACCCTTTCGCCGGGAGCGGGATTGCTGGCCTGGTGGTACGCCGATCTGGTTCCGACGCAAAAGCTGCGTTGGCCGCGGCCGGTGCCCTAATTCCCTTCTTGGCCAAGACAGATACTCCAGCGTTCAGTTGGGCTCCAGTGCGTACCGCCTCATTTTCAGCAGCCCTGTATGAGGCGATCTCGAATCATCTCTGCAATCGGGATCGCCGAGGTGGCGGCGGGGGAAGGCGCGTTGCAGACGTGCAGCATGCGGTCCGTTTGTGCGAACAGGAAATCATGGATGAGGGCACCGTCCTTGCGCACGGCTTGCGCGCGGATGCCTGCTTCGTGCGGGAGCAGGTCGGCGAGCTCGAGGCTCGGACAGTATTTCCGGCACTCCTCCAGATAGCCTGGCTTCCAGAGCGAGTTGCGGAGTTCCGTTACCGCAGATCCGCGGTTGGCGAACACGGTTTTCCAGAAGCCGGGAAACAGCGCGTAGTCGGCCATGTCCGAAACATTGAACGAAAGCCGTGGATAGCCTTCGCGGGCAAAACCGATAACGGCATTCGGCCCGACCGTGACGCTGCCGTCGATCATCCGCGTCAGGTGCACGCCAAGGAAGGGCAGGGCTGGATCCGGGACGGGATAGATCAGATGGCGGACAATGTCGTTCTTCGATGCGGGAAGGCGATAGTATTCGCCGCGGAAGGGAACGATGCGATGCTCGATCGAAAGCCCGGCGAGCACGGCCAGCCGGTCTGATTGGAGACCGCCGCAGACCACCAGTTTTTTCGCCTGCCAGTTTTCGCCGGCCGACGCGATATCGACGGAATCGATGACTTCGCGAATGCCGGTGACGCGCGTCGACAGGCGGATCTCGCCGCCAAGCGCCCTGATGCGCCGCCCCATGGCTTGGCAGACATCGGCATAGCTGACGATGCCGGTCGAGGCCACGAAAAGCGCGCCGAGACCGCGGATGTTCGGTTCCCGCTCCTTCAATTCACCCTCGCTGACGCGCCGGACTTCGATCGTGTTCTGCTTCGAGCGTTCGTGGAGCGCCTCCATGCGCTGCACTTCGAGTGCGGAGGTGGCGACGAGCAGTTTGCCGCAGACATCGAAGCGGATGCCGTTCTCCTGGCAGAAGGCCTTGGTGGCATCCGCGCCCTTGCGGCAGAGCTCGGCCTTCAGGCTGCCTGGCGGATAGTAGATGCCGGCATGGATGACACCACTGTTGTGGCCGGTCTGGTGCTTGCCGAGAGCCTCCTCTTTTTCCAACAGGATCAGGCTGCAGCCGGGATATGTTTCCAGCAGCCGCATGGCCGTCGCCAGGCCGACGATGCCGCCGCCGATGACGCAGTAGTCGAAAATCATTGTTGTAGCCCTTGCCTGCCCGATTATGCGTGCGCCGTCTGACGATCGCCATAGCCGAAATAGGCCTCTTCCAGCGCATGCCCGTCGGCAAGCTCGCTTGCCGAACCCTCCAGCGCGTTATGGCCGTTGCGCGGCACGTAGACGCGGGAAGCGAGGTCGAGAATGCGAGCGGTGGACCGTTCGACGACGAGCAGGGTCAGCCCGCTGGCGTTAAGCTGGCGGAGGCTTTCGTAGACCTGGTCGATCACCAGCGGCGCAAGGCCAAGCGACGGTTCATCGATCATCATCAGCGACGGGCGCTGCAAGATGGCGCGGCCGATGGCAAGCTGCTGCTGCTCGCCGCCGGAAAGGTGGCCGGCAACGCCGCGGTAGCGGGTCCTGAGGATCGGAAAGATTTCCAGAACCCGTTCCCAGATCGGCGGCCGCTTCGGCCTTGTCCTTGCGGATCATGCCGCCGAGCAGCAGGTTTTCCCGCACCGTCAGTGTCCGGAAGATACTGCGGCCTTCCGGCACCGGTGCCAGGCCCTTCCGGCATAGCTTTTCCGGCGCCTGGCCGGCGATCGACTCGCTGTTGAAGGCAAGCGTGCCCCCGGTCGGCGCCATGGCCCGGAAATTGATTTCAGAAGCGTGGATTTGCCGGCGCCGCGATCTGGCCTCGTCGTTCCCGGCAAGCAGCAGCTGACGATCAATCTCCTCGCGTGGTATCGACATCTCACGGCGGCCAGATATCGCTGCCCTGATATCAAGTGCGTAGACCGGACGCCGCTGCGGAATACCAAAGGATAGTGCTCTTTGACAATCTTCCCCTTCACCGAAGCCACCCCGATCCAGTTCCAGCAGCCCCTGCCGAGGACCTCGGACGTCGTGATCATCGGCGGCGGGGTCATTGGCGTGACCACGGCACTGTTCCTGGCGCGGCGGAACGTCTCGGTGACGCTGCTGGAAAAGGGACGCATCGCCGCCGAGCAATCCTCGCGCAACTGGGGCTGGATCCGGCAGCAGGGCCGCGATGCCGACGAACTGCCGATCGTCATCGAAGCGCAGCGCCTCTGGCGGCAACTGGCGCAGGAATGTGGCGAGGACATCGGACTGAAGCAGACGGGCGTTACCTATCTTGCGCGAACAGACAAGGAGATGGCCGGTTTCGCGAAATTCCTGAAGATCGCCCAGGCTCATGGCGTCGACACGCGTCTCCTCGACCAGGGTGAGCTGGCAAGCCTGATCCCGGCCATGTCGCGACTGTTCAAAGGCGCAATGATCACTCCATCGGACATGCGGGCAGAACCTTGGGTCGCCGTGCCCGCGCTTGCTCGCCTGGCGGCCCGCGAAGGCGCGACGATCATCGAGAATTGCGCGGCACGTATGCTCGACATCTCCGCGGGACGCATCAGTGGCGTCTGGACCGAGAAGGGGCTCATCGCGGCCTCGAGCGTCCTCGTCGCCAGCGGCGCCTGGACGTCGCTGTTTCTGCGCGCCCACGGCATCTCGATTCCGCAGCTCAGCGTCAGGGCGACCGTCGCTGCGACAGCGCCGATGGCGGAAATCCACGCCGGTGCCGCCGCGGACGAACGCATCGCTTTCCGGCGCAGGCAGGATGGCGGGTACACGCTCGCATCGGGAGGCAGCAGCCAACTCTACATAGGGCCGGACGCATTTCGCCATGCAGGCAAATATGTCAGCGCCCTGATGGCCAATCCGTTCGGCACACGCTACCTGCCGGCCGCGCCGCGAGGCTACCCGGACGGCTGGTCGACCCCGCGCAGATGGAACGCGGATGAAGAAAGCCCTTTCGAACGGATGCGCGTCCTCAATCCGGCTCCCGAGACGTCGGCGCTCCGCGCCATCGACGGCGGGTTCAGGGAGCTTTTCCCTCAGTTCACGACCGTACCGCTCAAGGCGAGCTGGGCGGGCATGATCGATGCGATGCCTGATGTCGTGCCCATCGTCGATCGCGCCGCTGCGTTCCCAGGCCTCGTTGTCGCGACCGGGATGAGCGGCCACGGCTTCGGCATAGGACCCGGAATGGGCCGCATCCTGTCCGATTTGATCCAGGGCAACGAGACCGGGCACAATCTCCACAGGTTCCGTCAATCCCGTTTCAGCGACGGCAGCCCGATCCGATTGGGACCATCGCTGTAAGTATTTCTGCGGCCCGCCAGCCCATCCGCTCTGGCCTTGAAGAACCGGACGAGGGCTCAGGTGCCGCATGCCCGGGCGTAGATCTCGATGCTTCGCTGGACGTGATCGATCGCGATCTCTTCGACGTCGCAGGCTCGGTCGGCCCAAGCGAGCGCCGAAGGCAGGTGCTGGAGAAACAGCGTCACCGGCACCTTGCGGCCCTTCAACGCGTCGAAGAGCCGGTCGCAGGCGGCACGGGCTTGCGGGGTCGCCCAATAATATCGGATGCGATCGGAATAGGAGTAGTGGCGCAGCGTCCGCTTGTCGGCGTCGCTGCCATGATAGTGGCTTGCCCAGTTCTTGGGCGCGGCTTGCATCAGCTCTTCCATGGCGTGGTAAAGCGGCCGCTGGCCATAGAAAGGCACCAGATCGGAAGCGATCAGATCGAGCGCGTAAAGCGCCTCGCGCAGTTTGAAGGTCAGCTCGGGGCCGACCTTGAGGATAGCGAAGCCGTCCTCGACGAGTTCACGCAGCGGCCTCTCACCCTGGTAGTCCGTCGAATGCGCTTCGAAAATGAGCGACGGCAATGTGTTCAGAGTTGCCGCCAGATCGCTGGCCTTGGTCCGATCGTAAAAAATCACATTCTGGTTGCCGAACTCCACGCCCGGCTGCACGACAAGCCCGATGACGCGGGAAAACGCGCTTTCAAGCCCGGCGGCCTGGAATGCTTTGGCGTGAATGGCATGTGTCTGGCGAGCCGCCTCCGGACTGGTCGGGGTGATCGCATCCAAAGCGTGATCGGCGCCACCGGGAGGCGGCACCTCCGTCCCGATGATGTAGACCGGGCTTGCCCCGCCGCTCTGCGCGGCCGCCTGTTCCGCGACGCCCGCCATTCTGGCTGCGCGCTCGGCCACCGTATGGTCGTCTAGCGTCGCCGGTTCATCACCCGCGCAGCCCATCGATGCATCGAGATGGATCTTGCGGAAGCCGGCGCGGACATAAGCATCGACCATTGTCCCGGCCTGCGCCATCGCCTCCTCGGCGGGCCGGTCTTTCCAGGGATTGGGACCGAGATGATCCCCGCCAAGCACGATCAGCTCTGTCGGGCACTGCTCGACTGCCGCGAGCGCTTTCACCATCGCCGCGAAATCGGACGGCGTCATGCCCGTATAGCCGCCCAGATGATTGACCTGGTTGCACGTCGCTTCGATCAGGACGGTGGTGCCCGTGTCCCGGCCGTGCCGCAGTGCGGCTTTCAGCACCAGGGGGTGCGCCGAGCACACCGAGGTCACCCCGATTTTCTTTCCTTCCCTGTGCAGGCCCGGCACATCTTCGATCGCCACACGCATCAGCTTCTTCTCGCCGTTCTTGCCATGAAATCTTCCAGTTCGGCCCGCGTGCCGGCTCCCTCCATGGGGCCGAGGCGTGTGACGTTGCGCGCCCCTGCCGCATTGGCGAATTCGAGCGAAGTCCGCAGCGGCATCCCCAACCGCCGGCATGCGACATAGGCTCCGCCGAAACAGTCGCCGGCGCCGGTGGGGTCCGTTTCCTCGACGATGAGGCCGGGACAATCGGCACTGGCGCCCGTGCTTTGACGGGCTGACGCGCCACGTTCGCCGCGCTTCACGGCGATCTCCTTGACCCCTCGTTTGAACAGCGCCTCGATTGCGCGTTCCTCGCCATCCATGCCGGCGGCCAGGAACAATTCATTGCCCGACGGCAGCAGCAGGTCCGCTTTGTCCACCAGGCTCGCGAATTTCTCCTCGGTCTGGCCGTGCGCCAGCAATTCCTTGCGCAGGTTCGGATCGAGCGACATGGTGCCGCCGCGTGCCTTGATCAGCGGGATCGCGCGTTCGGTGATCGCCCAGGCCGCGGGGCTTGTGAACACCGTTCCCATGACGTGGATATGCCCGCAACGCGCGATCAGCGCCTCGACCTGCGGGGTCCATTCCAGTCGAGCGGCGGCGGATTTGGCGATGTTGTAGACGAAATCGCGGCTTCCGTCCGTGCGGTAGCGGACAAAGGCGCTGCCCGTCGGATAATCCGCGGAAACAGCGATGGCGGAAGTGTCTACGCCGTCTCGCTTCAGGCGCTCCATGTTGACTGCGCCGAAATCGTCGTCGCCCACCACGCCCACCATCGCGGCCGCTCCGCCCATACGCGCGCATTGATCGATGAAGATGGCGGGCGCGCCGCTCGGAAAGGGGCCAATGAGGTCGATCGGTTCCCGGAAACCGGTGCCTGTCTGCCTCGCGACGATCTCTACCAGGATTTCTCCAATCGTCACGGTTGGCCCGAGCGAGTCCGGTGCAAGCGTTTGGGGGAGGTCGTTCATCAAGCGTCAAATCCTGGGTGTGGTGTCGTTTGCGGTTTCACGACGCCGAGGCGTCTGGACCGGAAACCGCGTCCTTGTTGAGCATCTGGTTGTCGAGCGACATGAAGCGTTGATGCATCATGCAAGCGGCTCCGAAGGCAGCTCCATAGATGGCGCTCTCGTTGAAAACGATCTCGGGGACAGGAAAGGTCTCGGCCTGGAGCTCGCGGATATGCACGTCGACCCGTGCGGCGACCAATGGATACAATTCCGCGACGGACCCGCCCAGCACGATGCGGTTCGGGTCGATCAGCCGCGAGATCTGCACGACTGCAAATGCGAACAAGACAGCCCATTCTTCGGCGAGCTGCACCGCTTGAGGAACACGATCGCGGACGTCACGCAGGAACAAGTCCAAGTCGGCGTCCGGCCTGTACTGGCGATAGGATGACAGGATGCGGTCGCGCCCGAAGGCCTGCTCCAGATTCCGGTATGTCGGGTTCCGTGTCTTGAGGTGGCCGACTTCTCCGGCCAGGCCATTGCCGCCGCGGAACAACTTGCCGTCGATCACAATTCCGCCACCGACACCGTTCTCGATGACCATGAAGAAGGTTACGCCGCTCGCCGCTTCCGGCTGGCTGTATGTGATGCCGATGCCGAATGCGTTGCCGTCATTTTCCGCGGATACCGGGATCTCGGCCGGAAGAAGGCTGCGGGCAAGGCCTGTGAGATCGACATTGCGCCACCCCAGGATCGGTGCGACGTGGATGAAACCATCCTGGTTCATTTGTCCGGGCACCGCAATGCCGATGCCCTGACATCGCGCCAGGCTATCCTTCCGCATCTCGAGAAACACCTGTTCGATCGCCATGTGGACCGCGGCCTTCGGATCGCTGTCATGTCCTTCGAAGCGCGTCATGGCGCTGCGAACGATCTTGCCCGCGAGATCGATCTCGACGCATGTCATATGTTCGACACCGATCTCTATCCCGGCAAAGAAAACGGCTTCAGGCACGATTTCCACGAGGATACCCGGTCTTCCGGCCCTGGGCTGGCCCGCCGGATTCGCGACATCGTTCTCCGCTACTTCGCGAACGAGTCCGGCCTCGACCAACTCCAGGACGATATTGCCGGCGGACGAGCGGTTGACCCCCATATGCCTGGCGAGATCGGCCCGGCTCAAAGGGCCGAAGCGGTGGAGCGCGTTCAGCGTCGCTACCGAATTGCTCTGGCGGATCCTGCGAGGCGAGCTGCTGGCGAAGGTTACATGGTTCATGGCGGACTCCGCATGTTCGTTCCCAGCCTATACTTCACCCGAGCTTGTTTTTCCTCCGGCAACGCAAAGTCCTCAAAAGAATGAACCGCCTGATGTCGGAAGCAAGCAATTCCCGCTGCGCCGGACGCGAAGGAGAATGCCGCGAGCGAGCGGCATCCTCCTGTTGGAGCGTCAATTGCCGACAAGCACCTTGTCGACATTCTCGGAGGTCACCGCCAGCCACGGCACGTAGTAATGCTGGTCCTTGCCGTTGTTCCAGGCGAGCTTGCCGCCGTTTACGTCCCAGACAGCCGCGCGCGGCTTGTAGCTGTCGCCGACGATCTTGTGCAGCGCGAGGTCGATCGCCCCTTGCGCCTGTCCGTTGGCATCCTGGAGGATGGACATCGACTGTTCGCCACGCTTGACGGCTTCAAGCGCGTCCTTGATGCCGTCCACGCCGGCGACCGGAACCGCCTTGGGATCCAGGCCGTGGTTGCGGATGCCCTCGATGGCGCCGACGGCCATCTCGTCGTTTTCGGCCAGGACGCCCTGGATCGCATCGCCATGCGAGGTCAGGAAATTCTCCATCAGCGTGATGGCCTCGGCGCGTGACCAGTTGGCGGTGTTCTGCTCCAGGATGGTCACTCCGGGATTTTCCTTCAGCACCTTCTGGATCCCTTCAAGCCGCTGTACCTGGGCCGACTGGCCCAGCATCCCTTCCAGGATCACGACCTTGGCCTGTGGGCCGGCCTTGTCGATCACCGCCTTGGCCAGCATTTCGCCGGCCTCGACATCGTTGGAATTGATGTAGGCGTCGTAGAGTGCGGTGTTGGAAACCATCGTGTTGGAGCCGAACACCGGGATGCCGGCTGCCTTCGCGCGCTCGATCGGTTCATTGCCGGCGTCGATGTCGACCGGGATGAAGATGATCGCGTCGTATTTCTCGGTGATGGCTGTGTCGAACAGGTTCGACTGCGTCAGCACGTCCTGGCGACCGTCGAGAACTGTCAGCGTGGCGGTACCGTCCGCAAGCGCGGGGTGCGCCTTGGCGGCATCGGCCCACAGAACATTGTACTCGGTGTTGAGGCTCTGGACGATCGCCGCGATCTTCAACGTCTTGGCGTCGGCCGAACTCCCCCCGAACACCATGCCTGCAAGGGCAAGGCCGGCCGCTGCTCCCATCAGGAAGCGTCTTGTCGTTTTCATGTGCATTTCCTCCATGTTGCGTGCGGCCGCGCCGCTTGCGCCTGTTACTCTCTCCCGGCTCGAGAGCGGTCGATCAGCACCGCTAGGACGATGATCGAACCCTTGATGATCTGCTGGTAGTATGAGGACACCCCCATCAGATCGAGACCGTTGCTGATCATGCCGATGATCAGCACGCCCACCAGCGTATAGCCGATGCGGCCGATACCTCCGGTGAGGCTTGTTCCGCCGATGACCACCGCCGCGATGGCATCGAGTTCGTAGCCGATGCCCGCCTGTGGCAGGGCGGACGTGGTGCGGGCCGTCAGCATGACACCCGCGAGACCGGCCAGCGCGCCCATGATGACGTAAACCGAAAAGATGATGCCGGTGGTGTTGATGCCGCTCGTCTTTGCACTGCGCGGGTTTCCGCCCACCGCATAGACCCGTCTTCCGTAAATGGAATAGCGCAGGACGATCGCCGCGACAGCGAAGACGATGGCGAAAATGATCACCGGTACCGGTATGCCGAGCACGAGACCCTGTCCGAGCCAGCGGAATTCGAGGCTGAGATTGGGAATCGGGCGGCCGCCGCTGTAAAGCAGCGTCGCGCCGCGCGCCACGCTCAGCATTCCGAGCGTGGCGACGAAGGCCGGCACCTTGAAGTAGGCGATCAGCCCGCCATTGACGGCGCCGCAAAGCGCGCCCACGGCGACGCCGGCCGCGACTGCTAGGAGCGGATTGAACGCATCCGCGCCGGTGACCAGGCTGGCCGCCACGGCGCCGGCCAGCGCCAGGAGCGAACCGATGGAGAGATCGATGCCGGCCGTCAGGATCACGAAGGTCATGCCGACAGCCAGCACACCGTTCATGGAGACCTGCCGCAGAACGTTCAGCAGATTGTTGGTGGACAGGAAGTTCGGCGACGCCAGCGACAACACGACGAACAGCAGGATAAACGAGATGACGATGCCATAACGGGCGATGAACTTTCCCAGGCTCATGCCGCTCATGCTTTGACTGGCGGATACCATTGGATTCTTCTCCACGAAATGGATCGTCTGGCTAGGAAGCCAGATGAACGAGGGTTTCCTGGGTGGCCTCGGGTCCGGCGACCTCGCCTGCGATGCGGCCCCGGCGAAAAACGACGATGCGATCCGCATTGGCGAGGATTTCGGGCACCTCGGACGAGATCATCAGCACGGCGTTTCCCGCCTTCACGAAATTGCCGAGGAAGGCATAGATCTCGCGCTTGGCGCCTTCGTCGACGCCGCGTGTCGGCTCGTCGCAGATCAGGATCCTGGGGTTGGTGTCGACACAGCGCGCAAGGACAACCTTCTGCTGGTTGCCGCCGCTCAGGGATTGGACGGGCAGGTCCGGCGACGCCGTCTTGATGGAGAAGCGCTTGATGTGCTCGACCACGCTCCTGGCTTCCGCCGATCCGTTCATGAAGCCCTTGCGCGCATAATGCGGCAGGTTGGCCACGGTGATGTTGTGGGCGACCGACGCGGTCAGCGACAGGCCCGTCCGCTTGCGGTCCTCCGTGACCAGCGAAATGCCGGCGCCGATGGAATCGGCGGGCGTCTTGAGATCGATAGGCTTGCCCTCGATCAGCACCTGGCCGGAATCCCGCGGCTCGTTTCCGTAGAGCGCATTCACGAACTCGCTGCGACCGGAGCCGAGAAGCCCGTATATGCCGACGATCTCTCCCGCATGAACGGTCATGTCGATGTCGGCGAACTTTCCCTTCGATGCAAAGCCGCGGGCTTCGAGCAAGGGTTTCTGCGGGCCGGTATCCTTCGGTTCGCGATGATGGTCCAACAGGTCGCGGCCGACGATCGACCGGATCAGGCCCTTGCGGTCGATTTCGGAAATCGATCCGCCGCCTACGAAACGGCCGTCGCGGAAGACCGTATAATCGTCGGCGATCTCGAAGATCTCGGTCAGGCGGTGCGAGACATAAATGATGCCTACGCCCTCCGCGGTCAGAGTGCGGATCGCGTCGAACAGCATCTGCGCCTCGCGCTCGCCAATGGCCGAGGTAGGCTCGTCCATGATCAGGATGTCGCTGCGGCGGCTGATTGCCTTGGTGATCTCGACGAGTTGGGCCTGCGCAATCGAAAGATCGCGCAGCCGCGCACCAGCGGGGATGTTGAATTTCAACCGCGCCAGGATCGCCTCCGCGTCGCTTAGCATGCACTTGTCGTCGACGAAGAAGCGGCCGCGCCGCTGTTCGCGGCCGAGATAGAGGTTCTCGGCGACGGTCATGTCCAGGAAGGGGCTAAGCTCCTGGGTGATGATGGCGATACCCGCCTCGAGCGCCTCGGCGGGGGAGGAGAAATTCACCTCCCGGCCTTTCACCGTGACGGATCCGGCGTCGCGCCGCAGCATCCCCATCAACACGCCGAGGAAGGTCGACTTGCCGGCACCGTTGCCACCGCACAAGGCATTGACCGTCCCGGCGCGCAACCGAATCCGCCCGTCGACCAGGGCGGGAACGCCTGCAAAGCTCTTCGCGACATTTTCGGCGCTGAGGAGAAGCGGCGCGGTGGCGCCGTTCTCGTTGGTGATAGCTTCGTTCTGCGTCATCTTCCCGTCCTCCTCGGGATGAGATGGCGCGGGCGCTTGTCGGCCCGCAGCCCTTTCGTCTTCAGGCAGCCTTGTTGATCTCGGCCCGGCGCACGGCTTCTTCCCAACGGCTTTCGATGAAAGCCCTGGCATGCGCGGCGAGCGGATTGTTGTCGGTCCAGGTGTCGCGCCAGATGCCGCACACACGCGACAGGGCTTCATCGACGATGGCGCTGGAGAAGCTCTCGAAGGTGACGTCGCGATTGTGGAAGCCAATGTCCACCAGCGCGGAAAAGATGCTCGCGAAATCGATCGTACCGGTGCCGAGATAGCCGCGGTAGTTCTCGTTGAAGTGGAAATAACCGAGCTTGTCCCCAGCCAGACGGATCGCTTCGGCCTGGCTCGCCTCTTCGATGTTCATGTGGAACGTGTCGAGATGCAGGAAGACGTCGTCGCGGCCGGTGTCCTTGATGAACTTCAGGCCTTGCGCGGTCGTGTTCAAGAGGTTGGACTCGAAGCGGTTCACCACTTCCAGAACGATCTGCACGCCGCTATCCTTGGCCACCTCGGCTGTCGCGGCGATGGCGTCGGCGCTGTTCATCCAGCCGGTTCGCGTGGGCAGCCCGTCATACTTGCCGTGCATCGAATAGAGAATGCCGCCCAATCGGATGCCGCCGATGTCGCGGACCGCCTTGACCGCGTCGGACAAGAGCGCCTTTCCCTTGGTGACCACGGCCTTGTCCTCGCTCGAGACGTCCGCATCCGCCGACAGGCCCATCGTGACCACGATCTCGATGTCCAGTTCCTTGGCTTGCTTCGCCAGGCGGTCGAGGTCGAATTTCTCGGGCCGCAGATAAGCGAACTCGATCAGCCGGTAACCATGATCCGCCGACTTGGCGAGCGCCGTTTCCAGGCCCTCCTGGGTCAGGCCGTTTGTCCAGACAAATGAATGGATACCAAGACGCCGCATTCAGATCCTCCGATAATTAGGTTTGCATGCTAAAGATACAAACTTGATCCTGAATGCCTAAAATTCAGCTTCGGCGCAAGAGGAATTCTGGCATTGGTCGGCGCGAGCCAATCATGCCGGATTAAAAAAATGCTGGAAAACAAATAGTTGAGAGGCGTCATGGAGATGCGAGAAAATTTTCTCTGGACCCACGCGAGAAACGGGATATGCAGCTTTTAACAACAAATATCCCGTCACTTGCGCAGACCGAGCGGCATGGACCGCTCGCTCGGCGAGACGCAAGGCGAATGCGGAACGAGCGGAACCCGGTCCAACGTTCGTCAGTTCCTGCCAAGGCATTCGCTTGGGACCAGCCGGCGGACGCCCGATCCTCCGGCTTGCCCAAGCGCGCACCCGGACGCGGCGACGCGAAAACCCTCAGCCGGGAAACAGGTCCAGGATCGACGACAGACGGTTGGCACTGAGATCGATGTCGCTGAGCGGGCCGCCGCTGGGGAGATAGCCAACCACGAACAGACCGGCGGCCCGTGCGGCCTTGGTGCCGGTGCGGCTGTCTTCCACAGCCACGACGGATCCCGGAGCTATGGCGAGCTGCCGGCAGGCCTCGCGATAGGGCGTTGGGTCGGGTTTGCCGACCGGAACGTCGTCGAGGCTGATTGTGAGCCTCATATGGTCGAGCACGCCGAGCGCATCGAGATTGGCATTGACGACTTGCCGGTCGGAATTTGACACGCAGACCTGCGGGACGCCGCGGTCAGCCAGGGTCCGGATCGTCTCGACCGCCTCGGGGATCGGGATGGCGTCCGCCCGGTTGGCGACGTAGTGGGCATTGATGGCGGCGAGCCACTCCGCCTGGTCAAGCCCGACTGGGAGGCGCGGACGCAGCATTGTCCAGACGTCGCCCATATGGATGCCGCGAAAGGCCTGGTCGGGCAGGTCGTCAAGATCGACGTTCCAGTTGCGGCAGCCGGCGAGGAGAGATTGATGATGCAACGGCTCGCTGTCGATCAGCGTTCCGTCGATGTCCCAGGCGACGGCGCGATACATCACGATGGCGATCCCGCTTTGGTCGCGCCAGGAGCCGATAGGCGTGTATAGAGATCGCGATAGCGGCGGTAACCGTCGCGGTAGATGTCGGCCTTTCGCGGATCGGGATGGAGCCGGTCGGCGAAGCTGACGAAACCGGAAACGCCCGACCAGTCGTCGGTCAGGCCGGTGCCGATCGCCGCCGTCCAGGCAGCGCCGATGCAGGAGCCGGGGTGCCCGGTCAGGCGTTGGACCGGCTTTTGCAAGACATCCGCGACAATCTGCATCCAGACCTTGCTGCTTGAGCCGCCGTCGGAGGCGAGATAGCGCTCGGTCCGATGGCCCATGTCGTTGAGCACCTCGACATGATGCGCGATGGCAAAGGCATAGGCCTCGAGCAAAGCGCGCCAGACATGGCCGATATCGTGCGAAAGCGTCAGGCCGTCGATCACGCCGCGGGCCGCTGGATCATGGATCGGCGTCTTCTCGCCAAGGAAATAGGGCAGGATGATGAGGCCGTCGGCACCGGCGGGACGCTCTGCCGCCAGTGCATCGAGCAGCTGGTGTACGGAAATACCCTCGGCCTGTGCCGCGGCCATCTCGCCGCCGGCGAAATTGCGTACGAACCAGTTGAGGGCCGAGCCGCCTGTCGACATGCAGCCATTGGGCATGAACAGGACCGGCACCAGGTGATAATCGAGATACATGCGCGGATCGGGCTTGATCTGATCGGTAGCGATCAGGATATCGACCGAGCCGCCGAATTTCAGGAGGACATCGCCCGGCTTGGCGACGCCGGCGCCAAGCGCGGAGGCGATCATGTCGGCTGCACCGCCGACGACCGGTGTCCCCGCCATCAGGCCTGTCTCATCGGCGGCCTTCGCCGAGACGGAGCCGAGGATCTCATGCGAGGCGATCTTTCGTGGCACGGCCGAGCGCGGTATGTGCGCGAGCGCCACCAGATCATCGTCGATCCGGTGCGTCGAAACATCGACGAAGCCGGCCTCCAGCGCCCAGTTCTGCTCGACCGCACGTTCGCCGGTGAGGCGCCAGTTGATATAATCGTAGGAGCCGAAAACGGTGGCGATGCGGCTGAACACCTCCGGCTCGTGACGCTCAATCCAGCGCAGCTTTGCGGTGACGAGCTGTTGGTTGATGCCGTTGCCGGCCTTGGCGATGAAAGCCGTCTCATCGCATTCGGTCCGCAGTTCGGCCACTTCGGCGCCACAGCGGCCGTCGCTCTGCTGGATGCTCGGCCGCAGCACTTCGCCCTTCTCGTTCAGAAGAACGACCGCCGGCAGCATGCCGGTGGTGCCGACCGCCACGATTTCCTCGGCCTTGATGCCGCTGGTCCTGAGCAACTCCTGCACGATGTCGCGGACATTGGTCCACCATTGCGCGGGATCTTCCTCGGCCCAGCCCGCATGCTCGGAATGCAGCGTGACGGGGCGCGAGGCGAGGCCCAGCACCTGATCGGGAAGCCGGATCAGGATGCCGATCGTCGAGGTGGTGCCGATATCGAGACCGAGAACGAACGCCATGTCGAATCCATTGAAATGCTGGGAAGGGCAGGCGGGCGAAACCTGTCTGCCTCGTTGTGTCGCACTGCTCGATACCAGTCGATCATTCCGGACGCCGGCCTGCAACGATCGATATGATCACCGCGAGCCGGCGCGATGGCCGGCATCGCCGTGGAAGCCGTCCTCAGCGCAAAGTGGCGACAACATCCATGAAGCGCTTGACCCGATCGCCGTCGACGGCGTTCCAGGTATTGCCACCCATCTTGAAATGGGTCCCGATCACGACGCCGCTCGCCAGCGAAAGGACGTCGCGGACATTGTCGATGTTCACGCCGGTGTTGGCGAAGACCGGCACGTCCTTGATCGTCTCGCAGACGCTGCGCAGGTGGGACTGGTCGGCCGGCTGGCCGGTGATCGGACCGGAGACGAGGATCGCGTCTGCCATCGACGAGAACACCGCGCTCTTGGCACGCAATTCAATCGGGCGCTGGTCGAGCGAGTGTGCGAACTCGGCATTGATGTTGAAGAGAAGCTTCATGTCGTCGCGACCAAGGTTGTGCCGCAGGCGCGAGGCGGCGGCGCAATCGGGCTCCCACAAGCCCATATCGGAAGCGAACAGGCCGGTGAAGATCTCGCGCACGAAACGGGCTCCGGTGGCGGCTCCGATCGCGACGCTGGCAGTCGGATCCCAGAGATAGTTGACGCCAAACGGCACTTTCAGCTCGGGCTTCACCGCCTGGACGATGGCAGTCATGGCGGCAATGCCCTCGGGCGGCGCCTTGAAGACATAGGGGCGGTCGTTCTCGTTGCCGAACATGATGGCATCGACGCCGCCGTTCTGCAGCTTGCGGATGTCGGAGAGTACGCCATCGATCAGCTTGTCGAGGCCGCCATCGGCATCATAGAGGGGCGTTCCCGGCAGGGCACCGATATGTGCCATCGAGATGACAGCCTTCTTCTTGTCGCCGAAAAATTCAAATACCATCGAGTCTTCTCCTTGGGGATAAAGTGAAAATGGCGCGCCTCAGTCGCGCGTCAGTGGCGGCGCGATGCGCAGGTCGACCTTGGCCGCGGCGAGCGCCGCGACGATCTTGGCCGGCGGCTCGGCATCGGTGATGAGGATGTCGATGTCCGACAGTGGCGCTATCCGCACCAGCGACATGCGCAGGAATTTGGCGGAATCGCACAGGACGATCTTGGTGCCTGACCGCCTCAGATAGGCGCGCTTCATATCGGTATCATCGAAGGAATAATCGAAGAGGCCGTCCGCTGTGATACCGGAGACGCCGATCACGGCGACATCGAACCACAGCGCCTCGAACTGGGCGATGGCCGCAGGCCCGCCGGTCGACATCTCGTCGGCCCGTACGCGGCCGCCGGCAACATAGACTTCGGGCACACCGCCATTCAGCGCCGCCGCGATCCTGAGGCTGTTGGTGAACACCTTGGCGTGCGGAAGGTCCCTGAGGTGCTCGGCCATCAGATAGGTGGTGGTGCCGACATCCAAAGCGATCGTGCGGTATCCCGAAACCAGCGCGGCCGCGGCCGTGGCAATCGCGGCCTTCGGGTCGCGGCGCTGGCGCAAGCGCGAATCGAAACTCGGCTCTTCGCTGTCCATGGCGACCAGCGGCGGGTTGTCGGCCTCGATCGCGCCGCCATGGATTCGGACCAGCCTACCCTCGCGTTCCAGTTCGACGAGATCGCGGCGGATCGTCATGTCGGAAACGGCAAGTTCGGCCGCTGCCGCGGCGACGGTGAGCGACCCCGTCCGGCGCAGCAAAGCCAGGATGCGTGCCTGCCGGTCGTGCGCGAGAAGGCGCTGACGATCGGCGTCGCGTGGTGCGCCATGCGGCGATGTCTCAGGAAGGGTGGTGTCGTCTGCCATCGATGTATCCGGTGGGTAAGCCGCCGACGAAGCGGTCTGCTGATCTTCACACTATCGCATGATCAAACATTTTCAAACAAAAATATGTTTGCAGTGTTCGATTTTATTGGTATGCATCTCGATATCAACAAAATGCGTTCCGCCATCAAGCAGAGAGAATACGACCATGCCGGCTGTCTCCGTCACGCCTCCCGTGCTTGCCGAACTCGCGGGCAAGCGAGCCTTCGTGACGGGCGGTGGCGCGGGGATCGGCCGGGCGATCGCGACCGCCCTGACGCGGCAGGGCGTCGCCGTGGCGATCGGCGATCTGGATCCCAAGGCGGCACGTCAGGCGGCTGAGGAAATTGGTGGCGGTGCCGCCGCCGTCACGGTCGATGTCCGCCGCCGCGATTCCGTCGAGGCGGCCTTTGCCACCGTACTGGAAGCGCTTGGCGGCTGCGACATCCTGATCGCCAATGCCGGCGTGTCCACCATGCAGCACGCGCTCGATCTGACCGATGAGGAGTGGGACTTCAACTTTTCGGTCAATGCCCGCGGTGTATTCCTGGCAAATCAGATCGCTGGACGGCATTTTGTCAAGCGAGGCACGGGTTGCATCGTCAACACCGCCTCGCTTGCCGCGAAGGTCGGTGCGCCGCTCCTGGCGCATTATTCGGCATCCAAGTTCGCCGTGCTCGGCTGGACGCAGGCCTTTGCCCGCGAGCTCGCGCCCAAGGGGATACGCGTCAATGCCGTCTGTCCGGGGTTCGTCAAGACCGGCATGCAGTCGCGCGAAGTCGAATGGGAGGCGCATCTGCGGCAAGTCACGCCCGAACGGGTGGTCGCCGACTATATTGCGCAGACGCCGCTCGGCCGGCTCGAGCTGCCGGAGGATGTCGCCGACGTCGTCGTGTTCCTCTGCTCGGATCAAGCCCGCTTCATGACCGGCCAGGGCGTCAACGTGACCGGCGGCGTCTACATGACCTGACGGCTTTCGGCGGCTGTAGCCGGATACTGATGCGGGCACGCGCCTATCCAAAAAAGTGAACACATATGATCAGAAGTTAGGCTTTTAATGTTATATTTTGTTCTCTAAGATGACCGTTCGCTCGACTTCGGCCTTCGGCGTCAGCCGGGTCAGACGGGTTCATGAGGAAAGTCTATGGCGTCTATCGAGCTCGATCGCGTTTCCAAGCTCTACGGCAATGGCAATTACGGGGTGCATGAGGTCGATCTCACCATTCCCGATGGTGAATTCGTGATCTTTCTCGGTCCGTCGGGATGCGGCAAGTCGACGACGCTGCGGATGATTGCCGGTCTGGAGAGTATCTCCTCCGGCGATCTTCGCATCGGTGGCAAGAGCGTCGCCAATGTCGCGCCGCGCGACCGAAACGTCGCCGTGGTGTTCCAGAGCTACGCGCTCTATCCGCATATGTCGGTGCGGCAGAATATGGCCTTCGGGCTGAAGATGCGCGGCACCGACGCGGCGGTCATCGATGCCAAGATTGCAGACGCCGCTAACCTGCTCGGTCTGCAGAATCTTCTCGGCCGCAAGCCGGCAGCGCTTTCGGGTGGCCAGCGGCAGCGTGTCGCGCTCGGCCGGGCGATCGTTCGCGAACCGGCGGCCTTCCTGCTTGACGAACCGCTGTCCAATCTCGATGCGCAACTGCGTGCCGAGATGCGGCTCGAACTCGTGAAGCTGCACCGGCGCCTCGGCCGCACCATCGTCCATGTCACCCACGACCAGGTCGAGGCGATGACCATGGGCGATCGCATATGCATCATGCGCGATGGTCGCCTGATCCAGGCCGGCCGGCCGCTTGAAGTCTATGCCGACCCGGTCAACACCTTCGTCGCACGCTTCCTGGCGACGCCGCCGATGAACCTCATTCCGGCCACGCTTCAGGCCGCACCTGGCGAAGGGCTCTCCGTCCTGACCGACAGCGGTGCCGTGCTTGCCGTCCCCGCCCGCCACCGCAACGCTTATGGCGAGCGTGCCGGGCGCCGCGTCATTCTGGGCGTGCGGGCCGAGGATTTCCACGAAAGCCCCGACAAGCCGGACTGGCAGAAGATTGCCGTACGGGTCGTGGCCGTCGAGGCTCTCGGCGCCGAGAACGTCCTGATCGGCCAGATTGCCGGTCAGGCCACCGGCAGGGATGATGCTCACCCCGCGGGGGGCGACAAGCCGTTGGAGATCGCCGCCCGCCTCAGCCGTTATTTCACGGCGCCCGTCGGCTCGATGGTCGAACTCTACATCGACCCGCTGCCGATGCACCTCTTTGATCCCGAAACCGAACTGGTCATCGCGCGGCCGAGCCTCATGGGGGCCACGCGATGACCAGCATGGACAGAAACGAACGGCCGGCCTTTCGTCGCCGCTTCGGCTTGCATTTCGGGCTGATTGTCGTCTGCGCCATCGTGCTGCTGCCACCGCTCTGGGTGCTGCGGACAAGCTTCGTCCCCGAGCAGTTGTCCTACAGCAACGAGCTGATGCCGGCCTTTACGACGGACAATTATTCGGCGCTGCTGTCGAGCCGTTTCGGTCAGTCGTACCTCAACAGCCTGATCGTCGCGCTCGGCTCGGTTCTGCTCGCATTGCCTTTTGCCGCCACCACCGGCTATGCCTTCGCCCGCTTCCGCACGGGCGGTCGTTGGGCGCGTTTTGCCGTTCTGGCGACGCAAATGCTGCCGCCCGTGGCGCTGGTGCTGCCGACTTTCACGCTGTTCCGAAGCCTGGAGCTCAGCAATTCGCTGACCGGGCTGATCATCGTCTATGCCGCGCTCAACCTGCCTTTCCTGACCTGGATCCTGATGGGCTTCTTCGAGGGCATTCCAGTGGATCTGGAATGGGCGGCGATGACCGACGGCGCGACCGCCTGGGGCGCCTTCTGGCGTATTGTCCTGCCGGTGTCGATGCCCGGTATCGCGGCCGCCGGCGTGCTCGGCTTCATCCTGGCGTGGAATGAGTTTTTGTTTGCCCTGGTTTTGAGCGGGCCGAAGACGGCAACCATACCGGTTGCGCTTGCGGCGTTGCAGACCTCGAACGGCGTCCAGATCGCCAAGGTTTCTGCCGGCGTCGTCCTTGCCATCCTGCCGCTGGTCGTGGCTTCCCGCTTCATCCAGCGTTTCATCGTCCAGGGCTTGACGTTCGGCAGCGTGAAATAGGCCGGCCGCTCCGAGAGCCGACATGGCTCGCTAGCCGGTTATGAAATCGTGGCGGGATCACCGCCGCGTCCAGAGGGAAAGAGGAGTAGAGAGTTATGACTTGGAACAAGCAGACCTTGATCAAAATGCTGATGACGGCCGTGAGCGGGGCAGCTGTTGTCGGCGCATCGCTTCCGGCCAGGGCGGCTGAGCCCATCACCTTGCACGCCTTGATGGAGGACGTGCCGGAAACCAAGATCATTGAAGCGCTGTTGCCCGAATTCGAGAAGCAGACCGGCATCAAGGTCGAGTTTGAGAAGATCGGCTATCCTGACATGCACGACAAGCTGGTGTCGCAGCTGACCGCGCCGCAGAGCTACTACAATGTGCTCGAGGTCGACTTCCTGTGGGCCGGCGAATTTCCGGCGGCCGGCTGGCTGGCCGACCTGAAACCCTTCGTCGAGAAATCCAAATACGATCTGAGCCCCTTCATTCCCTCGACGCTTGACCTGCTCGGCCGAACCAAGGACCAGCTGTTCCTGGTGCCCATGTACAACTACTCGATGGGCCTCCTCTACCGGAAGGACCTGGTCGGCGACGAGAAGCTCAAGGCCGCCTACAAGACGGCAACCGGCAAGGAGCTCGCTTTGCCGACGACGCTCGAAGATTATGTGGCAATTTCCAAATTCATGAAGGCCAATGCCGGTGTCGCCGGGGCCGCGATGCAGGGCCAGCGCGGCGATCCCAACAGCATGGAATTCTCCAACTACCTGTTCTCCGCCGGCGGCAGCTATCTCAATACCGACGGCAAGGCGAGCCTCGACACGGCAGAGGCCAAGAAGGCGCTCGATCTCTATGTCGACAATATCCAGCACGGCGCCCAGCAAGGTGCCGTATCGGCGACGCTCGACGACACCATGCGCCTGATGTGCAGCGGTTCCGCCTTCAGCATGGTCACCTATTGGTGGATGCTGCCGCAGATGGACGATGCCGTGAAGTGTCCGACGGTCGCCGGCAAGGTCGGCCTGTCGGTGATGCCGGGCGGCCATGGCGAGAGCGGCGGTTGGGGCTGGGGCATTCCCAAGAACACGTCGCCGGAAGAGCAGGAAGCCGCCTGGACCTTCATCCAGTGGGTGCAGAGCAAGGATGTTTCGGTGAAGCGCGCGCTCGAGGGCCACGCGCCCGTGCGCAGCGATGTCTATGCCGATGCGGCGGTGCTGGCGAAATATCCCTTCTACAAGACCGCCCAGGATGTGGTGGCGACCGGCAAGTCGTTCCCGATCTTCACCTATTCGGCGCAATACGAGGATCTGCTCGGTACCCAGCTTTCGCTGGCGGCTGGCGGCCAGGCGACATCGGACGCGGCGCTGAAGGCAGCTTCCGACGGCCTGCAGGGGCTCCTCGACAAATAGCGGTCCGGCTCGGCAAGGAGACCCGGCGCGGCGGTGTCAGCCGCGCCGGATCTTCCAGACCCCGGATCTTGACGAGATCAGCAACGCCACCCCGACCAAGGCTCGGCCACGATGCACAATGCGATCAAAAAAGGATGGGCTGCCCGTGGCCGCGAGTGGCGGACCGGCTGGGCCTTCGCCTTGCCCGGCCTGCTGCTGCTGGCGATCGTGATGGGCTTTCCCCTGGCTTATGCCTGCATCCTCTCGATCTCCTCGATGACCTTGATCAAGCCGCAGTTCCTGCCGCTTGTCGGGTTCAAGAATTTCGCTTCGATGATCGGCGATGAGCTGTTCTGGAACGCGCTCTGGCTCACCGTGCGCTATTCGGCGGTGACGGTGGTCGGTGAATTCGTGATTGGGCTCGGCATCGCCCTGATGCTCAACCGGACGGTCCGGATGAAGCCGGTCTATTTCGCGGTTCTGACCATTCCCATGGCGATGTCGCCGATCAGCGTCGCCCTGATCTGGCGCATGCTGCTCCAGCCCAATCTCGGCATCGCCAATCATCTGATGGAAACGTTCGGCCTGCCGCGCCTCGACTGGCTGGGCACGCCAGGCATGGCGCTCTGGACGATGGCGGCGATCGACATCTGGCAGCAAATGTCCTTCGTCGTGCTGATCCTCGCCGCGGGGCTCGCCGCTTTGCCGCGCGATCCCTATGAGGCGGCTGAAGTGGACGGCGCGCGCGGCTGGCAGCAATTCCTCTACATCACGCTTCCGATGCTTCGGCCGGTCGCGGCGATCACCATCATCATCCAGCTGATCAACGAATTCCGGACCTACGATCTGCCCTATGTCCTGACCAAGGGCGGGCCGGGCAACGCGACCGAAGTGCTGAGCTTCTTTGCCTATCGCCGTGCCTTTCTCGGCCTTTCGCTCAACGAAGGCGCGGCAGCCGCGTTCGTGCTGCTGCTGATCGTGCTTCTGCTCACCGTGATCTTCTTCGCCGTCCTGGAACGCTCGCAATCGGGAGAGGGCCGGAAGTAGGGCTGTTAAGCCTTGAGCAATCTATGCGGTCTATCCTGGTTTGCAGATTGTCGAGGGAACATGAAACGCAAGCCGCTCCTGCTTTTCGCCTTTCCGTTTCTCATTCTGGCGGTCCTGGCAGGGGAGCGCATGGCGACCTTGTTGCTGGGCATCTATCCAGCCAGCCCCACCGCATGGTGGCTATGGCTTGAACTGCGCCCCTTGTCGACGGTGCTTTGGCAGCAGGTGGATGTCTGGCTGGGCGGTTCCATGGCGTTCGAAGCCGCTATCCTTGCCGCCGCATCGATCGTCTGCTGGATGGCGTGCCACGCCAAGCGGTCGGCTTTCTTCTTCCTCGCCAACCATATCGCCCTGATTTTCGCCGGGCTGATGATCGCGGTCGGCAGCCATTCGGAAACGGCGAGCACGATTGCCGAATTCACGTCGCCCAAGGGTCTTCCCTATTCGCTGGCCGTCGACTTCACCTTGAAGAACAGCCTGGTGCTGCTTTTGGGCTTCGTGGCCTGTGCCTACTGCCACATCGCCTTTCTCACCGAGGCGCGGGAGCGGTCCGTCCGGGCCATCCGCATCCTGGCGCTGCAGCGCGATCTCTAGATCATTCGCCACTTACACCTTGCACGATCCGGGCTCTGCTGGGTCTAGTTGATCCGGCGGTAATAGACCTTGCCGTCGGGCTGCTGGATGCGCTGGTAATTGGAGCTGGGAGCAGGGGGCGACGCCGATGCGATTCTCCTCCTGGGTGCGGGCGCTTCGATGACGCCGGGTTCGCTCGCGCTCTCGCCGTCGAGGGCTTCGGGCGCTTGCGCCAGCGTGCTGGTAGCGATCTCGGAGGGTTCTTGCGCACCCGGCATGGCCTCGCCGCCGGCGACCGGTACATTCTGCCCAAGCCGGGCAATGCTGGCATCGATCTCGTTGAAGCTGCCTTGCAACTGGCTGTCCAGTTTCTCGAACCGGCTCTGAAAACCGTTGTTGACCGTGTCGAGCCGGGCCGCGATCCGCTGCTCGAACGCGCCGAGCTGCTCCAGCCGCGCCTCGACGAAACGCAGGTCGCTCATGCCCCGATAGAGATAGACCGCGGCCGCCATGTTGACCGCGGTGATCAGAAGCGCGCCACCGGCGACGATGACGGCGATCGTCTTTGCCTTGCTGGGTTTCCCGGTGGCAGCCGGTTCGCGCTGTTCCTGGTTTCCGATATCGATCGCCGGCATGTCCGGTTCGCTGATCATCGTCATTGGACCACCACCTTTGCGCCGACCGCGACGCGTTTGAAAAGATCGATCACATCCGTGTTGGTGAGGCGAAAACAGCCCGATGTCCCGTCGAAGCCGACACCCGACGGGTCGTTGGTGCCGTGTATGCGGTAGAGCGTGTCGCGCCCGTCCCGCGACAGGTAGAGCGCCCTTGCGCCGAGCGGGTTGTAGGGGCCGGCGGGCACCATTTTCGGCAGCTCCGGCTGGCGCGCGCGCATTTCCTGCGGCGGGCGCCACTCCGGCCATTCGGTCTTCGCCCCCACCTTGACGATGCCGGTCCAGCCGAACCCGTCGCGCCCGACGCTGATCTGGTAGCGCAGCGCCTGGCCCTGGCGGGTCACCAGGTAAAGCGCCTTCTCGTCCTTGCGGATGATGATCGTTCCCGGCTGCTCGGCGGTTCTAAAGGTAACGGCCTTGCGCAGGCTGGGTCCCATCGCCGGCAGCGGCGGCCGCTCCGAAAGTGCTGATCGCGCCTCGGCGAAGCCGTGGACGGACAGCGCCAGCGCCATGCCGAGCACGCAGGCGCCGGCGAGCTTTGGGGCGATCCGGTATCTATCGGGCAGCGTCATCGAGCCGCTCTTTGAACATCCGCTTCAGATCCTTGTTGAAGCGCGCCCGCCCATCCACTTCCGATGGCGGGATGGCCCTGTTCAGCGCATCGGTCAGAAGCGCATTGTCCAGCGCGACCGACTTGATGTGCGGCGCCTTGAAGATCTTTTCGAGCTCGCTGCGTGAAAAATGGTTCCCGAACCATTTGCGCTTGTGCTTGTTGGCGACCAGCGTGATGCTGACCGCATTGCCGCGCAGCTCGCGGATCTTCTTGTAGAGCCGCTTGCCCTGCCGCAGCGACGCGACATTGAGTTCGAACACGATGAAGATCTCGTCGCTCGTCGACAGCACGGAATTGTGCCAGGGCGTTTCCAGATTGGGCAGGTCGATGACGATGTCGTCGAAGCGGTAGGCGACGAGGTCGAGCAGCCGGAAGACGAAATCGCTGCCATGCGGCTCGAACGGCAGTTGCGGCCGCTCGAATGCGTAGAGGGTGAGGCCGGACGGGCGCGACAGCTTGATGACGTCCATCAGCTCGACATCGAGCCGCTCCGGCTGGCCGATGATGCCGGCAAGGTCGAACTGGTTGAACAGATTGAGATAGGCGCCGCAATTGGCGCTCTGGAAATCCAGGTCGACGAGGCAGGTGGACGCAGCGCGCTCAGCTGATTTCGACGCCAGGAATTCGGCAGCCGACAGCGCCAGCGTCGTGGCGCCGGCGCCGCCGCTGGCGCTGATGAAGGTGATGATCCGGCTCTTGGTTCCCTGGTTGCCGGTGTCGTGGAAGGTCACCGCGTTGAGCAGTTCCTTGCCGTCGAGCGGCTTGTGCAGCCAGTCCGAGGCGTTCATGCGCACCAAAACGCGCGTCTGCTCCGAGCTCAGCTCGTCGGAAACCGCGATCAGCGGCACGCTGGCCCACAGCGCGCGCGCCTCGACGATGCCGGGCCTGCCGAGCAGCTCGCCATTGCCGAGATCGAGGATGACGATGCCCGGGCGTGTGTCCGCCGGCGGTCCTTTCAGAAAATCGCTCGTCTCGGAAACCCTGACGTCATAGATCGCCAGCGCATCGAGCCGCGTCGCCACATCGCGCTTGAAATTCGGATCCGACGAAAACAGCGCCACCTGCTTGCGCTTGGTCGGCGTAACCTTGGTGTTGATGGCGTTCATGGCGCGGTACTCTTCATGTCTTCGCCCGTGACCGTGCTCAGCATGGAGGGCATGGCGATGTTGTTGAAACCGAGCAGTCCACTCAGGAAGAAGAACTGGAAGCTCATGTTTTGAAGGCTCACGGTTATCGTCGGCACCGACCCGCTCGCGCGGGTTTGGTATCCAAGCCCAGTTGCCGTGTATTTGATGATGATGTTGGAGGGTTGGAGCCGCGAAAAGAAATGGCACATGCCTGGCCGTTGCCCTGCTGCGAGAGCTGGACAGGTGCCGACACCGACCGCATCACCGCGAAAGACGCGATTGAAGTTCGCTGGAGTGAAGGTTCCGGCTACACACCCCGAACCGACGCAAGTACATGCGCTGGTGGCGCCATTACACGTATAATCGTAGTTGCCCACGGGAACCGGGTTGCCTGGTATTGTCGCGACTCCGGCGCCAGTGATCTGGGGTGCAACTGGTGTCGAGATGGAGGCCATGCGCGCGCCTATTTCCACGGCCTTCGCCGCAGCATTCCATTGATACCATGCGTAGCCGAAATCAACGAAGCCAAGAGTGAGCACCAGCAGCAGGACCATGCTTATGGTGGCCTCAACCATCACGGCCCCGGCTTCATCAATTCTGAAACGGGCTAGGGTACGCATCTCACCACCCTATGTACCGTTCTTCGTGAGCAGCAGAAAAGGTGATCGGTCCCAGACCGAGATAATTGAGCAAAGACGCTCCAGTATATGTGAAGGAGGTGGAGAGCCGAACCACTCGGACATTTAATGAAGAGCTACTGTAGTTCTGCAGGCCGGTGCTCACGTCGGTGGTCACCGGTATGACAAGGTAGTTGGGATCGACCGCAACTGCAGTCGGTAGCCAACCAGTGACGCGGCTGGCGATGCCGCAATTGCCGCCGCAATTGTAGGTTCCAGTTGCGGCGATATTTGCGGCGTAGGTGGCACAGTCCAGCGATGGGTTGAATGTCTGGTTGCAGCGTGCTGCATAGCGAGCGCCGTCATTGAGGCCGGTTTCGATCAGCAGTTTTTGGTGAAAAAGATTGCCGAATTCGAACACGCCCGCCGAAAGGCTGATCATCAACGGCGTAATCAGCGTCATCTCAACGAGAACCGCGCCTCGCTCCTCAAGACCAAACCTGCGCAGAATTGAGCTTAACCCCGCCAGCATCACATCACCTGTAAAGCTGCACTTCGTTTCGCACCAGCGATGACAGGGTGCCGCGGCCGCGGACGCCGTTGATATCCACGATCTCCGCCATGACTGCGCCACCCGTGACCGCCTGGGTCAGAAATACGCTTGCGAAGCCCATAGCGGGTACAGCGCCGCTCTGACCATTGAGTTGGCTTACGACGGCCTGAGAGCTGCAATCCACAATGGCCGCCTGGAACAGCCGGCGGTCGATCCCGCCGGTCGTCGGTGCACAGGCGGGAGTGCCAATTTCTCCTCCAACGGACTGGGTGCCGACAAGACCGTTCTCAATCTCATATTTGTAGAGATCGTACCGAGATGGTGGGTTGGCATTGCTGTACGCATTGCCGTTAGCATCTCTGAAGCCAGCCAGGCCAGCTGTAAGCTTGTTCACGCTGACATAGCCATCATAATCCCAGCTTCCGTTGCCGATCTGGCCGCTGAACGCCAAATCCGGCGTCAGCCCGCGGAATTTCGTGGTGTCCGCCTGGAGGGTGCCGGTGCAGGCATCTGTCATCTTGTATCCCTTGCGTACGTTCGGTGCTGGCGGCCACCGGCTGTCGCCCTTGGACGGGAAACCTCCGCCGTTTTTGTATATGTCGAAGCGGGTGTTGAATGCGTCCGTGACCTTGTTGCTCAAAGTGCCAGTCTGAGTGTAGATCAACCTGGAATTGACACACTCGGGCACGCGCCCGATGGCAATGTCTGTCGCTAGATCGGTCTCTCCGTATCCATGGCCGTCGCTTGGCCGCAGGAAACCAATATTGCCCGGACCCCAAGAGTTGCTGCCCGCGATGAGCTTTAGGCTCTTTCTCAGAAGGCTGGCCGAAGTCGCGACCTGATTGAGATCCTGCCCCGGAAAGGGGTTGCAAATGAACGCGGGGATCATCTGACAAACCGTGGCGCCGGCGTTGCCGGCGACAGCCGTCGATCCGATGTTCATGCTATTGCTGGCGGCGTTTCCAGTCAGAAACGAGGCGGGAAATGTTGCAGCGAAGCCAACAGGCTTGACCCTAAC
The DNA here is from genome assembly GCF_000513875.1 of Mesorhizobium sp. WSM1293. Classification (NCBI taxonomy): domain Bacteria; kingdom Pseudomonadati; phylum Pseudomonadota; class Alphaproteobacteria; order Hyphomicrobiales; family Phyllobacteriaceae; genus Mesorhizobium; species Mesorhizobium sp. WSM1293. Next base: position 67,016 of record NZ_AZUV01000012.1, on the reverse strand, counting down.
TTCGACGAAGCGAGCAACCGCCGGATCCGTCGTCACGTTGGCATTGGCGATAGGGTCGCTGTCGTTGGTAGGCAGGCTGCTGAGATAGCGCACGCTAATGCCGCTGGTCGTCGTCGACGTTGTCGAAGTCAACGTCTGCTGGCCGACTTGGTTGGAGAAGCGGTATTTGTTGTGAACAAGGTTCAGGATGGCGCGATTCGCGCGGAGGATGGCGTCCGTTCGCCCGTCGAGTTCCGCCGCTCCGGCAAGTGCGAACGCGTCGGCCCCTTTCTGGAGATCATTGTGGAGGCTGTAGGCGCGGGTCATGTCTACCACGAGCAGCGCAAAACCGATGATTGCGGGCAGCATGACGCTGACGAGGATCAGCGCTATGCCGCGTTGATCGTTCCAGAAGGCACGAATGGTCCCCAACATGACCTTACTCTCTGCTTTCCTGCGCCAGAGCCCCTCGCATGCCCGGCGCCCTCCGCATCCTTCCGTTCAGTTCACTGCGTCGTCGCGCCCGACCCACCCACGTTGACCGTGATAGCCGGCGGCGGTGGCGGTGGCGGTGGATATTTGTAGGCCTGGGCAACGGCTGCCGCGCGTGTGCCGTCACCTTCGATATGTGTGTTCCTGGAAGCCGGGTTGAGCGGGTCAACCGTCTGCAGCATCGAATTGAACTTCTGCGTGTCGCCGGCGGCCAGGGTCACCGAATCATAGTGGTTCAGATAGTCCGCGGCGCAGCCCGACAGCGCGCCGGCGCACAGAATGAGGATCAAGGCGCTATTTCTTGACATAGAGCATCTTGTCCTTCGATTTGAAGTCGAGCATGTGGCCATAAGGGCCGGTGACGCCTTCGCCCAATTCATATTTGCGGACCATGTCCTTGGTCACTTCCAGCTGGCCGAGCACGAAGAATTCCGGATCGTTGGCAGGCCGCGTCTTGTCGAACGGTGTCGCCAACTGTTCGCCGGGCTTCACCGGCCGCACGATATGCGGCGTGACGATGACGACCAGCTCGGTTTCTTCTTTCTGGTTGCTCGAATTGCGGAACAGCGTGCCGATAACCGGCACCTGGCCAAGCCACGGCACCTGGTTCTGCTGCTTGATGGTCTTGCTGGACAGCAGGCCGCCGACGGCGAAGCTCTGGCCGTCGCGCAATTCGACGACGGTTGTCAGCTTACGGTTGGTGAAGATCGGATCGCCGGCGGTGGTGAAGCCGGTCAGGTCGCTGACCTCCGGCGCCAGCCTGATGTGGATCTTGTCGTCGGCGAGCACGACCGGCGTGAAAAGTAGGTTGACGCCGAATTGCTTGAACTCGATCTGGACTTCGCCATTCTTGTCAACGCTGCGGATAGGCACTTCGCCGCCGGCGTTAAAGCTTGCCGGCTCGCCTGAAAGCGTGGTCAGGTTGGGCTCTGCCAATGTGCGAACCACGCCCTTGGCCTCGAGTGCCTCAATGATCAGATCGACCTTGATATTGCTGTCGATCACGCGGGTGATAAGGGCCGCGAACGGGTTGGTGTTCGATAGAAGGCCGCTGAGCAGACCGCCCGGTCCGAGCACAATATTGTCTTCGTCAACGGCAGCAACACCGGTACCCGTACGGGTTGTGCCATTGCCGTTGGTGCTCTTGATAGACACGCCGACATCGCGGCCGGCGTTGCGCTTGGCTTCCAGCACGCGCACTTCCAGATTGACCTGCTGGCTGTCGTCTACGATGACCGAGTTGATGACAGCGTCGGGGCCATATTGCTGTGCGACTTCCAGGATCGACGCCAGCGTGGCGCCGTCCTTGACATGGCCGCCAAGCCTGACCTTGCCGTTGACCGAGCCGATTTCGATGCGCGACTTCGGCGCCACCTGGCGGATCGCCTGAGCCATGTCGCTGACATCGACGCCGACCTCGATCTGGAGGGCGCCGAGAGAGCGCTTGTCCGTCGAAAACAGATTGACCGTGGTGGTGCCGGCGCCCTTGCCGATGACGTAGAGCGTGCGATCGGTCATCGGCTGGGCATCGGCGATCTTCTCGTCGCCGACGACGATGTCACCCAGATTGGCACTCACCTGGATCGTCACCGATTGCGACATCGGCAGGAAAACACGATGGACGGCAGGGGTCGACACGTCGATGAAACGGTCGGCCGCATTGGCCGCCAGGCTCGACAGCAACAGCGCCGCCAGACACGACAACGCGGCCGTCGCTATCCCTAACCAAGAACCTCGCATCCCCGTCTCCCCACTCGCTGCCGGTGGCAGCATCCGTTTCGCCGCGCTTAGCTATTGTTGTCGCGGCACGTCATATGTCTCGAGCTTCACGCCGCGAAAAACACCGACCGTCGCCCGCGCCGGCGGCTCAGGCTGCATGTATTTGACCACTTCCTTGACGACTTCCTTCGTCTCGGGTGCCGCGACAGGAACCGGCTTAGCCCGGCCCAGTTCGTCGAGACGGTTTCCCACTTTTTCCACGGCCTGGGTCAACCCGGCAATCTTGTCTTCGGCGCGCTTGCGCTCGGCTGCTGCCTCCGCTTCCGCTGCTGCCTTCTTGTCCAGCTCCGCCTGCCTGGCGGCGACGTCTTCCGGCGTATCACCGGTCAGGTCGGAAAGTGTAATACGTTCGGTCGTCTCGCCCTGGCTGGCGGCGGCCTGGCGCAGCGCCAGGGACAATTGTCCGGCGCCGGCCGCCAGCGTCAGCTTCTGCGCATCCCTGGTGCTGGCTTCGAGCGTCACTGCCTTGACCACGGTTGGACTGTCCTTGCTTTCGTCGGCGACCTGGTCGACGGCAAGCACCTTCATGCTCTGCAGCAACACGTCGACGAAGCTTCTGTCCGCGCCGTCGCTGTCGCGCACGGTGCGCGTCAAAAGCACATCGACACGGTCCCCCGGGAACACAAAACCGGCAACGCCGAGCACATCATTCACCCTGATGGAAACGGCTTTCATGCCCTCGCCGAGCACGGCCGAAAGCGTGGCGCGCTGGCCGGGGCCAGTGATCTTGGAGGCGAGTATGGGCTCGTTGGCGCTGATCGACTGCAATGCCTGTCTGGGGGCGTCGCCGGCCAAGGCTTCCTTCGTCGTCTTGAAGGCGCCAATCGGCGTGGCGCCAGCCGGCCAGGCGACCTCGCGCAATTTGTCCGATGTCAGCGCGTCGCCGAATTTGAGGGCTACAGAGGCCACCACGACGGTGTCGCGCGGCACATCTTCCGTCCGGGCCATGGCGCTGCGCTGGTTGGCGAGCCAGATGTTGGCAAGCACGACAGCCAGTACGCCGAACACGCCGGCGAGAACGATCATGATGACGGTGTTGGCGCGCATAAGAAGTCTATCCGATCAAATCCGATCGCTCCGCGACCGGTCCTGCCCTAGTTGCTGGAGAGAGGCCCAAACTCTCTGGCCTAGGCCTCTCCCTGAGCTTTGGCTAAGCAATCACGGCCCCGGCGCCGGTGCCGGCGCTGCCGGCAGAGCTGGCACAGTTGCCAACGCGGCAGTAAGGCCAGTCCATCTGCCACTGACCCACGTACCGACAACGATCACCGAAGCGATGACCGCAACCGTGATGATGCCGAGCAGTACTGTGTATTCGACCATGGCAGCGCCGTTTTCATCGTCGCGGAACTGCCGGGTCATCGTCATGAGCTTCTTCATGTCAATTTCTCCCTTTGGAGTTTCAACCCGACGAGACAGAGCAAGAGATGAAATCCATACCCAAGCATCCCCCGTCATCTCGATCCTAGGTCCCGAGAAAATGCAGAGTCAAACGACATTAAGGGTTCCTTAACTTTCATATACGTGATTCGGTAAGAAGATAGCAAAGCCAAATCTTATCAAGGGATTGATTCCTTTCATTTTTCGATCGCCCTTAACCATTCGTTCACAATTCAGCCGCTCATGTGGCGAAATCATGGAAGCATTAGCTAGAATGCATATTCCTTTATATCTAAGGACTTAAGCGGCAGTTTTGCTCGTTTCTGCGGCGCGGTCGGATGAGTCCGAGATCCCCGGATAAATTGGGAGAACCCCGCATACCCTCTGCATCAAATAAACAAGGGATTTGCAGGCTTTGATCTTAACTATGCTGAAAGTAATGGCTGTGCGTCGGGCATCCGGGCGCTTGTGCGCTCGTTGGTTAACGTTTAGTTTCCGCTAATGCGTGTCCGAGGGGAGTATAAGCAATTATGCTGGGGCGGTTCATCAAGGGGCCAAGCGAACAGCAGGCAGCGTCAAAGACCGAGCAGCTGGCGGTGCAGCCTGTTGCTCCGGCTCTTTCATCAGCCGCTGATATTGAATCGCATGGCAATGATTTTCTGACGATCAAGGTCGAACTTCATCGTCACCTTATCGATCGATTCAATCTGACTGCCCTTGAAAATGCCTCCAAGGATGAGATCCTGAACGAGATCCGCCCGATCGTGCGCGAATTCGTTCGTGGCCGCGGCGTGCCGCTGAACGCTCGTGAACTCGACCAGTTGACCGGCGACACGGCAGACGAGATGCTCGGTCTTGGCCCGATCGAACCTCTGCTGAAGGACGATTCGATTTCGGACATCCTGATCAATACCCACAAGCGGGTCTTCATCGAGCGACGCGGCATGATCGAAGAGACGGCAATCCGTTTCCGCGACGAGGCGCATCTGCTGCGTATCGTCAACAAGATCGTCGCAGCCATTGGCCGGCGCGTCGATGAGTCGGTGCCGATGGTAGATGCACGACTGGAAGACGGCTCTCGCGTCAACATCGCCGTGCGGCCGGTCTCGGTCGATGGCCCGCTGGTATCGATCCGCAAATTCTCGAAGAATCCCTATTCGCTCGACCGTTTGATGGCGTTCAATTCGATCCGGCCACCGATGATCGACCTGCTGCGCATCGCTGTCCAGGCACGCAAATCGATCCTGGTTTCGGGTGGCACCGGCAGCGGCAAGACCACCTTGCTCAATGCACTGTCGAGTCACATCCCGTCCAAGGAGCGACTGATTACCATCGAGGATGCGGCCGAACTGCAATTGCAGCAGCCGCATGTCGGCCGGCTGGAGACACGCCCACCCAATGTCGAGGGCAAGGGCGAGGTTCGCCAGCGCGAACTGCTCAAGAACGCCCTGCGCATGCGGCCGGACCGCATCATCGTCGGCGAGGTTCGCGGCGAGGAAGCCTTCGACATGCTGCAGGCGATGAACACCGGCCATGAGGGCTCGATGACCACCATCCACGCCAACACGCCACGCGACGCGATCTCGCGGCTCGAACAGATGGTCGGCATGGCCGGTATGCCGATGAGCCATGATTCCATCCGGGCGCAGATCGCGTCGGCGATCGACATCATCGTGCAGACGCAGCGCCTGTCAGACGGCGGCAGGCGCGTGACGTCCATTTCGGAAATCACGGGCATGGAGGGCAATGTCGTTCAGATGCAGGAGATCTACCATTTCGTCCGGCGCGACGTGACCGCTGACGGCACCATTGTCGGCGAGTTCCGCGCCACAGGTGTGCGGCCGCGTTTTGCCCAGGAGGCCGCAACGCTGGGCCACCATTTCGCCAAGGACGCCTTCAATCCGCAGGTTGCGCTCTGATGCTGACCGGCCAGACGCTCCTCTATTTCATCTATGTGCTGGCGGCAGCGTCGGTGATTCTTGCTGCCGAATCCTTTTACCTGTCCTTTGCGGGTCGGCGGGCGCGGGCGGGGGCGATAAATCGCCGCTTGCAACGGCTGGGTGAGGAGGCGCCAGCAGAACAAAGCCTCCAAAGACTGTTGCAGGAGCGTGGGCTGACGGCAACGGGCGACTTCGCCTTTGGTGCGGTTCGGCTCAACAGGCTCTATACCCAATCCGGAATTACAGGCAATCCACTGACCTTCGCGGCAGTATTCATCTTCGCCGGGGCCGCACTGGCACTGGTGCTGAATATGATCCTGGGGTTTTCGGCTCTTGCCGCGACCATCACCTTCGTTTTTGTCAGCTTCATCCTCCCGCTTCTCGTCTTACGGCGCGCGCGAAACAAGCGAATCCTGAAATTCGCCGCCCAGCTTCCCGATGCACTCGACATGATCGTGCGCTCATTGCGCGCCGGACACCCGACCACTGTGGCGATCGGATTGGTCGCGCGCGAAATGCCTGATCCACTCGGCACCGAATTCGGCATCGTATCCGACGAAATAACTTTTGGACTTAGCCTCGAACAGGCGGTTCGAAAACTATCGGAGAGAGTTGGCTTCGAAGGCCTTCATCTTCTATCGGTGTCGCTCTCCATTCAGGCCAAGACAGGCGGCAATCTTACCGGCATCCTATCGAACTTGTCCTCCGTATTGCGAGAGCGGCGTAAGCTGCGGCTGAAGATCAAGGCACTTTCGGCTGAAGGCCGCATGTCAGCCTGGATCATCTCGCTCTTTCCGATCTTCATGTTCGGCATCTTGATGCTCATCGCGCCAAGCTATTACGGCGATGTCTGGGACAGTCCGATACTCATGCCGGTGTTTGTGATCTTCGGAGGCTGGGCGCTGGTGGGCGACTTCATCATGTACCGGATGGTCACTTTCGATTTTTGACGAGCGAGACAAACCTTGTTTGCAAACCTTCAAAATCTAGGCCTGTTGTTGTCCATCGCCATCTTCCTGGCGGGGGCGGCGCTATTCCTGCTGATTGCCTTCACCTTCATACCTGTCGTCCAGACGCGACGGCTCGTGGCCCGTAGCCTTTTGTCCGAGGGGATTGCCGATCGTCGCTCGCTCTACGCCCAGCAGGAGATCAACAGGATTTCGGCGCAACGGCCGGTTGATGCCTATTTTCGCGCTCTGGAGAAGGAACGCGGCGAACCGAATGCGCTGGAGGCAAAGTTGTTTCGGGCCGGTTTTTACAAATCCAGCGCCCCGATAATTTATACGCTATGCCGCCTAGCGGCAGTATGTATCGGGTTTCTCGTCATCTATGCATTGTTGTCACGTGTGCTGCCGGGCTTGTTCGCATTTATGGGCGCGGCCTTGATCGGGCTTGGTTGCATTGTCATTCCCAGTATCGCGCTCGACCGATTCGAGAATCGGCAAAAGCAGACCTATCGTCGCGGTTTTCCCGACTTCATGGACATGATGATCACGTGCGCCGATGCCGGCATGAGCTTGGAGGCGGCGGTCGAGCGCGTCGGCACCGAACTGGCCGGCACCCACAAATGGCTCGGCATCCAGCTTGCAATCATGAACTTGCAGTTGCGCGCGGGTAAGCCGTTACGGGAAGCGTTGCGCGAACTGTCGGATCGCATCGGGCTGGACGAAGCGCGAGCCCTGGCCGTGCTGTTTCGACAATCAGAGGAACTCGGCACCAGCCTGACGGATGCCCTGCGCGTCTATAGCGATGAAATGCGCAGCCAGCGGATTTTGCGCGCTGAGGAGCGCGGCAACGCGCTTCCGGTGAAGATGATGATTCCGCTGGGCCTGTGCATCTTTCCGGTCGTCATGATGGTTGTGATGCTGCCTGTGGTCATTCGCATGAAGGGCATTTTCTACTAGTTAGGTATATGTTTTAGTCCTAATATGAGTCGGGGACCCTAGGGGACACATTGATGAAGAGGGTTATCGCGGCCGCGGCCTGTCTGTTCATGGCGGTGCTTGCCGGCTGCCAGACGGCGGATACAACCGACGGGATCGTTCGCACGAACGAGCCGTCGAAGGGCGACGTGACGTCTTTTGGCGATGCTTTCGACGGGCTGAAAACGGTCAGCGACGTCGAATACTATGCCTCGGACCAGGCTGTCGCCGAAGCCAAGGACCAGTTCCGTGCCGAAAATTACGGCAATGCCGGCGCACTGTTCTTCAAAGCGACGCAACTGGCCCCTAATGATGGCAACGCCTGGATGGGGCTGGCCGCCTGCACCGACCGGATCCACCGCTTCGACCTGTCCGACCGGGCCTATGCCTGGGCCTTCAAGCTGGGCGGCGCGACGCCCGAATATTACAACAATGTCGGCTATTCCTACCTGCTGCGCGGCAAGCTGCAGGATGCCCGCTCGAACTTCCTCAAGGCTTACGAGCTGGCGCCCAACGACCCGACCGTCGCCAACAATCTGAAGCTTTTGTCGTCCAGCGTGCAGAACGTCGAGCGCTAGCATGTTGCTCGTCGAAGCCCTGCTGCTGAAGGCGCTCGCCATCCCTTTGCTGGCAAGGATTGCGTGGGTCGATTTCACCGCCCAGAAGATTTCCAATCGTGACGTGCTGCTGCTGCTCTGCCTGGGTGCGGGGGGCTTGCTGTTGCTGTCGCTCCAATCCGGGTCGTGGTGGGACATGGGGCTGAGCGCCCTTGCCGGGCTTCTCCTGTTTGTCGCACTCTTCCCATTCTGGGCCTTGCGCAAGATCGGCGCCGGCGATGTCAAGCTGATGGCGGTCATGCCGTTCCTGATCGGGGGCAGCAGTCTCGTCCTGTTTTCCATGTTGTTGCTGGTCTTTGCCCTGATCACGGTGATGGTGGTGAAAACCCCGTTCATGCTGCCTGAGGGGGCGTTCCGGCTCTACGTCCAGCATATGGATCGCAAAGGCGTCGTACCGTTCGGGGTGCCGATCTCGATGGCCGCGATCTGTACGCTGGCGTTCCTGATCTACAAGAATTTGGTGTTGGCGAGCAGTTCTGGTTGATGGGTTCCTTCGGAGCCTTCGCAGGCGCATAGGTTGAGGGAGTATTAAACGAAAAACCCGCCTGTGCGGCGGGGTCGCTGGCGCAAATCAGCACCATGGGCAAAAATGTACCATAGCTGAGGGCAGGGAGTCAAGAAAAAATTCCTATCAGGTTGATGGCTAGATAAACAATCACAGGGAGAAGGCAGCATGGCACTTCACCTTTCGGCGGATGCTCCGGTCTCGGTCGCGGCGCCTCCACAGAAATACCTGTTTGGTCCGTTCATCGATTTTTTCATGCTCGGCGGGAGCGCGTTCCTGATCCTGCCGGTCCTGTATTTCGTGCCGCTCAAATATGAGGGCGTCGTGGCGCTGGCGGCGTTCTTGCTGTCGCATCTCATCAACCAGCCGCACTTTGCCCATTCCTACCAGATTTTCTATCGCAATTTCGCACGCAAGGTGCGCGGCGACGGATACGACAGGAATCTCCAGATCCGCTACATCATTGCGGGGGTTGCCGTTCCGCTGATCATGCTCGCTTTCTTCGCCTATGGCTCGGTAACCGGCAACGCCCGCCTGCTGGGATATGCCACCAACGCGATGGGCTTTTTCGTCGGCTGGCACTACGTCAAGCAAGGCTATGGCATGCTGATGGTGGACGCGGTGCTGAAGCGCAAATTCTTCAGCGACCAGGACAAGAAAGTGCTGCTGTTCAACGGTTATGCCGTGTGGCTGTTCGCCTGGCTCCAGACAAACGTGGTGATCACCGAAAGGCAGTACTGGGGCCTGGACTACTACACATTCGCTGTCCCGCCCTGGCTCCTCAACATCGCGCTCGCGGTCGCCGCTGCCTCCTCGGCGGCCACCGCCGTGATGTTCGTCAATCGCTGGCGCAAACATGGCGGCGCGCTGCCGTATAACGGCGTCGTCGCTTACGTCGTGTCGCTCTATGCCTGGATTCTGTTCGTGGCTCTAAATCCGCTTTGGCTGCTCGTGGTGCCGGCGCTCCATTCGTTGCAGTATTTGGCAGTCGTCTGGCGTTACCAGACCAATGTCGAGCGCGACCGCGTGGATGCCGTCAAGGATCCGGAATTCAGGGTGCTGTCCATTCTTGGGCCGATGTACAGGCTGCGGGTGCTGATATTCATCGTCGCCGGCACAATTCTCGGTGCTCTCGGTTTCTGGCTCGTGCCGATGGCGCTGAGTGCCCTGGTTCCCTACGACAAACAGGTGCTCGGCTCGTCGCTTTTCCTCTTCATCGCGTGGATATTCATCAACGTGCACCATTACTTCCTGGACAATGTGATGTGGCGTCGCGGCAACCCGGAAGTCTCGAAATATCTGTTCCGCTAACCCTCAGTCCGTTGGATGTTCAGTCCCGCAGCAGATCGAACATCAGCTTGAAGAAGCGGTCCGCGTCGACCTCATGGGCGATGCGGGCATTGTCCTTTTCACCGCGCTCGCCCCAGTAGTCGGCGATGGTCGCGCCGAAGGCGTAGGTGCCGGACAGATCGACGCCGATATGGGCAGGGCGCGTGCGCACCAATGTCGGGTCGATGGCCAGCGCCAGCGCCAGCGGATCGTGCATGGCGCCGCCGACGCCCATCGAGTTGCGGTGCAGCTTCTCGTAGAACAGCAGCCAGTCGTTGACGAGCCGGCCGAGCGGCGTGTCGATGGTGGCGAGTTCGGCATATTGCGGCGCCTCGATCAGCACCTGCATGGTGACGTCGAGGCCGACCATCAGGATCGGCACGCCGCTGTCCAGCACGATCTTCAGCGCTTCGGGATCGCAGAACGCGTTGAATTCGGTCGGCGTGATGATCTCGCTCTTGCGGTAGAACACGCCGCCCATCCAGATCAGTTCCTTGATCTTGGGCAGCACGTCGCGATGCTTGAGGATCATCAGGCCGATATTGCTGAGCGGGCCGGTGGCAACGACCAGGATCGGTTCGGGCGCGGCGCGCAGCCTGTCGGCCAGGAAATCGACGGCATGCTGGTCGACCGGCTTGATCGTCGCCTGCGGCAGGTAGGGCGAGCCCTCGAGCCCGCTCGGGCCATCGGCGGTGCCGAGCACCAGCGGGCGCGCCAGCGGACGGTGGCAGCCCTGCGCGACAGGCACGTCGCCGGCGCCGATATACTCCAGGATGCGCAAGGCATTGGCGGTCGTCTTCTCGACCTCCGCATTGCCGCAGGTCGTGGTGACGCCGATGAGTTCGATGGCCGGCGAGCGATGCGCCATGACCAGCGCGATGGCGTCGTCGTGGCCGGGGTCGCAGTCGAACAGGATAGGAGTTGGCTTGGTCATCATGTCGTCTTTCACGCCGCCCGCTCGTAGCGCGCTATGGTTTTCTTGAAGCCGTCGAGGAAACGCCGGCCGTCCAGGCCGGTGCAGATGCGGGTGGTCTTGGGCCCGCCGCCGGGCAGCAATTGCCGGCCGCGATAAGCGACGGTCTGGCCGCGCGCCAGCCTGCCGTCGAGCACGACGTCGGCGAACAGCGGCTCGGTCATCGTCGCCAGGCCGGGATCGAAAGCCAGCGCCACGGTGATCACGTCATCCATCGGGAACCCGACGAGGTCGAAGAATTCGCGCCAGATGTCGATGTAGATCGGGAAGCTGTCGGCGATCATCTCCAGGACGGGATTGTCCCTCGCGACGGCCTGCATGTCGGCGATGTCGTCGCGCGTCAGCATCGAGTCGGCGACGCGGTTGTCCTCGCAGATGTCGAGGGGGACGAGGATCTTCTCGACATCGGCGTTGAGCACGATGCGCGACGCCTCCGGATCGGCCCAGATGTTGTATTCCGACAGGGGTGTGATGTTGCCCGGCGTCTGGAAATTGCCACCGAGCACGATCAGCCGCTTGAGTGCACCGGTCAATCGCGGCTCCTGCAACAGCGCCATCGCCGCGTTGGTCAGCGGGCCGGTCGTCACCAGCGTGATCTCGCCCGGATTGGCCATGACCGTCTCGATGATGAAATCGACCGCATGTCCCGACGTGGCCTGCCGCACCGGCGTCGGCGCCGGCGGGTTGAACTTCTTCAGGCGATCGCCGAAACGGGCGACAAGCCGTTTTTCGAAATGCACCGGCGCCTCCATGTCGGCCTTGGCGTTGCCGACGATCGGCCGCCACGCACCGGCGTGAACCGGGATGTCGTTACGCCCGGCGAGCGTCAGCGTGTTGAGGACGACGTTGGTGACCTGTTCGATCGGGCCGGCCGCACCGGTCACGGTGGTCACGCCCTCAAGCCGGAGCTTGGGATTGACCGCTGCAAACAGCACGGCGAGAATATCGTCGCCGGCTGAATCCACGTCGAGGATTATGCGTTCCATAAAGGCTTCCTTCACTGGGGATTTTTGCCGCCGGGTTCAGTGTTCCTGTCTACCGACAGCAGCTTCCGCATCGATTCCAGCGTCTCCGCGATGATCCTCGGGCGCGCCCGGTAGGACAGCGCGAACAATGCGATCAGCGCGACGACATAGGGGACGGTGAGAACCAGGTAGGACGGATAGCCAAACGTCTGCAGGCGCAACGAAAAGGCATCGGCGAAGCCGAACAGCAGGCAGCCGGCCAGCACCTTCAGCGGATCGCCGTTGGAAAAGATCAGGATCGCCACCGCCATGAAACCACGGCCCGACGACATGTTTTCGGTGAACATGGTGATGTAGCCGAGGGACAGATGCGCGCCGGCGAGGCCCGCCAGCAATCCGCACAGCAGGGATGCGATGTAGCGGACGCGGGTGATCGAGATGCCAAGCGCCTCGGCGGCTTCCGGCTTTTCGCCGACGACGCGGATATAGAGGCCGAGCCGCGTCCGGTTGTAGCAGACGACCAGCAGCGGCACGGCGATGAAGGCGGCATAGACGAGCGGCGTGAAGCCGGAGATCAGCGGCGCCCAGGAGCCGAGAAGGTCGCGGGCGCCGGGCAGCTGGACTTTCGGCAGGCCGACGATGCCGTGACCGACGATCGAACCGCGCGTGCCGAAGATCGCTTTCATCAGCGAGATCGTCATGCCGCCGGCCAGGATGTTGAGCGCCAGCCCGACGACAACTTCATTGGCCTTGAAGCTCACCACCAGGACAGCAAAAACCAGGGCGAAGACGAGCGCCGCCGCAACGCCGCAGGCGACGCCCGCCAGTGCGGAACCGGTCCAGATCGAACCGAGGACGGCGAAGAAGGCGCCGACCAGCATCTGCCCCTCGAGGCCGATGTTGAAGATGCCGGCCTTGGTGGTGAACGAGCCGCCAAGCGCGACCAGAAGGATGGGCGCGGTGGTGCGAAGCGTCGCAGCGATCAGCGCGACGTTGATGAGCTTGTCTAGAATTTCCATCGCCGCTCCCCTGCCTGGCTGTCGCCACGCTTTCTCACCAGCACCTGGGCCGACACGCTGAGGATGATCAGCGCCTGGATCACGGTGATGATTTCGCGCGACGCGCTGGTGTCGACCTCGAGCAGCAGCGATCCGTTGCGCAGGGCGCCGAAGAACAGTGCGGTGAAGATGGTGGCGACCGGCGAGCCATTGGCGAGCAGGGCGGCGATCAGCCCGTCGAAGCCGAAACCGGGAGCAAATCCTTCCATGAAGCGGTGGTGGACGCCGAGCGTCTCGACACCGCCGGCCAGCCCGCCGACGGCCCCCGAAAGCAGCAGGACCAGGAAGCCCTGCCGTTTCACGTTGACGCCGCCATATTCGGCGAATTTCGGCGCCGAGCCGACCATCGTGACGCCGTAACCCCATTTGGTGTAGCGGAAGACAAGGGCCGCGCCGACCGCCAGCACCAGGCCAATGACCAGGCCCCAGTTCAACCGCGAGAAGGCGAAGATCTCCGGCAGATAGGATGTCGCCAGGATCGGCGGCGTCTCCGACCAGCCGCCCGGCCGCTTGAACAGGAAGATGGTGAAATAGGATGTGAGCAGCACCGCCACGTAGTTCGACAGGATCGTCGAGACGACCTCGTTGGTGTTGTAGCGGGCGCGGAAATAGGCGGGGATGGCGACCCAGGCCGCGCCCGCCACGACCGCCAGCGCCAGTGCTGCCAGCGTGTGAATGCCCGCGGGCAGGGGCATGGCAAAGCCGACCCAGGCGGCGGCGAAGCCGCCGAGGAACAGCTGGCCCTCGATGCCGACGTTGAACATGCCGCCGCGCAAGCCGATGCAGGCAGCGACACCGCAGATCAGGATCGGCGTCGTCTGCAGCAAGGTCCCGGCAATCTTCTCCTGATCGCCGAAGGCGCCGCGCAACAGTGTCATGAACACACGCACCGGGCTTTCGCCGACCATGAGGATGATGATCGCGCCCATCAGCAGTGCCACGCCGATGGCGATGACCTGGCCGGAAACGGCATGCAAATGGTCTTTCATGATGCGGTCTCCGCGGCGAATTCCGGCGCGGCCACGCCTGCCATCATCATGCCGATGCGCTCCTCGTCGGCATCATCGCCAGAGACCTCGCCCATGATCCGCCCGTTGAACATTACCAGGATGCGGTCGGCAAGGGCGGCCAGTTCGTCGAGTTGCACGGAAATCAGCAGGATCGCGCGGCCGGCGGCGCGCTGTCGCATGATCTCGTCATGAATGGCCTCCTGGGCGCCGATGTCGACGCCGCGCGTCGGCTGGTCGATCAGCAGGAAATCGGCGCCATTGGTGAATTCGCGTGCCAGAACGACCTTCTGGATGTTTCCGCCCGAAAGCCGCTTGACCGCATCGCCCGGTCCGCGCGCGCGAATATCGAAGCTCTTGATCAGCGTTTCGGCGTTTTGATTTATGGCATTCCAGTTGAGCATGCCGCCACAACTCCATGGTGCGCGATGCTGGCGGCCCATCAGGGTGTTGGCCGCTATCGAAGCGTTGCGATCGACCCCGCGTACCATGCGGTCGCCTGGAACATGGGCGAGGCCTGCCTGGCGGATCGCGGCGGGCGAGAGATCGGTGAGATTCTGGCCCTTCAGCCAGGCCCCGCCATGGCTTGCCGGCCGCAGGCCCGAAAGCACTTCCGCCAGCTCCGTCTGTCCATTGCCGGCCACACCCGCGATCCCCACCACCTCGCCGGAGCGGACCGTGAAACTGGCATCGCGAAGGGCTGGCAGCAGGCGATCGTCGCGCGCCCACAGATCCTTCACTTCGAGCACCACGTCGCCGTGCAGCGAAGCGCGCGGCCGGCGGTCGAAGCTCACTTCGCGGCCGACCATCATGTGCACCAACTCGTCCTTGCTGAGCTCGGCCGTCGGCCTGGTCGCCACCTTCCTGCCGTTGCGCAGCACCGTCACCGTGTCGGACACTTCCATCACTTCTTCCAGGTGGTGCGAAATGAAGATCACCGTCATGCCCTCGGCCACGAAGCTGCGCAGCGTCTGGAACAGTTCACGGCTCTCCTGCGGCGTCAGCACGGCGGTCGGTTCATCGAGGATGATGGTGCGCGCGCCGCGCACCAGGACCTTCAGGATTTCGATGCGCTGTTCTATGCCGACCGAGAGCAGCCCGACGCGCTCGGTCGGATCGACCTGCAGGCCGAAGCGCTTCGACAGGTCGCGCGTTCGCGCCACCTGCGCAGCGTGGTCGATCAGTCCATGGCGACGGATTTCCATGCCGAGAAAGACGTTGTCGGCAACCGAGAGCGAGGGAACCAGCTTGAAATGCTGGTGAACCATGCCGAGGCCGGCCTTTATCGCCATGGACGGATCGGCGATCACGATCTCTTCACCGTTCAGCCGGATCGAGCCTTCGTCCGGCTGCAAGAGGCCGAACAGGATGTTCATCAGCGTCGTCTTGCCGGCACCGTTCTCGCCGATGATGGCGTGGATCTCGCCGCGGCGGACCGCAAGGTCGATGCCGTCATTGGCGACGAATGCGCCAAAACGCTTGGTGATGCCGGTCAACTTGACGGCCATCGCGGCATTGCTGTGGAGGGTCGGCGACCCCGGCGTGTTCGACAACATGGCTCTCGCAGATTGGACACTGATCCGCCGCGGCAAGCCGCGGCGGATCAGTCTAGCGCTTTCTTGGGAGGGAGGCGCTGATGTTGGCTTATTTCGCCTTGGCGATCACGATCTTGCCGTCGACGATGCTCTTTTTGATCTCGTCGAGCTTGGCGGTCATCTCTGCCGGGATCTTGGCGGCGATGTCATCGCAGACCTTGACCTCGACACCGCCCGAGGCGAGGTCGAAAGTGCGGGTGCCGGCGGTGATCTTGCGGCCCTCGACCTCGTCCTTGATCAGCGTATAGACGGCGATGTCGCCGCGCTTCAGCATGCTGGCGAGCACATTTCCGGGGGCCGAGCCGCACATGTCGATGTCGACGCCGATCGAATATTTGTCGACCGCGGCACTTGCCTGCATCACGCCTTCACCCGTCGGGCCGGCGACGTTGTAGACAATGTCGGAGCCTTGGCCGTAAAGCGCCTGGGCAAGTTCGCTTCCCTTGGCCGGGTCGTCGAAGGTTCCGGCGAAGACGGAGTTCACCTTGACGTCGGGCGCGGCATATTTGGCGCCTTGCTCGTAGCCGCCCAGGAAGTTGCGGATCACCGGGATATCGCGGCCGCCGACAAAGCCGATGGCCTTGCCGTCGCCGATCTTGTCGAAGGCGGTGCCCTTGGCTTCGATCATGCCGGCAAGCGCGCCGGCGACGAAGGATCCCTGCTCCTCGGCGAAATTGGCGTAGATCATCTTGGGGTTGTCGAGGACGCCATCGATGAACACGAAGCGTTGGTCAGGATATTCGGCGCTGACCTTTTGCAGCGAGTCCACCAGCTCCCAGCCCATCACGAAGATCAGGTCGTACTGTTTGCCCTTGGCAAGATTCTCGAACTGCTGCTGGTAGTCGAGCGCGCGATTGCCGGTGTCGACCAGCTTGAGATCGATGCCGAAATCGGTCTTGGCCTTGTTGAGGCCGTTGACGATCGAAACGCCAAAACCCTGTGCAAAGTATCCCGAGATGGCGGCCACGGAAACCTTGGCCTGTGCGGCGGCCGGTCCGAACGAAATGGCAAGCATCGTGCCGGCCAGGAATAAACTCTTGAGCGCCCTTTTCATGTCATTCCCCTTCAGCTTTTTTCAGCTTTTGAAGCCACGCTTTGACCATCCCCCACACATCGCCGGGACAACGGCGAGTTCGTTGATGGTCATATGAGTTTAGGAGCGGCTTAACAGGCTGTCAATCGTCATCCGATGCAGTTTTCTTGGCCCTTCGCCCGCTTGCCCGACGTCTGTGCTTGACAAATGTCGATAGGCATAATTGTTGATACTCTAACGAGTTTTATGAACGACGGGATGAAGGAAGAGAACAATGCCGGCTGTGGTGGTCAGGAAATTTCTGGTTCAGATCGAAGAGATATTCCATGAGGGCGGACCCCACGCGGCACGCCCGCTCAAGCGAGGCGCGATCGTCGCGGTCATCGCCAACCCTTTTGCCGGACGCTATGTCGAAGAGATCACCGGCTTCATGGAAGACCTGAAGCCGCTCGGTCTCGATATGGCTCGGCGCCTGATCGACGCCATTGGTGAGGGCGGCCAGGCCATCGAAGGTTATGGCAAGGGTGCCATAGTCGGCGCCGCCGGCGAGCTTGAACATGGCGCGCTCTGGCACAATCCGGGCGGCTACGCGATGCGCGAACTGCTCGGCAATGCCAAGGCGATCGTGCCTTCGACCAAGAAAGTCGGCGGCCCCGGAACGCGCATCGACATCCCGATCACGCACATAAACGCCTCCTATGTGCGCAGCCATTTCGATGCGATCGAGATCGGCATTGCCGATGCGCCGCGCAGCGACGAAATGGCGGTCATCCTGGCGATGACCACCGGCGGACGCGTCCATGCACGGGTCGGCGGCCTTGCCGCCGCCGACATCAAGGGCGAGGACGGATTGCGATGAGCCCGGAAATCCGCCGTATCATCACCATCGTCGAGGAAACCCGGATCGAAGGCGGGCGGCCTGTCGATCCGCCGACGCGGCGTGCCGCAGCCATTGCGGTCATCCGCAACCCCTATGCGGGTACCTACGTCGAGGATCTGTCGGCACTCAGCGCCATCGGCGAAGCGTTGGGCGAAATCTTGCCCAGGCGCGCCGTCGCTGCTCTGGGCATTGCCGGCGACCGGGTCGAGAGCTTCGGCAAGGCGGCCGCCGTCGGCGCCGATGGCGAGCTCGAACATGCCGCCGCCATCCTTCATCCAAAGCTCGGCGCCCCGTTCCGCGACGTGCTGGGCAAGGGCGCCGCGCTCATTCCTTCATCGAAGAAGCGCGGCGGCCTCGGCGTGCCGCTCGATATTCCGCTCGGTCACAAGGATGCGGCGCGGGTGCGCAGCCATTTCGACGGTATGGAAGTTCGTATTCCCGACGCACCGCGTGCCGACGAGATCGTCGTCGCTATCGCCGTCACCGATTCCGGCAGACCGCACCCGCGCGTCGGCGGACTGACCAAAGACAAGGTCGTCGGCAAGGACGGCGTCAGCTAGGATAACCGACATTCAGGCGATGCCGGCCTGCAAACGTTGATTTCCTGCGCTTCCCGTGCTCGCGTACCCGAAAGTACGCTGCGCTCCGGTTCTGAGAAATAAAGATATTTGCGACACACAAAAAAGTCGAAGAAATAGAACCGGAGTTCAGTTTCCAGCCGTCGGATGAGTTCTGTTTGGCGTCCGAAATGATGCAACTCGACGAGGGCGTTCTTAGCCGGTTTCGACTATGAACATCCGTGCCTCTTGGGCTTCCCGACGCTCGGCCTTGATCGGCGCGTATCTCTCGGAATTGTAGAACGCCAGCGCTTGGGCGAGGGTTGCAAATTCAAATACGCCGGCCATCGGGAGCGGCGCGTCCTCGCCCTCAAGAACCTGCGCAACAGGGCCGAAATGTAAGATGCGCCCGCCGGCCTCTTGCAGAGCCGCTTGAAAGCGCGGAGCGACAGCCGCCTGTTTGGCGGCGTCGATGATGCGCAGATTGATATGCACGTACGCTGGCATGGAATTCTCCTAATAATGCATATACACTATTATCCGAGGATGAAATTGTCTAGAGGGCGGACGTGAGCGGTTTTGATCCGGAAACGTTGAAAGGCGTCGCGGCGGAGTGTCCGGGCTTTCAGGCTCGTGCGACGGCGCGTGCGGTCACGCGCTATTACAACGCCTGCTTCAAACCGCTCGGGCTGACGGCCGAGCAGTTCAGCCTCCTCGTGGGCATCGGAGCGGTTGAGGGAACGACACTCGTCGATCTTGCGAACAGCGCGGGAGTCGACCCGACGACCCTGAGCCGAAATCTTCAGAACTTGGAAGGGCAACTTTTGGTTCATTCAAAGGGCGGACGCGGCCGCTTGGGAAAGCAGATTGGCCTAACGATATCTGGGCGCAAGCTTGTCGTCGATGCGCTCCCGTTGTGGAACTTGGCTAAAGCGGAACTGTCCAGTCGCTTGGGCAAAGAAAAACTGCGTTCCGCTAGCAAGCTGATGGCCGAGCTGGCCGAGGCAGCAAAAACTTCGCGCATATAACGGCTCGTCGCGACCTGAACCTCAACATACCCTGAACGTCGTCAACTGGGGACGATTTCCGGCACCCGCATCGCCGGCGGGGTGTTGCGGCTCCGGCCGGTCCGCACCACGCCGTCGATGACGACCATTCCAATGCCTGGAAGATTGCCGAGCGCCACGCTGTCGAGCAGCCCGTCGCCGGCGCCGCCGATCGCCTGATCCATGAAGATCAGGTCGGCGGCGCGACCGACCTCGATCAAACCGCGATCGTCCAGTCCGCGCACGCGCACCGTGTTGCCGCTGGCAAAACAGAACGCCACTTCCGGCGCAATACCGCCAAGCGAAGCCAGCATGGTCAGGGTCCGCAGGATACCGAGCGGCTGCACGCCGGATCCGGCCGGGCTGTCGGTGCCCAGGATGACGCGCGAAAGTTCGCCGCGCTGCCTTGCCAGGTCGAGCACGAACAGTCCGGTGCGCAGATTGCCGTTGTGGACGATTTCAAGCGCCCTCGAACCCTTCTCGCAGATCTGCCGTATTTCCGCGTCGGGCAGGGCGGTTGGCCCGCCATTGACGTGGGCGACGATGTCGGCGTCGACCTCCAGCACGACATCCGCGCCGATGCGGCCGGAGCCGGGCAGCGACGGGCCGCCTGTGTGGGTCATCGAGGTCATGCCGTATTTGCGCGCCCAGGCGATCATCTTCCGGCCGGTCGGCCCATCCTTGACGCCGCCAAGCCCGACCTCGCCGACAAGCGTCACGCCGGCCTCGGCGAGACTGCGGAAGTCTTCCTCGGTAAGGCCGGGTTCCAGGATCGGTGCCCCGGCCAGGATCTTCATGCCGTTCGGACGGAAGTTGGAGAAGGTGCGCTGCGCCGCGATCGCCAACGCCTTCAGCCCGACAAGATCGCGCGGTCGGCCCGGTGTGTGGACCTCGCCAGCCGAAATGATCGTGGTGACGCCGCCATGCACGGTCGAATCCATCCAGCCGATCTGGTTCTGCCGGGGCGTCCAGTCGCCGGCCACCGGATGGGCGTGGTTGTCGATAAGACCCGGCGCGACCGCACAGCCCATCGCATCGATGATCGTCGCCGCGCTGCCGCCATCAATGTCGCCTGCCTTGCCAATGCCTGATATGCGTCCATCGCTCACGACGATGGTGTCGGCGTCGATGATCGGTTGTGCGAGATCGCCGCTCAGCATGAGACCGATATTGCGGACGACGAGCGTGTTGGCAGACGACTGGAGGTCGGACGACATCGGTTCTCACTTTTGCTGTTATGGAAAAAAGGACTGGACGAGGCTTATTTGCCGCCGTCGCCATTCGATGGGTCGTCGTCATTGATGCGCTGGAGCAGGCGAAGCAGCGTCGCCTGCTCAGCCGGGGAGAGCGGCGACAGGAACCGCCGCCCGACCTCGACGCTGCGTTCGAGGCGCTCCAGCGTATAGTCGGTCCCTTTGCTGGTCAGCGCGATCATCGTCAGGCGTTGGTCGGTTTCGGAGGCGCTGCGCGTGATCAGCCCGTGTTTGAGCAGTTTACGCATGACGATGCTGATGGTCGACGGGTCCATCGCCGTCAACCGGCCGAGATGGTTCTGCGAGACTTCGCCATGCTTGAGGATCGTGGCGAGCGCCGCGAATTGCGTTGGCGAAAGGTCTTCGCCGGCCATGACCTGCTGGAAGCGCAGTGTCGCGCGCTGATGCGCCCGGCGGATGACGTGCGCCGGGTGACGGTCCAGTTCATAGCCGGTCTCGGCGTATTGCTGCAGCACTTGCTCGCGGCTCGGGGGTGCATCGCCGCTCGGCGTTTTCGAGGTCGCGCCTTTTTCGGATTGCGGTTTCTTTTCAGTCGTCACACCGGACTCCTATCGCCGCTGTCTCGGATGTCGCCGGTTTGGAAAAGCTCAAGCCGCGACCTCCGCTGGTTGAAGCGACGTCCCGTCGCGGAGGGCTGCGACGACATCAGCCGAATCGCTGACCACGCCGAAATGGGTCGCTATGTCGTAGAGCGAGCTTTCCTGCTCGCGCGGTCCCGTCGCTGCGCAGCAATCGCTTGGCACCACCACCTCATAGCCCTGAAAAAAGGCGTCATGGACGGTCGAGCGCACGCAGATGTTGGTGACCACGCCGAAAATGACCAACTGGTCGACCTGCATGTCTTTCAGCGTCAGGTCGAGGTCGGTTTGAAAGAAGGCCGAGTAGCGCCGCTTGATGACATGGATCTCATCAGCGCGGGCGCCGAGATCCTCGATGATCTCCGGCCCCCAGCTTCCATCCAGGCAATGCGGTGTGCGCTTCAGCCATTCGCGCTCGCGTCGCATGCCCGGCCGGTGGCTGTCATGGACCCAGATCACCGGCACGCCGGCGGCGCGCGCGGCCTCGATCACGGCCAGTTGCGGCGCGACCAGCGTCTCGTACCCAGGCAGGACCATGGCCCCGCCGGGCTTGCAGAACTCATTGACCATATCGATGACGATAACGGCTGCACGGCGTGGATCGAGGCGCACCGCATCATCGTGCCGATGTGAGGAAAAACTGTCCACGGGCATGGCGAGCTCCTTTGACCGATCGTTGATGCTCATACAAAAAACCCTAGTGGATGCCAAGTCAATCCCGTTCGACGCAAAGCGTGCTGGTCGGCCTTGCGCACCGCGCTCCGACAAGCGTATGCGCTATTTGCCCATCGCGAAATGGCCTTGACAACGCTTGTCAGGCATGTGCTCGATTTGTATGACCATCAATGATATTCAAGCCGCTGAATTGCGGAGCCGAGGCCGAGATATGAAAACCATCGTCACCGGAGCCAGCGGCCTGCTTGGCCGCCATGTGGCCGAGGCTCTGGTTGCGGCCGGCCACGATGTGCTTGGTGTCGACGCCGTGGTGCCGGGTGAGGTCGCATGGCGCCACGCAACCGCCGATTTGACCGATCTGGGATCGACACTGCAGCTGGTGCGCGATTGCGATGCCGTTGTGCATGTCGCGGCCATTCCGCGGCCGACCGGCCGGGCCGGCGGCGAGGTGTTCAAGACCAACATCGCGACCGCCTACAATGTGGTCGAGGCAGCCGCCATGGCCGGCGCCAGGCGCTTCATCTATGCCTCATCCTTCAGCGTCTTCGGCTATCCCTTTTTCGAAAAACCTGTGCGACCGCCCTATCTGCCGGTCGACCTGGACCACCCGGTCGGCGCGCAGGATCCGTACGGCCTGTCGAAATGGCTGGGCGAGGAAATCGTCGACGCGGCGGTGCGCCGCGGCGCCTTTTCGGCGGTCAGTATCCGCATGCCGTGGATCCAGACGCCGGGTTCATTTTTCGAGGGCGTCGGGCCGCGCCGCGCCACTGCCGACAGTGCCCGCGACCTGTGGGCCTATCTCGACGCGCGCGACGCCGGGCAGGGCTTCCTGCGGGCGCTTGAATGGCAAGGCGACGGCCATCTGCGCGTCCTGCTCAGCGCCGCCGACACCTTCATGGAAGAGGAAACCGAAGCGCTCGTGCGCCGGGTCTATCCCGATGTCGCTCTATCGCGGCCGATCGCCGGTTTCGGTACCGTGCTCGACACGGTCCATGCGCGCGAAACGATCGGCTTCGAACCACAATATTCATGGCGCTCCTATCCAAAGCCGGAGACCGGGGGATGAAACGATTCGACCAGAAGAAGATCCTTGTCACTGGCGGCGCCGGCGCGATCGGCGGCGCGGCGGTGCGGCGTTTCCTTGACGAAGGCGCGCGCGTCGCCATTGTCGATCGCAATGGCGCGGCGGCGCAGCAGCTGGCTCGCTCACTGGGTGAAAACGCCATTGCCATCGAAGCCGACGTCACCGATGAAGCGGATGTGCGGCGCGCCGTCGAGGCGACCGTCGAGACGTTCGGCGGCCTCGACGTGGCGTTCAACAATGCCGGCATTTCCGGCGTCGTCGCTCCCGTTCACGACCTGCCGGTCGAGGACTGGGATACGACCATCCGTATCAATCTGCGCGGTATCTTCCTCGTCCTGCAGGCATCGCTTCGGGCGATGATCAAGGCGGGGACCGGTGGCTCGATCGTCAACATGGGCTCATCCATGGCCGGTTGGGACGTCCTTTCGGGCGGTGCCGGCTATGTCGCTTCCAAACACGGCGTGGTCGGCCTGACGCGGGTTGCGGCGCTCGATGCCGCGCCCTACGGCATACGCGTCAATGCCATTTGCCCCGGCGTGATCGAGACGACGCTTGGCGTGCCGGCTTCCGGTGACGGCGAATTCAAGAGCAGCGTCCAGCATTTCGCCGACCGCATTCCATTGCGCCGCATCGGCCAGCCGGACGATGTCGCGGCCGCCGTGGCTTTCCTCGCCTCCGACGAGGCGAGGCACGTCACGGGCGTGGATTGGCTGATCGACGGCGGCCAGACCTTGCAGAGCTGGGCCAACGCCCCTGATGGCGGTGCGTTTCCGAAATTTCGCTAAAGCTCAATTTCGCTGCTCGATTTGCTTGAGCATTGATCTGCAAGAATTCGGCAAACCAATTGTCGGATGCCGGCCGCTCCCGCTAAAGGCCAGGCCCCATTCGCGATCTACTTCACGCCGATGCCGGCGGTCAGGCCGCCATCGATCTTGTAGTCCGCGCCAGTGCAGAATCCGGCCTTCGACGAACACAGGAAAGCGATAAGTTCGGCCACCTCCTCCGGCTCGCCGATGCGCCCGATGGGGTGCGCTTCGCCGAAGCGCTTGTAGGCGGCCTCGACATCGGCGTCCGCGCCGTTCTCGCCGCGGGCGGCCTTCTCCAGGATCGGAGTGCGGATCGAGCCGGGGCTGACGGAATTGACGCGGATGCCGGAGCGCGCATGGTCCAGGGCCAGGGCACGCGTCAGCGTGTGGATGGCGCCCTTGGTGGTGGCATAGGCGGCGACGTTTTGCTGGCAGGCAAAGCCCTGCACCGAAGCGACGTTGACGATGGCGCCGCCGCCCCTGCGGACCATTTCCGGGATGCCGAAATGCGCGGTCAGATAGATCGACCCGACATTGACCGACATCGCCTTGTTCCAGGTCTCGAAATCGGTGCTGACGGCGCTTCCGTACGGATGCACCGCCGCCGAATTGACGACGATATCGAGGCCGCCGAACCGCTCCACGCCGGCCGCGACCGCGTCGCGAACCTGATCGGGCACGGAGACGTCGGCGCCTATCACCAGCGCCCCGGCTGCGGAGCTTTCCAGTTCCGCTTTCAACGCCGCATTGGCCGCGCGGTCGATGCCGCAGGCGACGATCGCAGCGCCCCCTGCAGCGAGGCGTCTGGCGGTTGCGAGGCCAATCCCGGTCGTCCCCGTCACCAAGGCAACCTTGCCGTCGAAATCCTTCATTGGGAAAACTCCTTCATTCGCTGTCCGAAACCGGTTCCTAGTTTGACACCCATTGTGGTCCAACAATAGGTTGCCATCCTCTCGCAGAAGGAAGCGGCAATGGAACAGTGCTGGCGCTGGTATGGACCAAACGACCCGGTAACGCTCGATCATGTCAGGCAGGCCGGTGCGACCGGCGTGGTGAGCGCCTTGCACGATATCTATGACGGGCGCGCCTGGCCGCTCGAGAGCATTCTGGAGCGCAAACTTGTCATCGAGGCCGCCGGCCTGACATGGTCGGTGGTCGAGAGCATTCCGGTCCACAACTCCTTCAAGATCGGCGCGCCGGAACGCGAGCGCTACGCCGGCTACTATCGCGACTCAATCCGCGCGCTCGCCAAGGCCGGCATTGCGACGGTCTGCTACAATTTCATGCCGGTGGTTGACTGGACCCGCACGGATCTCGCCTATCGGCTGCCGACGACGGGCTATGCGCTGCGTTTCGACGCCATCGATTTCGCAGCCTACGACCTGTTCGTGCTGAAGCGCGTCAATGCCGAAGCCGGCTATACCGCTGCCCGTATCGCCGAAGCGGAAGCGCGGCTGAAGGAATTGAGCAGCGAAGCGATCGACAGGATCGAACGCAACCTGATCGCCGGCCTGCCGGCGACCGAGCGCAGCTATGACAGGGACAGTTTTCGCGAGGCCCTGGCGGACTACGATGCGATCGGACCAAAGGAGCTGCGCCAAAACCTTGCCTGGTTCCTGCGCGAGATCATTCCGGTGGCCGAAGAGGAGGGGGTGCGCATGTGCATCCATCCCGACGACCCGCCCTTCTCGCTCTATGGCTTGCCGCGCATCGTTTCGACAGCCGAGGATGCGCGTTTCATCCTTAACGCCGTCGACAGCCCCGCCAACGGCCTGACGTTCTGCACCGGCTCTTATGGCACGCGCGCCGACAATGACATCGTCGCCATGGTCAAGGAATTCGCCGACCGCATCCACTTTGTCCACCTCCGCAACATCACCATCGAGGATGACGGCTCGTTCTACGAAGCCGAGCATCTCGAAGGCGGCACCGACATGGCGCATGTTATCCTCGCTCTGATGCAGGAAGAGGCGCGCCGTCGCAGGGAAGGCCGTGCCGACTGGCGCATTCCGATGCGACCAGACCATGGCCATCTGCTTGCCGACGACATCGGCAAGACCAGGATCAACCCCGGCTATTCGCTGATCGGCCGGCTGAAGGGCCTCGCCGAGCTGCGCGGCATCATGCGCGCCATCGAGCGGTTCGAGCTGGCTTGAAGCCGTCTTGCCGGTCGGCTGGCGGGATTTACAGACGATCACGCGCGATTGCGCTTCCGCTGCGACTTATACGCTGTCGCACTGGAAAGTGCGGTCCACGAGAGGCAGGGCGGGTAAAGCACTTGTCGGGAAATTATTTGCCGACAGGTCATAATATGCAGCGCTGACGTTCTTCCATCCGGCCCGGATTGGACTTCCTGTTGCTTTGATCGGCACGCCTTGCGTGTCACTTTGAGATGCATTCATGCTCGAAGCTCTTGCCGGTGGTCGCTTCTACTTCTCCTAAGCCAGGGCAGAGAAAAGAAGGAAGCTGACCATGCCCAGAATTGTGCCGGTGCTTGACCTGAGCCGCCTCGAACAAGGTGCGTCCGAGTATCGTACCTTTCTCCTGGACCTGCGTACGGCAGCCCGGGACGTTGGCTTCTTCTATCTCAGCGGCCACGGAATTTCCGCCCCGGAGATCGACGACGTGCTCGATGCCTCGCGACGGTTCTTCGCGTTGCCGGAGGCCGACAAGCTGGCCATCGAAATGGTCAAATCCCAGCAGTTTCGCGGCTACACCCGCGCCGGCGGCGAACTGACCAAGGGCGCGGCCGACTGGCGTGAGCAACTCGACATCGGCGTCGAGCGCCAGCCCATAGCGCAGGGACCTGGAATTGCACCGTGGACACGGCTGCAGGGGCCGAACCAGTGGCCGTCTGCACTGCCGGAGCTCAAGCCGGCACTGCTTGCATGGCAGGCCAAGGCGACCGCGGTGGCCATTCGGCTGCTGAAAGCCTTCGCACTATCGCTCGATCAGCCCGAGGACGCCTTCGACGCGATCTATCGGGACTCGCCCAACCATCGCATGAAGATCGTCCGTTATCCCGGCCGTGACGCGATCGAAGGCGACCAGGGCGTCGGCGCGCACAAGGATGGCGGCTTCCTCACCCTGCTGCTGCAGGACGACAACAAGGGCCTGCAGGTCGAATATGACGGAAGCTGGGTGAATGTGGATCCGCTCCCTGGAACGCTGGTCGTCAACATTGGCGAACTGCTCGAACTGGCATCGAATGGGTATTTGCGTGCCACCGTTCACCGCGTCGTGACGCCGCCTGCCGGCGTCGAGCGGATCTCCGTTCCCTTCTTCTTCAGTGCGCGGCTGGACGCGACCATACCGCTTCTGACCCTGCCCGAGGAATTGGCGGCCGAAGCGCGCGGGCCGGCAAGCGATCCGGACAATCCGTTGTTCCGCGATGTCGGCACCAATGTGCTCAAAAGCCGACTGCGTTCACATCCCGACGTGGCACGCCGCCACTATGCCGATCTTCTCCAGGCCGGAGTGGCGGGTTCGTGAACTCAGCTCTGCACGAATTTTTGCCGTTTCATGTGTTTTTTGGAATGCCATTCGTCGCCAAGGCTTCGAGATAGGCGCAAAAAGGTAAAATCGTCTAGCGGTTTCCTCCCATTCCGCTGGACGGTGTTCCCCTCTGAAGGTTCAAACCTTCTTTTGGCCGGGCCGCATTCGAGCCCGGCCATTTTTTGTCCTGGTCCCGGACAGCGCAAAACCTATGCTGCAAACGGCCGGTGTGGAGGAACAGGATATCTTCCCGAGTTGCGCGGACCGTCCGATCCTGAGTTTAGGATTCGAGCGCTAGTGCTCGACTGTATCGATCGGTCGAAACGACTTTCATGACACAAAAACAA
Organism: Mesorhizobium sp. WSM1293; assembly: GCF_000513875.1. Lineage (NCBI taxonomy): Bacteria > Pseudomonadati > Pseudomonadota > Alphaproteobacteria > Hyphomicrobiales > Phyllobacteriaceae > Mesorhizobium > Mesorhizobium sp. WSM1293. The sequence continues at coordinate 39,703 of NZ_AZUV01000012.1, read as the reverse complement.
TTGCACCTCGGCGCCTTCATGCGCCCCGTCAGCCTTCATACCGGCGCCTGGCGCTATCCGGGCGCCTATGCCGACGCCAATTTCAATTTCGCGCATCTGAAGCGCTTCGCCCAGACCTTGGAGGCGGCGAAGTTCGACGCCTTCTTCATGGCCGACCATCTGGCCGTTCTCAACATGCCGATCGAGGCGCTGCGGCGCAGCCACACGGTCACCTCGTTCGAGCCGTTCACGCTTTTGTCGGCGCTCGCCGCCGTCACCGACCATATCGGGCTGGTCGCCACCGCATCGACGACGTTCGACGCGCCCTATCATGTTGCCCGCCGCTTCGCCTCGCTCGACCATATCAGCGGCGGACGCGCCGGCTGGAACATCGTCACCACGTCCAATCCGGATGCGGCGCTCAATTTCGGCCTCGACGAGCATGTCGAGCATGACGAGCGCTACCGGCGGGCCCGGGAATTCTACGATGTCGTCACCGGCCTGTGGGACAGCTTTGCCGACGATGCCTTCATCCGTGACGCCGAAAGCGGGTTCTATTTCGACCCGGCCAGGCTGCATGTGCTCGACCACAAGGGTGAGCATCTCTCGGTGCGCGGCCCACTCAACATCGCGCGGCCAATCCAGGGCTGGCCGGTCATCGTGCAGGCCGGCGCCTCGGAGGCAGGACGCCAGCTGGCAGCGGAGACAGCGGAGGTCATTTTCGCCGCCCATGCCGATCTCGCGGCGGGGCAGCGCTTCTTCGCCGACGTCAAAGGCCGTGCGGAAAGGCTTGGCCGGTCGCGTGACGACATCAAGATCCTGCCCGGCGCCTTTGTCGTTGTCGGTGACAGCGTCGAGGACGCGCAGGCCAGGCGGGCGAAGCTCGACAGTCTCGTCTACTACGAGAGCGGCATCGCCTCGCTGTCGATCGCCATCGGACATGACGCGTCCGGTTTTGATCCTGACGCGCCCTTGCCCGAAATCCCCGAGACCAATGCCTCGAAGAGTGGCCGCGAGCGCGTCATCGAACTGGCACGCGAGGAGAACCTGACCGCCAGGCAGCTTGCGCAAAGGCTGGGCGGCTATTCCGGCCTTGCTTTTGTCGGCACGCCTGAAACAATCGCCGACGAGATGGAGGAATGGCTGATCGGCGAGGGTTCCGACGGGTTCAACGTCATGTTTCCATACCTGCCCGCCGGGCTCGATGATTTTGCCGAGAAGGTGGTGCCGGAATTGCAACGGCGAGGGATCTTCAGGCGGCAATATGAAGGGTCGACACTGCGCGAGAATCTCGGCCTGAAGCGTCCGCCCAACCGGTTTTTCGAGTAGAGCCTTCTTCGCAGGGAGATTTTCGATGTCGATCCAGTCCAACACCCGCATCGTGCTCGCGGCGCGGCCACAAGGCCGGCCGAAGCCGGATGATTTCCGCATCGAGACGGTTGATGTCGTCCAGCCGGGAGAGGGCGAACTGCTGCTGCAGATCCTCTATCTGTCGCTCGATCCCTATATGCGCGGGCGCATGAACGCTACGAAATCCTATGCCAGGCCCGTCGATGTCGACGGCGTGATGGAAGGCGGTACCGTTGCGCGCGTCGTGATCTCTCGCCACCCGGAATTTACCGAAGGGGATATCGTGTTGTCCCATTCCGGTTGGCAGAGTTTTGCCTTGTCCGACTGTGTCGGGCTGCGCAAGCTGGATCCCGCTGCGGCACCCATCACTACGGCGCTTGGCGTGCTCGGCATGCCGGGCTTCACGGCCTATGCCGGTCTGCTCACCATCGGGCAGCCGAAGCCTGGCGAGACGGTCGTCGTGGCGGCCGCCAGCGGCGCGGTCGGGTCGGCCGTTGGCCAGATCGCGCGCATCAAGGGCGCGCGTGCCGTCGGCATTGCCGGCGGTGCCGACAAGTGCGCCTTCGTGCGAGACGAACTCGGCTTCGATGCGGTCGTCGATCACCGTGCCGATGATTTTGCCGAGCAGTTGAAGGCAGCCTGCCCCGGTGGCATCGACATCTATTTCGAGAATGTCGGTGGTCCTGTCTGGGACGCGGTGTTTCCGCTGCTGAACGAATTTGCGCGTGTGCCGGTCTGCGGGCTGATCGCGCAGTACAACGTCATCGCGGATGCCGGCGTCGACCGGTTGCCGGTATTGATGCAGCAAGTGCTGCACCGCAGCCTGACGATCAGGGGGTTTATCCAGCGTGAATTTGTCGACCAGCGCCCGGCCTTTTATCGTGAGATGGCCGAATGGATATCGTCCGGCCGCGTCCGCTACAGGGAAGATATCGTCGATGGCATCGAAAATGCACCACAGGCCTTTCTCGGCCTTCTCGAGGGCAAGAATTTCGGCAAGCTGATCGTGCGTATCGCGGAATAGATGCCGCGCAACGATCAGGCGGGGCTGCTTGGGTAATTTCTGCCGCAGCCGTGGCCGCGGGGCGTGATTGCCAGCAGCCGCCGATCAGCCGGTTGCCCCGGCTGCCGATGACGCTGAGCGGCGAGAAACGCAACTTGCCGATCTGGGCGATGGTCGCGGCGTCGCGCTCGCGCAGGCTTGGATTGCTCACGGCACGGTTTCTGTCTCGAGTGCCGGCAGTGCCGCCGCCAGCCGGTCCGCCCATTCCTCGATGCCGGACCGTGTCGACAAAAGATCCTGCCGGATCTCGACGAGGACGGCGGCGATGCCGCGATCGTCGCCATGAATGGGCACGGCGTAGTCGGCGTCGCGGCTGATCACATAGGGCACGTTGGCCGCGACATTGAGCGCCGCATCGGTGCGCAGGCCCGAAAGGATCGCTTCGGCGAGACCTCTTGCTTGGTCATGCAGCACGCCGGCATGCCAGGGCCTGCTGACGCCGAGGAAGACCGGCGTGAAAGAATGGATCGTCACGATCCGCGTCTGCCGGCCTGCTTGTGCCCGGCGGTCGAGATAAGCGGTCACCCGGTCATGGAACGGCGAAAAGATGATCTCGGCGCGCCGGGTCCGCTCCGCCGCATCGATGCCGACATTCCCGGGAATGTCAGTGTCTTCCGACAGTACCGGAATGCTGCCTGGCGTGCCCAGTGGCCGGTTGAGGTCAATCAGCAGCCGCGAATAGCCGCTGAGGAAGGCCGGAGCATCGAGCTTCGACGACAGCAGGCGGGTCACTTCGGCGGCGCCGATATCCCAGGCGATGTGGCGCTGCAGATGGTGGGCATCGAGGCCAAGCTGTCGATACTCGACCGGCATGTGGTTGGACGCATGCTCGCACAACAGCACGATATCGGAACGGCCGTGCTCGTTAAGGGCCTCGACGGCCTCGGGCCAATCTTTTTTTGTCACTGCGGTCATCAATAGAGCGTCCGGTAGAGATCGCAGATGGAGGCCGGATCGAGACCGGCAAGACGCTCGGCTTCATGTCGCTTGAGGCCGACGAAGGTTTCGATGAAGACGGGCGCGAACCATCCCGTCACGGTGCCGTCGGCCAGCAGCGCGTCCAGTGCCGCGGGCAGGGTTTCGGGCAGGCGCACCAGACCAAGACTTGCCCGCTCCGCCTCGCTCATCAGTGTCGGGTCGCCGGTGACCAAAGGTGGCGACGGCAGGCCCGCCTTCAGCCCTTCCAGCCCGGCGCGGATGATCGCCGCCAGCGACAGATAGGGATTGCCGGTGGCGTCGGCGGCCCGGTATTCGATGTTGTATTGCCGCGCCGGATCCCGTCCGCCGATCGTCACCGTCGGGCAGATGCGCAGCGACGCCTCGCGGTCGCGGTCGGCAAGCCAGGTGTAGGAAGAACTCCAGCTGTGCGGCTTCAGCCGGTAGAAGGACGACACGCTCGACGCCGTCATGGCGGTCATCCCAGGCAGATGGCGCAGCACGCCGGCACAGAAGGCGCCCGCTTTGGCGGAAAGGCCGCCCGCCAGTGCCGGATCGTAAGTCATCGGCTTGCCGGCCTCGTCGACGAAGCTGAAATGGATGTGGACGCCGTTGCCGACGGCGGTTGGCGCTGTCTTGGGGGCGAAGCTCGCACGCCAGCCGGCATTGCGCGCCAACTCGCGCGTGATTTCGCGGATGGCGACGGCGCGGTCGGCCGCCGTCAGCGCGTCCGCCGGCTCGTGCGTCACCTCGAACTGCTCGTCGCCGAATTCGGCGATGACCACCTCGGGCACGACGCCGGCTTCCTCGAGCGCCGCCATCAGATTGGGCGCGAAAGGGTCGGCGCGGCGCAGTGCGGCGAAAGACATTGAATGCGCCTGTGCGAAGCCGCCGTCGGCGACGTTGAATTCATGCTCGAAGGCGGCGATGACCGACAGGCCGGTTGCGGCTTTCAAATCGGCCAGCGCGTCTTTGAGCATCGTGCGGGTGCAGCCGAGCCATGGGCTGCCGTCGAGCTCGACGATGTCGCCGGCGACCATATCGAATGGCGTTGCCGATCCGGTGCGTGTCGTGCGAAAGCGCGCCTCGAGATCGGGGATCAGCCGCAGGTCGCCCGACGAGCCCCAGGGGTTGGGATCGACGATCGAGTTGAACGGTGTCAGCGACAGATTGGCCTGCAGCCAACCGACGCCGGTCGTGGCGGTCTTCTGCAACTTGCTTTCGGCAACGAAACGGCCCCGCGTGACGGCGGAGAGATCCGTGGTGACGACGGCAACCAGAGGCTCGACAGTCGACGTCATGCCGGTTTTCCCAAAGCGTTGAAGCGGTCGACGACCGTGTCGGTGTCAGCCACCCAGCAGTAGCCGCCGAAGGCCTTGAGCGCGATGTCGTGGCGTTCCTGGGTGATGGTGGCGCAGGCATCCGATACGCAGGTGACAAGATAGCCGCGGTCGGCGCCGTCGCGCACCGCCATGTCGACGCATTGATCGGTCAGCACGCCGACCACGACGAGATAGCGGATGCCGAGGTTCTTGAGGAGATAGTCGACATTGGTCGAATTGAAGATGCCCGACGACGTCTTCGGCAGCATGATCTCGTCGCCAACCGGCGCCAGCGATGCCACCGGCAGTCCTTCGGGGAGACTGGGCGCAACATGGATCGGTGTCAGCTTGTGGTCGAGCGAGCGTTCACGGCCGTCTTCGGTCAGGCTCTGGATGATGGTGTGCAGCACCTCGACGCCATTGGCCCGCGCCGCCGCCAGCAGGCGCTCCTGGTTGGGGATCGTCTGCGAGGATGTCTGCCGGTAAAAATAATGATCGGGGCCACGTTCCGGATGCGACGGATCGGCGCCCGGCTCCAGCCAGATGCGCTGCATGTCGACGAGCAGCAGTGCCGTTTCGCCGGCACGGAAGGCTTCGTCTCGTTTGGGTAGGGCCTGGGTCATGCTTTGTCGTCCTGCTTTGCTGATTTGGGTCCCGGTGTCTTGCGGGGGCCGGGTGTCTTGCGCGCGCCGTTCTCTTGCGGTTCGCTGTCGAGCGTCACGGCATTGGCATGCCGCACCTTTTCGAGTCGCTCGATGCGGGCGCGGGCCTCGTCGCCCAGCGTCGAAACGATATGGGCGACCAACGCTTCCATCTGTGCGATCGCCGGCGCCAGCGTGTCGTAAGGTGAGGCGACTTCGAGCGGGCTGACGATGGTGACTTCGGCGAGATCTGATATCGGCGACAGCCATTGGTCGGTGAACAGGACGATGCGCACATCGAGCGCCGCCGCCTGTTTTGCATAGGCCATCACATCGAGTTGGTAGCGGCGGTAGTCGAAGACGACGAGCACGTCGCGCCGGCCGAGGTCGGCCAGCGTGTCGAAGATCTGCGGAGAGAGCACGCCGAGATCGCGAACCCCGGAGCGGAACTGCACGAGATAGCCGGCCAGCATGCCGGCGATGTGGCGGCTGAACCGGCCGCCAACCAGCACGACCTCGCCCTTGGCCTCCATCAGCAAGCGGGCCGCCCGCTCGTAAGTCTGGACGGGTGTCGCGGCGGTGGCTTTCTGCAAGGCCGTGGTGACGCTATCGAGATAGGCCAGCACGGCGCTGTCGTTGGAACCGCTCTGCCGCTTGGCCTCCATCATCAGCAGCGGCGAGTGCAGTCTTGCCTCGACTTCGGCCAGAAGCCTCGCCTGGAAATCCGGAAACCCTTCATAGCCGAGCTTCATCACCAGCCGCACCACGGTTGGATCGCTGACGCCAGCGCGCCGGGCGAGCGATGAGGCGGTGCCGAGGCCGGAGGTCGGGTAGTCCGTCAACAGCAGTCGGACGATCTTCTCCTCCGACGGCGTCAGCGCAAGATCCCCGCGCATCAGAACATCGCGTATCGCCATGGGCCTCCCCGGAATCCGTGTTCTCTTGTTTTGTCGAGTTTATTACAGAGATTTAAATCTCGGTCAACAATGAAGAGATGTTGACATTGCGCGATCGCTGGCCCTACCTTGTCGAAAAGCAGCCAAGAGAACTGTGGGGAACAGCCATGCGAAATGGAAGCGACGTCATCGTCGTCGGTGCCGGTATTGTCGGATCGAGCGCGGCCTATGATCTGGCCAAAGCCGGTGTGAAGGTCACGCTGGTCGAGCAGACCCATCCCGCCGGCGGCCCGTCGGGCAGATCGTCGGCGCTGCTGCACGCCTTCTACCTGATGCCGGAACTGTCGCAGCTATCCATCCGTGGCCGAGAGATCCTGGTGTCGCTGCCCGAAATCGCTGGCGAAGGATCCTTTGTCACCGAAATCGGCATGATGTGGGTCTGCGGCAACGACAACAAGGCGAGCTGGACGTCGGCAGCCGAACGCATCCGCGGCGAGGGCGCGCGCATCGACACATTGTCGCCGCAGGCCTTTGCCGATGCCGCACCGGGCTTTGCGCTGGACAATCTCGCCGTCCTGGTATCCGCGCAATGCGGTGCGCGACAGCGCGCCGACCTGGAACTTTGCCGTCGTGCATTGTCATGGGCATCCGGTGCCGCTCGACGATCACGGCACCGCCCGGCATCTCCTGCAGCTTGTCGACGTGCTGGAGAAGGATCGCGACGATCGCTGGCGCATGCGTGAGCTCGGACCAGGCGGCATGGAGCGGCGCATACCTGGTATCATAGGGTTCGACCTGCCGATCGGGCGGCTCGAAGCCAAGGTCAAGATGGGCCAGGAAGTGCGCCTCTATGACACAGGCGGAGCCATCAGGGTGCCGGAGCAAAACGATCCGGCGCTGGCAACGATGATGAAGGCGCACAACGCGCATCGCCAGGACTGACCGCCTGCATGCGGCAAGGAAAAGAAAAATGATCCCCAATCTCAACATCGTGCCCTTCGTCAGCGTCGACCATATGATGAAGCTGGTGCTGAAGATCGGCGTCGAACGCTTCCTCGTCGAACTCGCCGGCTACATCGAGGATGATTTCCGCCGCTGGGAGCTGTTCGACAAGACGCCGCGCGTCGCCTCGCACAGCGCCGAGGGTGTCATCGAACTGATGCCGACCAGCGACGGCGAGGTCTACGGCTTCAAATATGTCAACGGCCATCCCAAGAACATGCGCGAGGGACGCCAGACCGTGACCGCCTTCGGCATGCTCGCCGACGTCCACAATGGCTACCCGGTATTGCTGTCCGAAATGACCATCCTGACGGCGCTGCGCACGGCGGCGATGTCGGCTCTGGCCGCCAAGTATCTGGCGCCGGCCGGCTCCAGCTGCATGGCGCTGATCGGCAACGGCGCCCAGGCCGAATTCCAGGCGGTGGCCTTCAAGGCGCTGCTCGGCGTCGACAGGCTGAGGCTTTACGATATCGACCGCTCGGCCACCGAAAAATGCATCCGCAATCTCGCCGGTCTAGGCTTCGACATGGTCGCCTGCGGCACCGCGCAGGAGGCGGTCGAGGGGGCTGACATCATCACCACCGTCACCGCCGACAAGCAGTACGCCACCATCCTCACCGACAACATGGTCGGCTCCGGCGTGCACATCAACGCGGTCGGCGGCGACTGCCCCGGCAAGACCGAATTGCATCGCGATATCCTGCTGCGCTCAGACATCTTCGTCGAATACCCGCCGCAGACCCGCATCGAGGGCGAGATCCAGCAGCTTGCGCCGGATCATGAGGTGATCGAGCTGTGGCAGGTGATGTCAGGCGCCGTGCAAGGCCGGCGCGATTCCGGCCAGATCACGCTGTTCGATTCGGTCGGCTTTGCCATCGAGGATTTTTCGGCGCTGCGCTATGTCAGGGATCAACTGCGCTCGACCGGCCTCTACCAGGAACTCGACATGCTGGCCGACCCCGACGAACCGCGCGATCTGTTCGGCATGCTGTTGAGGGCGGCCCAGCAGGGTTGAGGCATAGAGTGTTCAGCCAGCCGAACCCCACATGGCATCCGGCACCACCACCAGCTTGCCGACGAAATCCTTGGCAATGAAATCCGCCTGCGCATGGTGGAAATCGGAGAGCTTGTAGACGCCACCGACCAGCGGCCGGATTTTCTTCGCCTCGATGTAACCAACGATGCGACGGAAATCCGCGCGCGTGCCCTGGCTCGAACCATGCAACTGCAACTGCTTGAGATACATGGTTCTGAGATCGAGTTGCACGACCGGACCGGCAATCGCGCCCGCGGTCGTGTAGCGGCCTTCGGGCCTGAGAATACGCAAGAGGTCGTTGAAGATCGCGCCGCCGATCAGGTCGGCCACCACGTCGATCGGTTGGCCGCCGGTCGCTTCAATCACGGCTTGCGGCAGGTCTGCGACGCCACGGGTGATGACCGCCTCGGCGCCGATGTCCAGCACCGCCTGTTCCTTGCCCTTGCCGACGACGGCATAGGGAATGGCGCCGCGCGCCCGTGCCAGTTGCACGATGCCGGAACCGACGCCGCCCGAGGCGCCGGTGACCAGCACGCGCTCGCCGGCCTTCAAGCCGGCGCGCTCCAGCATCTGTTCACCGGTCAGGTAAGCGCAGCAGAAGGTGGCGAGTTCGACGTCGCTCATGTCGGTATCGACGACATGCGCATTCTCGGCCGGCACGGCCTGGTATTCGGCGTAGCCGCCGTCGCGGCCGTGGCCCATATAGTCGATGTCGGCAAGCGAATCGTCGTCGCGATTGTAGATGGAGAAATCGACCATCACCCGTTCGCCGATACGCTCCGGCGACACGCCTTCGCCGACGGCGGCGATGGTACCGACGGTGTCGGTGCCCTGGATGCGCGGGAAAACAAGCGTGTTGCCCTGGCGCCGCCATGTCGACACGGCGGCAGCGTCCTCCTCCGTGCCATAGGCGCCCTGGCGCACCCAGACATCGGTGTTGTTCATGCCGCAAGCGCTGACCTTGACCAGCACTTCACCTGGCGCAGGCGCGGGCACTTTCACATCGCTACGGTAGACGAGTTTTTCCGGCCCGCCGTGCCCGACAAGCAGCACGGCGGCCATGGTGGCGGGGAGGGTTCTGGTCATGGCATTCATAGTCGATCTCAGAGATTGGCAAACACGCTCTTGACCGCATCGGCGGTCTTCGACACGACGATGTCGGCTTCCTCGCGGGTCAGGCAGAGCGGCGGCGCGAAGCCAAGAATGTCGCCCTGCGGCATGGCGCGGCCGATGACGCCGCTTGCGGCAAGCGCTGTCGCCACCTGCGGTCCGATCTTCTGCGAAGCGTCGAAGAACACCCGGTCGTCCTTGTCGGCAACGAATTCCACCGCTGCCAGCATGCCGTCGCCGCGGACGTCACCGACATTCCTGTGGCCGCCGACCGCCTTGGCCAGCTCGGCGCGGAAATAGGCGCCGGTCTCCTTGGCATTTGTCACAAGATCCATCTCGTCGATCAGCTCGAGATTGGCCACACCGGCGGCAACGCAGATCGGATGTGCCGAATAGGTCCAGCCATGACCGAGCGAACCGAGCTTGTCGGAACCCTCAACCAGCACCTGCCACATCTTTTCGGCGACGATGACGCCCGACAGCGGCGCATAGGCCGATGTCAGGCCCTTGGCGATGGTGATCAGGTCCGGCTTGATGCCGTAATGGTCGGAGCCGAACATGGTGCCCAGTCGGCCGAAGCCCGTCACCACTTCGTCGGCGACCAGAAGCACGTCGTACTTCTTCAACACCGCCTGGATCTTTTCCCAATAGCCGGCCGGCGGCGGCACGATGCCGCCGGTGCCGAGGATCGGCTCGCCGATGAAGGCAGCGACGGTTTCCGGGCCTTCGGCCAGGATCATCTCCTCGAGCTTGTCGGCACAATGCTGCGAAAACTGCTCCTCGCTCATCGAGCGGTCGGCGCGGCGGAAGTAGTAGGGTGCCTCGGTGTGCAGGATCGGCGCGCGCGGCAGGTCGAAGGCGTTGTGGAACAGGTCGAGCCCGGTCAGCGATCCCGTCATCACGCCCGAGCCGTGATAGCCGCGCCAGCGCGAAATGATCTTCTTCTTCTCCGGCCGGCCGAGCACGTTGTTGTAGTACCAGATCAGCTTGATGTTGGTTTCGTTGGCATCCGAACCGGAGAGGCCGAAATAGACCCGCGACATGCCCTGCGGCGCGCGATCGATGATCATCTTGGCCAGCGTGATCGAGGCCTCGGTACCGTGGCCGACATAGGCGTGGTAATAGGCGAGGTTCTTCGCCTGGGCGGCGATGGCGTCAGCGATCTTCTGGCGGCCGTAGCCGACATTGACGCAATAGAGCCCGGCGAAGGCATCGAGGCTCTTCCTGCCATTGTTGTCCCACACGGTGACGCCTTCACCGCCGGCCATGATGCGTGTCGGGCTTTCGCCCCGCGCATGCGTGCCCATATGGGTCGAGGGATGGAAGAAGTGGTCGCGATCCCAGGCGGCGAGTTCGTTGGACTGGTCGAGCATTTTTTGACTCCTTTAGGGATGGCAGGACGAACCTAGGCGACGTCCAGACAGAGATACTTCAGATCGGTGAAGGCTTCGAGCCCGTGGCGCGAGCCTTCGCGCCCGATGCCCGATTGCTTGACGCCGCCGAACGGGATCGGCGCGCCGGTGATCTTGACGCGGTTGATGGCGACCATGCCGTAGTCGAGCGCGCGGCCCATGCGCTGCTGCCGGCCACCATTCTCGGTCACGACATAGGCGACGAGGCCATACTCGGTGGCGTTGGCGCGGGCAATCACGTCATCCTCGCTGTCGAACGGCGTCACGGCGGCAACCGGGCCAAACGTCTCCTCGCGCATGATCAGCGCTTCGTCACTGACATCGGCCAGCAGCGTCGGCTGGTAGAACAGCGGGCCGGCCTGGTGCCGCTTGCCGCCGGTGAGGCAGCGCGCGCCGTGAGCGATGGCATCGGCGACCTGTTCCTCCACCTTCTTGATGGCGCGCTCATGCATCAGCGGCCCGATGTCGATCTTCTCGGCAAGGCCATTGCCGGTCCGCAGCGTCTCGATGCGCTTGGCGAAGGCGGCGCAGAACCGATCGTAGATCGGACGCTGGACGTAGATGCGGTTGGCGGCGAGGCAGTCCTGGCCCGACGTGGCGAATTTGGCGTCGATGGCGATATCAACCGCTTTGTCCAGATCTGCATCGGCAAAGACGATCAGCGGGGCATGACCGCCAAGCTCCATCACCAGCCGCTTCATGGTCGGCGCGCTCTGGGCGGCGATCAGCCGGCCGATCTCGGTCGAGCCGGTGAAGCTCATGGCACGCACGCGCGGATCTTCGCACATCCGGCCGACGATCGTCGAAGCCTTGCCGGTGACGATGTTGAAGACGCCCACGGGCAGGCCGGCGCGTTCGCCGAGTTCGGCCAGCGCCAGCGCCGACAGCGGCGTTTCCGAGGACGGATGCGCGACGATGGTGCAGCCGGCGGCAAGGGCGGCGGCTGCCTTACGGGTCAGCATGGCCGACGGAAAATTCCACGGCGTGACGACGCCGACGACGCCGAGCGGCTCGCGCCGCACCATCATCTCGGCGTTCGGGAGATGGCTGGTGACGCTCTCGGCGTTCAGGCGTTTTGCTTCTTCGGCATACCATTCGACGAAGGAGGCGGCGTAGTCGATCTCGCCCAGTGATTCCTGCAGTGGCTTGCCCTGTTCAAGCGTCATCAGCAGAGCCAGATCATCCTTGGCGCCGACGATCAGCTCGAACCATTTTCGTAAAATTGTCGAGCGCTCCTGCGGCAACAGCGCCCGCCAGGCCGGGAAGGCGCGCGCCGCGGCATCGATCGCCTTTGTCGTCTGCCGGCCATCGAGCGCGGCGACGAAAGCGACGGTCGTGCCGGTGGCCGGATCGGTGACCTCGAAGCTTTCGGCAGCCTCGCTTGCGGTCCAGTGGCCATCGACATAGGCGAGTTCGCGCAGCAGCCGGCGGTCGGCGAGGCCGTCGAGCGCTTCATGGCGATGCGAGCGGGCGAAATGCGCGGACATGGTCAAGGCCTCCCGGTTCGGACTGATGCGGGAAGACTATCCGCCCGATGCAGATAGAGAGGCTGTTTGGAAGTCCTGGCGTAGAGAGACTCTCTCTATCGGGTTGCCCGGCGAGAGAATCTCTCCGCTCCTATGACGACGCCGGCAAAAGCTCTGCGATGGGCAGCGCCACCTCGTCCTTCACGGTCTTGATGACGATGTAGGTGAAGTAACGATCGATGCCGATCTCGCGGTCCAGCAAGCCATCGACCAGCCGCTGATAGGCGTCGATGTCGCGCGCCATTACCTTCAACAGATAGTCGACGCCGCCGCCGACAGACCAGCAGGCGACGATCTCGGGAACATCGCGTATAACGCGCTCGAAGCGGTCGAAATCGGCCTGGCGGTGGTTGGCCAGCGTCACCTCCATCAGCACGGTGGCAACGGGTGCCACGACGCGCATGGCGATCCTGGCGTGATAGCCCGAGACGATGCCGGCCTTTTCCAGCTTGCGCAACCGCATCCAGCACGGCGTCGGAGACAGGCCGACCTGCTCGGCCAGCGCCAGCTTGGTGATGCGCCCGTCGCGCTGGATGGCGTCGAGGATTTTCAGGTCGATCGGGTCGAGTTTCGCTGATGTCATCAGGGCTCACTTTTTCGTCGAGTACCATGACGGCGCATTATTTCGATTGTCAATTGCACTGATTTCGATCTCTAATAAGTCATGACATTGTGGCAACCCGATCCCGCGCTTATCCGGCGGCCGGCCTATCAGTCGCTGGCCGACCAGTTCGCGCGCGCCATCCATGACGGACGCCTTGCCAATGGCGCGCGGTTGCCGACCCATCGCAGGCTGGCCGACGACCTCAAGCTTTCGGTGCAGACGGTCAGCCGCGCCTATGAGGAACTGATCCGGCGCGGCCTGATTTCGGGCGAGATCGGCCGCGGCAGCTTCGTCCAGACGCAGCGCCGCGAGCCCGAGCCGCCCTATCTGCCGGAGCGGCTCGGTGAAGTCATCGACCTTTCGATCCTGAAACCGGTCTGCGAGCCGATGCATCTTGAGCGGCTGAAGCAGGCACTGGGATGGCTGGCCGAGAACCTGCCGTCGAGTTCAGCACTTTCGTTCCGGCCCAACATGGTGTTTCCCCGCCACCGCGCGGTGGCGGTCGAATGGTTGAGACTGTGCGGCCTCGATGCATCGCCGCAGAACGTCAGCCTGACCAACGGCGCCACCGCCGGCATGACAGTGGCGCTGATGAGCGTCGCGCCGCCGGGCTCTACGGTCGCCACGGAGGCGATCGGCCACCACACGCTGGTGCCGTTGGCACGCTATCTCGGCTTCAACCTGGAAGGCCTGCCGATCGACGACAACGGCCTGATTCCGGAAGCGCTGGATGAGGCCTGCCGGCTTTCCGACATCCGCGCGGTCTTCGTGCAGCCCTCGGTCATCAATCCGACGGCGACGCTGATGGATGCGCGGCGGCGAGAAGAGATCGCGGCGGTCGCGCGCAAGCACGATATTGCCATCATCGAGAACGATGTGCTGGGTCCGCTGGTCGAAGACCGGCCGCCGCCGGTTGCCGCGTTCGCGCCGGAGCGCACGCTCTACGTCACCTCCTTCACCAAGATCACCGTGCCCGGCCTGCGCATCGGCTATCTGGCCGCACCCGACCGCTACGTCGCCGCCGTCGCCAACCGGCATCTGGTTTCGAACTGGATGGCGACGCCGCTGGTGGCCGAGATCGCCACCAAATGGGTGACCGACGGCACGGCGATGGAGCTTGTCCACTGGCAGCGCGCGGCTTTGCGGCGCCGGCAGGATATTGCAGCGCAGGTGCTGGCGGGGGTCGACTATCGCGCCCGGCGAGACGGGCTGCATGTCTGGCTTCAACTGCCCGCGGACCGTGCCGAGGAAAGCTTTGTCGCCCAGGCCCGCCTGCAAGGCGTGGCTATCGCGCCCGGAACATCCTTCCGTATTTCGGGTGCGCCCTGGCACCCGGCGGTGCGTATCTCGCTGGGTTCGACCACCGAGGGGGAACTGCGCGCCGGCCTCGGCGTTGTCACCAAGCTGCTGCTTGGCGATCCGGAGCATCTGCTGCTCGCAATCTAGGTCCGGTTTGCCCGGAAATTGCGCGGAATCAGAATAATTGTCATGATATTATTTTCCCAATTGACATGATTTGGCGCGTTCCGCATCGTTAAGGGGCATAGGCTTCTCCAGCACGGGGAAATACATTTGTCCGCACCAGCGCCCATCATCAAGATCGACAGCATCTCGAAAAGCTTCGGCAGCTTCAAGGTGCTGGACGGCCTGTCGATGCAAGTCATGCCCGGCGAGAAGCTGGCACTGATCGGCCCATCGGGTTCGGGCAAGACGACGATCCTGCGCATCCTGATGACGCTGGAGCGCATCGATGGCGGTCATATCCAGATCGACGGCGAGCAGCTCTACCACATGGAGCGCAATGGCCAGCTGTTGCCCGCCGATGAGCGGCATCTGACAAGGATGCGCCAGAAGATCGGCATGGTGTTCCAGCTGTTCAACCTGTTTCCGCACAAGTGCGTCATGGACAATGTCACGCTGGCGCCGATGCTGACCAAGGGCACGCCGCGTGCCGCCGCCGAAAAGCGGGCGATGGAACTGCTCGAAATGGTCGGCATGGCCGACAAGGCCAAGAACATGCCGGCGCAGCTGTCCGGTGGGCAGAAGCAACGCGTGGCGATCGCTCGGGCGCTGGCGCTGTCGCCGAAGATCATGCTGTTCGACGAGGTGACGTCGGCGCTCGATCCAGAGCTGGTCGAGGAGGTGATGAACGTCATGCGCAAGCTCGCCGCCGAGACCGACATGACCATGCTGCTGGTCACCCACGAGATGGGCTTTGCCCATGATTTCGCCGACCGGGTGCTGTTCTTCGATCGCGGCAGGATCGTCGAAGAAGGCAAACCGGACGAGATTTTCCGCAATCCCAAGCAGGAGCGCACGCAAGGTTTCCTGAAGAAGATCATCGCGGCCGGACATCGGGTCTGACCGCAATGCCCAGGGCGACGAAGTCGTCCCGAGGCGGCGAGGGCCGCCATGCAACAAAGCAAGACAAGAAACAAGGAGTTGGGAACAATGAACAAACTTGGCATTCTGGCCGGCGTTGCCGGTCTTGCACTGACGGCGGTGCTGGCCGCCTCGATCCCCGGTTCGGCCGATGACAGCAAGCTCGAGCAGCTCAAGGCGCAAGGTTTCGCCCGCCTCGCCATCGCCAACGAGCCGCCTTATACGGCGGTCGCCGCCGACGGCAAGGTTTCGGGTGCCGCGCCTGATGTGGCCCGCGAGATATTCAAGCGGCTCGGCGTCGCCGACGTTGCCGCTTCGATCTCCGAATATGGCGCCATGATCCCCGGCCTGCAGGCCGGTCGCTTCGATGTCGTCACCGCCGGCCTGTTCATGAAGCCGGAGCGCTGTGCTGCGGTCGCCTATTCGGAACCCGTGCTGTGCGACGCCGAGGCGATGCTGGTGAAGAAAGGCAATCCAAAGGGCTTCAAGAGCTATGAGGATGTCGCCAAGGATACGACTGCGACCATCGGCGCGCCGGGCGGCGGCACCGAGGAGAAGCTCGCGCTCAATGCCGGCGTGCCACGCGATCGCGTCATCGTCGTGCCGGATGGCCAGAGCGGCGTGAAGATGCTCCAGGATGGCCGCATCGACGCTTATTCGCTGCCCGTCCTGTCGATCAATGATCTGGTCAAGAAGGCCAACGATCCGAACCTCGAAGTCATCGCTCCGGTGCAGGGCGCACCGGTCTATTGCGACGGCGCCGCTTTCAAGAAGGGCGACGAGGCACTGCGCGACGCCTTCGATGTGGAACTGGCCAAGATGAAGAAATCAGGCGAGTTCGCCAAGATCATCGAGCCCTACGGCTTCTCGGCGGCAGCCGCGATGTCGACCAGCCGCGACAAGCTCTGCGCGGCGAAGTGATTCTTCCTTCTCCCCGTTCAACGCGGAGAAGGTGTCACGAAGTGACGGATGAGGGGCGGCGCCAAACCTTCGCAAGTTCGCGCCGCCCTCATCTGCCTGCCGGCATCTTCTCCCCGTGAACGGGGAGAGGGAGCTAAACCCAACGTTGGAAACCGAATGACCCAGTGGTCCGGCTATTTCGGCCTGATATTGCAGGGAGCGCTTGTCACCATCGAGCTGACGCTGATGGGGTCGGTGCTGGCGCTGATCATGGCCTTCCTCGCCGGCATGGGGCGCGTGTCGCGCTTCTTTGCGCTGCGTTGGTTGGCCACCGCTTACATCGAGTTCTTCCGCGGCACCTCGATCTTCGTGCAGTTGTTCTGGGCCTATTTCGTGCTGCCCTTCATCGGCATTTCGCTGACCCCGTTGCAGGCCGGCGTGCTGGCGCTCGGCCTCAATGTCGGCGCCTACGCCGCCGAAGTGGTGCGCGGTGCCATCCAGTCGATCGGCCGCGAACAGTATGAGGCCTGCACAGCGCTCAATCTCGGCCGCTGGCAAGGCATGCGCCACATCATCCTGCCACAGGCGCTGCTGGTGATGTTGCCGACCTTTGGCAACAATGCCATCGAATTGCTCAAGGCGACCGCCGTGGTGTCGCTGATCTCGCTCACCGACCTGACCTTCCAGGCGCAGGTGGTGCGCGCCCAGACCGGCAACACCCTGGTGCCGTTCACCACCATCCTGATCATCTATTTCATCCTCGCCCTGCTCATCTCGTGGGGCGTGCGCTCGCTGGAACGACGCATGGCGCGCGGCCTCGACGGGGTGCGTGCCTGATGGCCAATTCCCTTCTGATAAATTGGGCTTGCTGATGGAGTGGGATTGGAACTTCGTCTGGGAAATCATGCCGACGCTGATCCAGGGGGTGAAGATCACCATCCTGGCGACACTGCTCGGCTCGGTGCTGGCGGCGATCGTCGGGCTGGGCATTGCGCTGGCGCGCCGCTCGCCCAACAAAGCGTTGTCGCGCACGGTCGGCTGGGCGGCTGAATTCATCCGCGGCACGCCGCTGCTGGTGCAACTCTATTTCATCTTCTACGTGCTGCCCGACATCGGCATCCTGCTGCCGCCGCTGGTCGCCGGTGTCATCGGGCTCGGGCTGCATTACGGCACCTATACGGCCGAGGTCTATCGGGCCGGCATCGACAATGTGCCGCGCGGCCAATGGGAGGCCGCCAAGGCGTGCAATTTGAGCGCCGGTCAGACCTGGACCCACATCATCGTTCCGCAGGCTATCCCACCGATGATTCCGGCGCTCGCCAATTACTTTATCGCCATGTTCAAGGAAACGCCGCTGCTGTCGGCGATCACCGTGCTGGAACTGATGAACCAGGCCAAAAGCGTCGCCAACACCTACTATCGCTATATCGAGCCGATCACCCTGGTCGGTGCTTTCTTCCTGGTCATCAGTCTGTTTTCGGTCGTGTTGCTGCGCTGGCTGGAACGCCGCTACGGCAAGATCGAGAGGTAGCCGATGAAACCCTTGCCCGAGATCAAGGTGTATCCGAAACGGCCGGCACTGGATGCGCGTCCTCTGGAGCGGCGCGTCGGCCTGATCATCCTGGCCACCGACCACACCAGCGAACCGGATTTCCGCCGCATGGTGGCGAGCGAACGCGTCGGCGTCTATGTCGCGCGCATTCCCTATGCCAACCCGACGACGCCCGAAAACCTGCGCAAGATGCAGCCGGCGCTGACGGCGGGCGCGGCCCTGATCCTGCCGGATGAGCCACTCGATGCCGTCTGCTATTCCTGCACTTCGGCCTCGGTGGTGATCGGCGATGCCGAGATCGAGGCGGCGATCCAGGTCGCAAAGCCGGGCGTGCCGATAATCACCCCGCCGATGGCGGGCGTGCGCGGGCTGCGTGCGCTGGGCGCAAGCAAGATCAGCATCCTCACTCCCTACACGGTCGAGACATCCAGGCCGATGGCCACCTATTTCGCGGCGCACGGCTTCGAGATCGCCAGCTTCACCTGCCTCGGTTTCGAGGACGACCGCGAGATGGCGCGCATCGCACCGGCGGCCCTCGTCGAACTGGCGCGTGAGGCGACCGACGCCAGCGCCGATGCGCTGTTCGTCTCCTGCACGGCGCTGCGTAGCGCCCTCGCGGTCACCGGCATGGAAAAAACTATTGGACGTCCCGTGGTGACCAGCAACCAGGCGACCGCCTGGAATTGTCTGCGGCTGTGCGGAGATGACACGCCGCGTCCCGAATTCGGCCGTCTGATGACGCAGCCATTTGCCGCCTGATTGATGATCATGACACAGGTCACTCTTGAGCACATTCGCGCCGCGCGTGAGCGCATTGCCGGCAAGGTCGAGCGCACGCCGACCGTGCTGTCCCAAAGTCTTTCCGAAGAGCTGGGCGTCCCCGTCCACCTCAAGCTCGAACACCGGCAGACCACCGGCAGCTTCAAGCTGCGCGGCGCCTCGAATGCCGTCGCTTCGCTCAGCACCGCGGAGAAGGCGCGTGGCGTGGTCGCGGCCTCGACCGGCAACCACGGCCGCGCGCTGGCGCATGCGTCGAAGCTTGAGGGCATGCGCGCCGTGATCTGCATGTCGCGGCTGGTGCCTGAAAACAAGCTCGACGGGATCCGCCGGCTGGGCGCGGAGGTTCGCATTATCGGCAACAGCCAGGACGATGCCCAGCAGGAGGTCGATCGGCTGGTGGCGCAAGAGGGGCTGGTTATGCTGCCGCCCTTCGACCATCCCGACATTGTCGCCGGGCAAGGCACGCTCGGGCTTGAGATGATCGAACAGGTCCCGGATGCCGCCCTCGTCCTGGTGCAGTTGTCGGGTGGCGGGCTCGCCTCAGGCGTTGCCGCGGCCATCAAAGGCGTCAGCCCCGGCACAAAGATCATCGGTGTCTCGATGGCGCGTGGCGCGGCGATGAAGGCCAGCCTCGATGCCGGCCGCCCGGTGCTGGTGGAGGAATTGCCGACGCTGGCGGATTCGCTCGGCGGCGGCATCGGCCTCGACAACCGGCTGACCTTCGCCATGAGCCGCGACTTGCTCGATGGTATCGTCCTGCTTAGCGAGGACGAGATCGCCGCCGGCATCCGTCACGCCTATGCGCGCGAACGCGAAATCGTCGAGGGCGCCGGCGCGGTCGGCATCGCCGCGCTGCTCGCCGGCAAGGTCAGGTCGGACGGGCCGGTGGTCGTGCTTCTCTCCGGCCGCAACATCGATATGGACGCGCACCGCAGGATCGTCTGCGGCGAGGCGCCATCGCTCAAGGAGCACGCCGCATGAGTCGGATGACGATCCTCACCGAGCAAGAATTGCGCGCGATCGTGACACTCGATCTCGATGCCGTCGCCTGCGTCGAAAACGCCTTCCGTGCGCTTGCCACCCTGCCGGTGGCGATGCCGCCGATCCTGCGGCTCGACATTCCCGAGCATCGCGGCGAGGTCGACGTGAAGACCGCCTACGTGCCTGATATCGACGGTTTCGCCATCAAGATCAGCCCCGGCTTCTTCGACAATCCGAAGCTCGGCCTGCCCAGCGTCAACGGCATGATGGTGCTGCTGTCGTCCAAAACCGGGCTGGTCGAAGCACTGCTGCTCGACAACGGCTATCTCACGGATATCCGAACCGCTGCTGCCGGCGCCGTCGCCGCCAAACATCTGTCGCGGCAGGACTCGTCAGTTGCCGCGATCTTCGGCGCCGGCGTCCAGGCCGGGTTGCAATTGGAAGCCCTGATGCTGGTGCGGCCGATTGCCGAGGCGCGCATCTGGGCGCGCGATGTGGCAAAGGCCGAGGCAACCGCCGGAGCCCTGCGCGAAAAGCTCGGCATTCTCGTGCATGCCGAGCCCGACGCGGCAAACGCAGTTGTCGGCGCCGACATCATCGTCACCACCACGCCTTCGACCGAGCCGCTGATCAAGGCGGGTTTCGTTTCCGCCGGCCAGCACATCACGGCGATGGGCTCCGACGCCGAGCACAAGAACGAGATCGCGCCGGCAATCCTGCGCATGGCCGACCTCTATGTCGCCGACAGCGCCCGTCAGACGCGGCGGCTGGGTGAGCTGCATCACGCCATCGCGGCGGGCGTAATGGCCGCTGACGAAGAGGTGACCGAACTTGGCCAGATCATCGCCGGTAAACGGCATGGTCGGCGCTCGGCCAGCGACATCACCATCGCCGATCTGACCGGCACCGGCGTTCAGGATACGGCGATAGCTACGTTCGCCCGCGATCGGGCGCGGGTGGCCGGTTCCGGGGCCATTTTCGAAAGCTGATGCTGGCCAAGGCGTGATCCGGAAAAGTGGGAACCGGTTTTCCGAAAGATCACGCCCAAACAAGAACGACGGGCCGGTTTCAACGAAGTTGAAACAGGCTCAAGGCCCAACAAACGAGGACCAAGAACAATGCAACCGAACCTGAGATTCTCGCGCGGCGAATATGCGGATCGCCTCGCCAAGACACGCAAAGCCATGGAGGTGAAGGGCGTCGATCTTATTGTTATCAGCGACCCGTCCAATATGGCCTGGCTGACCGGCTATGACGGCTGGTCGTTCTACGTGCATCAGGCGGTTATCGTGCCGCCATCGGGCGAGCCGGTCTGGTACGGCCGCGGCCAGGACGCCAACGGTGCCAAGCGCACTGCCTATCTCGCGCATGATAACATCGTCGGCTATGCCGATCACTATGTGCAGTCGACCGAGCGCCACCCGATGGATTTTTTGGCCAGCGTGCTTGCGGATCGTGGCTGGGGCAAGCTGACAGTCGGCGTTGAGATGGACAATTACTGGTTCTCGGCCGCCGCCTTCGCATCGCTGCAGAAGCATTTGCCCAATGCCCGCTTTGTCGATGCCACCGCGCTGGTCAACTGGCAGCGCGCGATCAAGAGCCCGACCGAGATCGACTATATGCGCAAGGCGGCTCGCATCGTCGAGGCGATGCACCAGCGCATCTTCGACAAGATCGAGGTCGGCATGCGCAAATGCGATCTCGTTGCCGAAATCTATGATGCCGGCACGCGCGGCGTCGACGGCATCGGCGGCGATTATCCGGCGATCGTGCCGCTGCTGCCGTCGGGTGCCGATGCCTCGGCGCCGCATCTGACTTGGGACGACAGACCGATGAAGCGGGACGAGGGCACCTTCTTCGAGATCGCCGGCTGCTACAACCGCTATCACTGCCCGCTGTCGCGCACCGTCTTCCTCGGCAAGCCGACGCAGGAATTCCTCGATGCCGAGAAGGCGACGCTGGAAGGTATGGAAGCGGGGCTGGCCGCGGCCAAACCCGGCAACGCCTGTGAGGACATCGCCAACGCCTTCTTCACCGTGCTGAAGAAGTATGGCATCGTCAAGGACAACCGCACCGGCTATTCGATCGGACTGTCCTATCCGCCGGACTGGGGCGAGCGCACGATGAGCTTGCGTCCCGGCGACCGCACCGAACTCAAGCCCGGCATGACCTTCCATTTCATGACCGGCCTGTGGCTGGAAACGATGGGACTGGAGATCACCGAGTCCATCCTGATCACCGAAACCGGTGTGGAGTGCCTGGCCAATGTGCCGCGTAAGCTGGTGGTGAAGGATTGAGCCCGATGTCGAATCTACGCTCATCACCGGTCGCGCCGACCGTCGATTTCGACCGCGACGGCGTCCAGCACGGCTTCCTGCGCTTGCCCTACAGCCGCGACGATTCCGCGTGGGGCTCGGTGATGATCCCGATCTGCGTCATCCGCAACGGCAACGGGCCGGCAGCTCTGCTGTCCGGCGCCAACCATGGCGATGAGTATGAGGGGCCGCTGGCCCTCTACGATCTCGCCAGGACCCTCGATCCCAGGCAAGTCAGCGGCACGGTGATCATCGTGCCGGCAATGAACTATCCGGCGTTCCGCGCCGGCACGCGCACCTCGCCGATCGACAAGGGCAACATGAACCGCAGCTTTCCCGGCCGGCCGGACGGGACGGTGACCGAGAAGATCGCCGATTATTTCCAGCGTGAGCTGCTTCCCCGCGCCGACATCGTGTTCGACTTCCACTCCGGCGGCAAGACGCTGGACTTCGTGCCGTTCTGCGCGGCGCACACTTTGCCCGACAAGGCGCTGGAACAGAAAGCCTTTGACGCGGTCGCGGCCTTTGCCGCTCCGTTCTCGATGCGCATGATCGAGATCGACGCCGTCGGCATGTACGACACGGCAGCCGAGGAGATGGGCAAGGTCTTCGTCAGCACCGAACTTGGCGGCGGCGGCACGTCGCGCGCGCAAACCGTGCGGATCGCGAGGCGCGGCATTCTCAACGTGCTGCGTCATGCCGGCATTGTAGATGGTGCGGTCGAGAAGACTCGAACCCAGTGGCTCGACATGCCGTCGGGCGATTGCTTCTCGTTCGCCGAAGACGACGGCATGATCGAAACCATGGTCGATCTCGGTGAGCCCGTCAAAGAAGGCTCGGTGCTGGCGCGCATTCATTCCACCGGCCGCACCGGCGTCGCTCCGCAGGAGATCCGGGCAAAAATGTCGGGCATGCTTGCGGCGCGGCATTTCCCCGGGCTGGTTAAGGCCGGCGACTGCGCGGCGGTGGTGGCTGTGCACGTCTGAGCGGCTCCGCCGGGCCTGCTCCACCCGGTTCGGGTTCATCGTCACTTGTTCTGCGTCCGTCGCGGAGCCCTTCGGCGCGGCGGAAAGAAGCAGGATAGCGGGCGGAGTCGACATTGCAGGAGGATGTCACTATATAGCGGCGGCTTCGACCCGCGCGCCCGAGGGCAGCACCTCGAAGCAACTGTGAATGTGTAGTGTTTTGCGCCATCTATTGTGACGGAAATCGGCTCGGAAACCGGAAAAAAGCAAATAGAAACAGTGGCGCAGCGCTGGGTGTGACCCAGCCAACGGTACCGACCCCTCCAGAATCAGAAAATGCCCTTGACCCCTCGATCTCCTATGGCTCTGTGGACCTTGGACGGCATTGGCTTGCCGGCTGACCGCGACTCGGCTGGAATGGGGACATGCATCCTTTGCGGGATGTCGACGTTTATGATTACCAACCGGCTTTGCCGCCAGGGAACAGCAGTATGAGCGAACACGCCATCGAATTCTTGCGGGGATGGATCGGCGAAAAGGTCCATTGCCAATCCTCCCAGGCAAGGATCGACAAGCAGGCCGAAACCTTGGCCAAGGAGTGCGCCGCCGAGGCGGCCGAGGTCGGCATTCCGCTGGAGGATATCCAGGAAGAAGTCGGCGATATCCAGGAACTTATCGCATCCCGGCTTGAGGAAGCGGCCGAGGCCGAAGAAAGCCAGCAGGCCCCCAGAAAAGCCGCGGAATGATCAAAGCCGCCGAATGATCGCATAGCGGCGACATTGTTGCAGCGCGGGCTTCTGGCCCGCGTTTTTGTCTTCAGCCAAACGTCTCCTTCAGCCACGTCTTCGGCAGCGCCGGCACGAAATTCCCGTCGCGTCCGGTCATATCGTCATTGGCAACCAGCGCGTTGAGGATTGCTTCCTCTACGGTCTGGATCACCGCATCGAAAAACGGATCGATGTCGGTATCGGGAATAAAATCGGCACTGGCGATGCGGCCGGATGGCGCCCGCGCGGCGCTCGCATTGGCGGTCGAGAAGGCGATGAAAATGTCGCCTGAACTGTGATACCCGAAGCCTCCGGTCATGGCGACGCCAAGCGGCACCCGTCGGGCCAGCCGCTTCATCTGATGCGGCAGGAACGGTGCGTCGGTGGCGATGACGGCGATGATCGAACCCTTTTCGGCGCGCGGTGTGCCTTCGCGGACAGCCGGTTCGACGAGTTGCGGCCCGGCGCGCAGGCCGCGAATGGTTATATTGCGCCGTTTGCCAAAATTGGACTGCACGAAGGCGCCGACCGTATAGGCACGGCCGTGCCATTCGACGATGCGCGATGCCGTGCCGGAGCCGGCCTTGAAGCCGAAGGTGATCATGCCGGTGCCGCCGCCGACGCTGCCTTCCTCGATCGGTCCGCCGGCGGCACCGTCGAGGGCCTGCGCAACATGCTCCGAGGTCAAATGGTGGCCGTTGATGTCGCTGAGGAAGCCGTCATAGGTCTCCGCCGCCACCGGCAGTCCCCAGCCGCTGTCGAGCGCCGCCGGCAGCACGCTTTGCATCCAGCGCAGCGTGCCGTCGCGGGAAACACCGCAGGAATGCGTGTTGGTGATGGTGATCGGGAAGTTGAAAGCACCGGTTTCCTCGACGATGTGCGAGCCGGTCAGTTCGCCGTTTCCGTTCTGGCTGAAGATCCCGGCGAAGACCGGGTTGGCGAGGTCGGCAAGCGGCCTGGGCAGGATCGCGGTCACGCCGGTGCGCACCGGTCCCTTGCCGACGACAAGCGCGCCATCGCCCGAGATCAGCGTCGCATAGCCGACCGCGACGCCGGGCACATCGGTGATCGCGTTGAACGGTCCAGGCCGTCCGTCGAAGCCGATGCCGAAATTTCGCGCGCGCGGTTTGCCTGAGGGCGTTGCCAGATGATGCGGATTGTCGGTCATGGTGTCAGAATAGGGATCCCTGATTGCCAGGCTCTTTGGCCTTGGCCGCCGGCTTGGCCACGGCTTTCGGTTTTGCCGTGCCGCTGATTGCCACCGCATCGGCGGTCCCGTCGGCGAACTCGAGCGAAAGCGCCATTCCCGACGCCACGTCGGCAGCCTGCTTGACGACGGCGCCGTCCGCATCTCTCACCAGCGCAAAGCCGCGGGCCAGGACGGCCTTGTGCGACAGCGACGCCATCAACCTGTCGGCCTGGACGACGCGGCCGCGCAGGCGCTCCAGCCTGAGCACCACTGCTTGCGTGCCGCGTCTTGTCAAAGCTGTCAGCAAATCCCTCTGCACGCGTTGCCGCCGTGCCGTCGGCTCGATCGTGATGCGGCCTTGCAGCATGGCCAGTTGCTGCTTGTGCCGCTGCAGCGAAGCCCTGGCACATTTTGGCAATTGATCCGCCGCCCGGTTAAGCTCCGCACGCCGGGCTCTTGCCATCGCACGCAGTGCCCCTTGTGCTCGCAAAAGATTGCGTTCGTTGGTGCGCCGGGCCTCTGCAATGCGCTGCGACAGCATTGCCGGTGTCAGTTTCACGGCAAAAAACCTTGCACGCTTGCGTTCGGTGGAGACCAACAGGCCCCGGCCGAGCCTGGATGTCGCCTCATCGAGGCGCCGGCGCGGCAGCGCCAGCAATTGATCGGGCGAGGGCAGGGCCCGGGCGGCGGCACGGGCGGCCTGCCGCTTGCGCTCGAAATTGCGCAGCACCGCCGCTTTCAGCCGCGCACCGAGGCTGGCAAGCGTTGCCTCGAGGTCGGCCTTCACCGGCACGGCGATTTCGGCCGCGCCTGTCGGTGTCGGTGCCCGCACGTCGGCGACGAGGTCGATCAGCGTCCAGTCGGTCTCGTGGCCGACAGCCGAGATCACCGGAATGCCGGAAGCGGCAACCGCGCGGGCGAGCGCCTCGTCGTTGAACCCCCAGAGGTCTTCGAGGCTGCCGCCGCCACGCGCAACGATCAACAGATCGGGCCGCTGGATGGCGCCATCCCATGCCAGCGCGTTGAAGCCGTTGACCGCGGCGGTCACTTCCGCGCCTGACGTCTCGCCTTGCACGCGCACCGGCCAGACCAGGACATGCAGCGGAAAGCGGTCCTTGATGCGGTGGATGATGTCGCGGATGACGGACCCTGTCGGCGAGGTGACGACGCCGATGACGCGCGGCATGAACGGCAGCAGCCGCTTGCGACCGGTGTCGAACAGCCCCTCGGCCTGCAGCCGCCGCTTGCGCTCCTCCAGCAGCGCCATCAGGGCGCCGGCGCCAGCCGGCTCCAGATTGTCGATGACGATCTGATAGTTGGATTTGCCGGGATAGGTGGTGAGCTTGCCGGTGGCGATCACCTCCATGCCCTCTTCGGGACGGAACTTCAGCCGGCTCATCGTGCCTTTCCACACCACGGCGTCGAGCCGCGCGCGGTCGTCCTTCAGCGCGAAATAGGCATGACCTGAGGAATGCGGCCCGCGATAGCCTGATATCTCGCCACGCACCCGCACATTGCCGAAAACGTCCTCGACCGTGCGCTTCAGCGCGCCGGAAATCTCGCTCACCGTATATTCGGCGGCGTTGGTGCGTGATTCGGATGCTACTTCGCTCATCCGTCGATTGGGGAACGGTTGGGCGCCCGCGTCAAGGCGGTTGCGTCGGGCCAGCCGTTCATAACCCGCACACCTGGCCCTGCCTACCAGCCGGGCAGGATCTGGTTCGGCTTGGTTCGCCGCAGCTTGGTGAAGGCGAGCGCTGCGAAATCGAACGTTCCGGGGTCTTCGCCGACCGGCACCGAGATGTTGTCCAGGCTTTCCGAAATATGGCGGGCGAGCGCATCGACGATCTCCGGCCGCGACGTCTGGCCGCGCATGATGCCGATGCGGCAATCGGGCAGGGCGCCGAAGCCGTCGGCTTCGCCCAGCACCCGCATACCGGGTCTGAGCGCGCATTCCGGCAGCACCGAGATTGCCAGCCCGGAAAGCACCGCGGCGGTGATGACGGTGGCCGAGAAACTGGTGAACAGGATACGATAGTCGCGGTTCTGCTGGTCGAGCACATCGACGGCGGCGCGCCGCCAGATGCAGTTCGGCCGGCCGAAGGCCATCGGCAGCGTTTCCTGCTCATGCGTGGCATGATTGGCCGAGGTGACCCACAGCAGCGGTTCGCGCCGCACCACCTCCGACTGGCCGCGTACGTCGTTGTGCGTCACCAGCGCGAGGTCGAGATTGCCGCGCTTGATATGCTCGACCAGACCCGGCGTCGGCTCGCAGATGACGGTCAGTTCGACGCGCGGATTGGAGCGCGTGAACCGTGCCATGATCTCCGGCAGGAAACGGTCGGCATAGTCGTCGGGCGTGCCGATGCGGATCGTGCCTTCGAGCCGCCGGTCGTCGAAGGCCGCCAGGGTCTCGCGGTTGAGATAGATCAGCCGCCGCGCATAGGAGAGCAGCTTGTCGCCTTCCTCGGTCAGCCTGTTGGTGCGTCCGTCCTTTTCGAACAGCGGCTTGCCGATCCGCTCCTCCAGCCGGCGCATCTGCATCGACACCGCCGACTGGGTCCGGTGCACCTCTTCAGCTGCCCGCGTGAAGCTGCCGGTATCGGCGATCGAGATGAAGGTCTGCAATTGATCGAGATCGAGCGGCGATTTCATCGATATGATCCATCACTGGTGTTGATGGTAAAGATTAGAAACATTCGTTGGATTAATCAATCGGCCGATGGCAAATTGGCATTGTCCACATGAAGGCATGTGAATCGAAGCCGGAACGGCCGCTGTCGCCAGCGCCGATCGCAAGGCTTTGCCCGTTCGAGTCTGAAGGAGACCGACAATGACCACGTTCGATTTCGCCACCGAGACCTCGCGCATCACCTCGCGTCCGGCCGTTGCGACGCGCGTGGCCAACACCGTCTCCAACATCTACCGCGCCTGGAAAAACCGCCGCGCCTTCTATCGCCTTGGCGAGATGTCGGACGCCGAACTCGCCGATATCGGCCTGACGCGCGCCGATCTGCATGTCGCTATCGACGTGCCGTTTGGCCGCGACCCGACGGCGATGCTGCGCGAGATCGCCAGTGATCGCATCGAAACGATCGAGGATTTCGCTCGCAAGGTGGCCTGATCGGTTGCTTGTTGTTTAGGTTGCCGTGAACCTTTTCAGGGTTCGACGCGACTGACGAGTATGCAGGCTCCCACTCCCTGCCGGATCCCCCCGGCCCGCCTGCACTCTGCCCGGTCCTCCCAGGACCGGGCTTTTCTCTTTCTACCTCAGCGAAGACCGCCTACCGCCGGTCCATGTCCCGCTTAAACTGGTCGAAGATCGTCTCCACGCCCTTCTGGTAGTCGTCACGCTGCTGGGCGCCGGTTTCGAACATCTTGCCGAACAGGTCGTCGAACGGGTTTTTCGGACGGCCGCTCGGATTGGCCTGTGGCTGCGGTGCCTGACGTTGCGGGGGCGCTTGAGGCTGTTGCGGCGCCGGCTGTCCGCCGGGGATGCCGCCTAAGCCACCGCCACCTTGCCGCAGCATCTCCTCGAAGATTTTCCCCAGCGGATTGTCTCCGTAGGGGCTTTGCGTCTGCTGGGGCTGCGGCTGCGCCCGCCCTTGCGGCTGCGGCTGAGGCGCGCCACCGCCGAACATGTCCTGCAGCACCTTGCCGAGCGGATTGTCGCCGTAGGGATTGGGCGCCGGCTGCGGCTGGCTTTGCGGCTGTGGCTGAGCCGCGCCGCCGCCGAACATGTCCTGCAACACCTTGCCGAGCGGGTTGTCCATCGGGTTCTGGGGCGGCGGCGCCTGGCGCGGCTGCGGCGCCGGGGCCTGCATGCCGCCGCCTTGCCGCATCATCTGCTCGATGATCTCGCCGAGCGGATTGTTGCCACCGCCGCCAAAACCGCCGGCGGCCTGCATCTGGTTTGCCGTCTGCTTGAACAGCCCGCCCATGACCATCGAGGCGATCGCCGGCAGCATCTGCTGCAGGATCTGCTGATTGACGCCGCTGGCTTGCGCCGCCTGGCTGGCCACGGCGCGAGACAGATCCTTCGAACCGAACAGGTGCCCGAGAATGCCGTTGCCCTCATCGACGCCTTGCGGCGAGAAGGCCCGGGTTGCGTCCTCGAAATACTTGGCGTGCTGGCCGCTGGCCATCGCCGTCATGAAGGCGCCGAGCCCATAGGGGTCGGCGGTGTTGCGTTGCAGCCCCTGCGAAAAGGCCGGCAGCAATGCGGCAACCGCCGCCTGCGTCTGCTGCATTGAAAGCCCGTATTGCTGGGCAAGGGCCTGCATGCCGTTGCCGTTCTGGGCCTGCGTCAGCATGTCGAACAAGGTGGGCATCGGCGTCTCCTCCGGAAATCCTCGCCGAAGAAGCCTAGTTTGTTTCCACTTCCGATTGAAGCGACTTTTGCCGGCCGGTCAGCTTTGCCAAATCCGAGGGTTAATAGGCGTATTCCATGAAAACCGGCTCGATCGAGCCGCCCCAGCGCGTGTGGTAGGCCGACAGCATCTCCTCGGCGCTGGTGGTGCCCCGCGCCACCACTTCGTCCAACGTGTTGAGGAAGGAGGTCTCGTCGTAGCCGTCGCGGTTCTTCTTGCCACGGTTCTTCAGTCCCATGCGGGAAATGACCATCACGTCACGCGCGATCTCGCGCAGCGTGGTGTTGCGGAACGGTGCGGAGATGCCTTGTTCCGGCACGGCATTGCGCATCGCCAGCGTTTCTTCATACGTCCAGCTCGAGGTCAGCGCCTCGGCGGCATCGAGTGCGGCCTCATCATAAAGCAATCCGACCCAGAAGGCCGGCAGCGCGCAGATGCGCCGCCATGGCCCGCCATCGGCGCCGCGCATCTCGAGGAAGCGCTTCAGCCGCACATCCGGGAACAGCGTTGACAGATGGTTCGCCCAGTCGCCCATTGTCGGCAGCCCGTCCGGCACTTCATTGCGCGCGGCCCCGGCCATGAACTGGCGGAAGGTGATGTGGGTCATGTCGTGATAGCGCTCGTCGCGGATGACGAAATACATCGGTACGTCGAGCGCCCATTCGACATAGTCGGCGAAACCGAAATCGGGCGAGAAGCAGAATTCGAGCAGGCCCGAGCGCTGGTTGTCGGTGTCACGCCATATGTCGCCGCGCCAGCTCTGCAAGCCGTTCGGGTGGCTTTCGGTGAAAGGCGAATTCGCGAACAAGGCCGTCGACAGCGGCTGCAGCTTCAACGACACCTGCATCTTGCGGCGCATGTCGGCCTCGCTCTCGAAGTCGAGATTCACCTGGATCGTGCAGGTGCGATACATCATGTCGAGGCCCTTGGTGCCGACCTTGGGCATGTAGCGCGTCATGATCTCGTAGCGCGATTTCGGCATTTTCGGCGTCTCGGCAAGCGACCATTTCGGGCTGCCGCCGAGGCCGAGGAAGCGGATGCCCATCGGTTCGGCGATCTCTCGCACCTGCGCCAGATGGGCATTGCCCTCGCGGCAGGTCTGGTGGATCGTCTCCAGCGGTGCGCCGGAAAGCTCGAACTGGCCGCCGGGTTCCAGCGAAATCGCACCCTGGCCGGTCGGTTCGACCAGGCCGATGATGCGGCCGTCATCGACGATCGGGTCCCAGCCGAGCTTTTCCTGCATGCCTTCGAGGATGGCGCGGATGCCACGCTCGCCGCCATAGGGGACCGGTGCATTGCCGTCGACATAGAAGGGGAATTTCTCGTGCTCGGTGCCGATGCGCCATTTGTCGCGCGGCTTGTTGCCTTCGGCCAGGTGCTCGACGAGTTCGTCGACACCTTCGATCGGGCGGAAATCGGTCGTATCGCGCGCCATGATGGTACCCTCAGAGGCGGCCGGATGACCGCCGGCGGTAAATGGACGAAATGTCAGCAGACGATCAAGCGAAAAATCCTGAGCCACAGGTCAACAGGAATTGAACGTTGCTGGAACTCTGCGTCCCTTGCAAGGGATGACGTCTCACCAGTCTCCGACCGTTGCCTGCATCACCGCGAATGCGGCCACCGCCGCCGTATCGGCGCGCAGGATACGCGGGCCGAGCGGAATGGCGGTGACGAAGGGCAGGGCGCGCAGCATCTTGCGCTCATCGTCGGAAAAGCCACCCTCCGGCCCGACCAGCAGCCCAAGCTTCTTTTCCTTGACCGCCTGCAGCGCGGCCAGCGGATTGTTGGTCGAAGCATCCTCGTCGCAGAAGATCAGCCGTCGCTCTGTGTCCCAGCCGGTCAACAGGCGGTCGAATTTTTCGGCTTCGCGCACCTGAGGCACCGCCAGGATGCCGCATTGCTCGGCGGCTTCGACGACATTGGCGCGCAGGCGATCGATCGACGGCTTGGCCACTTGCGTGTGCCGGGTAATGACCGGCTGCAGGATGCCGGCGCCCATCTCGACCGCCTTCTGCACGAGATAATCGAGCCGCCCCTGCTTCAGCGGCGCAAAGCAGTAGACGAGATCGGGCAGAGGCGGCTGCGGCCGCTGCAGCGCCGACACCTTCAGCCGCACCGCCCTTTTCGTCTTCGCCGATATGGCCGCCGACCACTCGCCGTCGCGGCCATTGAACACCAGGATTTCGGCGCCTTCGCCAAGCCGCAGCACATGCAGGAGATAGTGGCTCTGCTGTTGGCCGGCCTCGAATTCGATGTCCGGCGCGAGATCGTCGATCACGAACAGACGTTGCATTTTGTAATTGGCGCGCATCGCCGAGGAATGAGCGAGCCGGCCGCCGGCGTCAAGCCTCGGCGGTCGGATGCCACACCGGCCGAAAGCCGTGCCGCAGCACGCAGAGCGTCGTGGCCGGCGTCAGTAGCGAGAGTGTCTTGCTTTTGAGCATGTCGAAATTGTTGGGGTGCTCATATCCCGCAAAGGACCAGCGCAGTGCCTTGCCGCTACGCAGGGCATAAACAGTGCCGCCATCCGCAACCATGGCGCCGTCCGGCAGGCCGGCAAGGTCTTCAACCGCAATCACTGGCGGCTTGCCGCCTGACGCCAGCCGTTCCTTGTGCAGCCGCTTGTCGACCATCGGCGCGCGCGGTTCGGCGATGCCGAAGGCTTCGCCGAAGCGGCCGACGAAATCCCTGGCCCGTTCGCGCTGGCAAAAGAAGCAGGGGCGATGCCCGGCCGCCAGTGCGGTCACCTCGTCGAGGAAGAACAGCTCGGTCCAGCCCGCTTTACCGCCCTTCCTGTTGCGGCCCATCGGTTCGCGCCGCACATTTCGGAATTGGCAGACGCAGATGATCCAGGCTTGAAGCGCCCAGCGCTTTTTCTTGAGCGTCTTCGTCTCGGGGTCGTGGATGATGCCGCGATTGCCGGTGAACATGCCGCGATCGGGCACCGCGTGGATGATACCGAACGGATCGACCCGGTTCTGCAGTGGCATAGTTTTCTCTCCGGACACGCATCTTGGCTGCAATGCGAGCGGCATGATATCGCTCGTCGCAGCTTTTTCATGTCAGCAGGGTTTTGCGATGCGGGTGCTGGTGGTCCAGAACTACGACAATACCGGCCTCGGCCAGGTCGGCGCAGCACTTGCGGAAGCGGGCGCCGATCTCGACCTGCGTCTCCCTTACAGGGGCGATCCCCTGCCGGATGACGCGGCCGGGCATGATGCCATGGTGGTGCTCGGCGGGGGCCAGAATGCGCTGGCCGACGATGAGTACCCCTATTTCCCGGCACTGCTCGAACTGACCCGCGACTTTGCCGACAAGGATCGCGCCGTGCTCGGCATCTGCCTGGGCAGCCAGCTCGTCGCTCGTGCCTTTGGTGGCGAGAACCGTATCGGCGGCGCCAATGAGTTCGGTTGGCACGGCGTGTCGCTGACGCCTGACGCCAAGGCCGATCCGGTGCTGGGCGCTCTGCCGGCAAAGTTCCCGATCTTCCAATGGCACGACGACACCTTCGTGTTGCCCGAAAACGCCGTGCGGCTTGCCGGCAACGATGTCGCCGAGAACCAGGCGTTTCGCGTCGGCCGCGCCGTGTACGGTTTCCAGTTTCACTTCGAGGCCGACCGGCCGATGGTCAAGGACTGGAGCGCGTCCTTTGCCCCGACCATCGCTGCGCGCCATCCCGACTGGGCCGGCAAGCTCGATGGCGAAATGGCCCGCAACGGGCCCGATGCGGATGCCGCTGGCCTCGCCATTGCCCGGGCCTGGGTAGCGACCATCTGAGCGTTGGTCTCTCCGTACCCTCCAGCGTGACATAATTGGCACGCGGCGGTGAAACCGCCTGGGGAAAACGGTTTCATTCTTGGCTTGTGTCCGCCCGCCATCCTAGAAGGCGCGCGCTCTGCATCTTCTGTGCAACGGCTATGAACCTTTTGTGTGACCCGCGCGACACACCGTTGATACAGAACATGCCTAGAAGCGCAAAATCGTCGAAACTTTGAAGCGAATTCTCCGTTTCAACGCATTGGTAACCGCCTGGTGCACAGATGCAGAAAGCTCAACAAGAGATGACCTCCGTGAAAGCAGCGCTTCTGTCCTTTGCCATGTTGTCCGCCATCGTGCTGTGCGGTCTCGGCATCTATGCCGCCGACGCAGCCAACAACCACAACGCCGTCGACGGTTACGGCGTCACCGCCTCGCTGCGCTAAAGCGGGAAGCGTCTTTCGCGTCCTACGACGCGCGGCGCTCAAGCTTCCTTGATCGTCATTGTCAGGATGCGTTTGTCCGCGCCGTCGACGACGAGCGCGCTCAGCATGCCTGATTGCCAGGCAAGCGTGTCGACATTGACGCGGTTTGCCATCACTTCCGCCTCCGGCACCGGCGTGTGGCCGTGCACCACGATCTTCGGATAGAGGTCGGGGTGGTTGTGGAAGACGTCGCGGATCCAGATCAGATCCTGCGGGTTTTGCTTCTCCAGAGGAATGCCCGGCCTGATGCCTGCATGGCAGAAGAAGAAGTCCCCGAAAGTCACGGAAAACGGCAGCGATCGCAGGAAGTCGATGTGGCTTTGCGGCACGGCCTCGACCAGTGCCTGATGTCCTTTGCGCACGGCCGATTCGGCCTTGCCGAACCACACGCTTGTGCCTTCACTGATCGCTACGCCGTAAGACTGTGCCGTCTGGATGCCGCCGAACCGGATGAAAAGCCCTTCCGGGTCAGGGGTCTTGAGAAAATCGAGAAAGCCGATGTCGTGGTTGCCGGCCAGCATCAGGTGACGAGGGTCTCGCTCTTGCGCTTCGATCAGGAAATCGATGACGCCCTTCGAGTCCGGCCCGCGGTCGACATAGTCGCCAAGATGGATGACGCGCCACTCGGCAGGCGCCTCCTGCTCGATCTCGGCCCTGATGCGCAGATGCATGGCGGCCAGCAGGTCGAGCCGGCCGTGGACGTCGCCGATCGCATAGAGACGGATGCCGTCCGGCCCATGCGCGTCGAGAAAATGGATGCCGGATTCTGCCAACTTTTCGGTGTCTCCGTGGTCAGGCGGTCACGGGACCTGGCGCCGGAGCTGGTCCTTGCCCATGTCGGTGACAAGACGCTTTCCGCACAGCGCCAGCGTGATGTCCATCTCCTTGCGGATGATTTCCAACGCCTTGGTAACCCCTTCCTTGCCAAGCGCCCCCAGGCCGTAAAGAAACGGCCGGCCTATATAGGTTCCCTTGGCACCGAGGCAAAGCGCCTTCAGGACATCCTGGCCGGAGCGGATGCCGCCATCCATATGCACTTCGATCGTGTCGCCGACCGCGTCGGCAATCTCTTCCAGCACGCCGATCGACGACGACGCACCATCGAGCTGGCGCCCGCCATGGTTGGAAACGATGATCGCGTCGGCGCCGGTCTTGGCCGCCATCAGCGCGTCCTCCTTGTCGAGAATGCCCTTGAGGATCAGCTTGCCGCCCCAGCGCTCCTTGATCCAGGCGACGTCCTTCCACGACAGATGCAGGTCGAACTGCTCCGTCGTCCACGATGCCAGCGAGGCCATGTTGCCGACGCCCTTGGCGTGGCCGACAATGTTGCGGAAGGTCCGCCGCTTGGTGCCGGCCATGGCGGCGCACCAGCGCGGGCGGATGGCCATGTCGACGATGTTGGTCAGCGTCAGCTTGGGTGGCGCCGAAAGCCCGTTGCGGATGTCCTTGTGGCGCTGACCGAGAATCTGCAGGTCGAGCGTCAGCACGAGCGCCGAGCATTTCGCCGCCTTTGCCCTGTCGATCAGGTTGAGCACGAAATCCTTGTCACGCAGCACATAGAGCTGAAACCAGAACGGCTTCGTGGTAACCGAGGCGACATCCTCGATCGAGCAGATGCTCATCGTCGACAAGGTAAACGGCACGCCGAATTCCTCCGCCGCCTGCGCCGCCAGCATCTCGCCATTGGCGTGCTGCATGCCGGTCATGCCGGTTGGCGCCAATGCCACCGGCATAGACACTTTTTCGCCGATCATCGTCGATGCCAGCGAACGGTTGTCCATGTCGACGAGGACGCGCTGGCGGAACTTGATCTTCTGGAAATCCTCCTCGTTGGCCCGATACGTGCTTTCGGTCCACGAACCGGAATCGGCATAGTCGAAGAACATCTTCGGCACACGCCGGCGTGCGAGGTCCTTGAGGTCGGCGATGGTCAGGATCTGGCTCATGGGCTTCCCGTTTCGATAGCTAGGAGCGTTTGCGTGCTGGTTCTGTATCGGTGGCGTCAACGCGCTGTTTCAACCTCAGCCGCGAGACGCGCTGCCAGTCGCCGCTGCGCTCGGCCTCCGCCATCGACCGTTCGACATAGGTGATGTGGTCCATCGCCGCCTGGCGGGCGGTGGCCGGGTCGCCGGCCTTCACCGCCGCATGGATCGCCCGGTGCTGCGCGAGCAGGGCGTCGCGCGCGCCGGGTACGGTGAACACCAGCAGCCGGTTCTGGAACACGCCCTCCGACAGCAGCCGATAACAGGAGCGCAGCGTGTGCAAAAGGATGATGTTGTGCGCGCATTCGCAGATCGCGTGGTGGAACTCGACGTCGATCTCGGCCTCGTCGTCGAAGTCGCCGGTCCGGTGCGCATCGTCCATGCGTGCCATGATCTTATCGAGCAGCGCCATGTCGTCTGGGGTGGCGCGCCGTGCCGCATATTCAGCCGCAACCCCTTCGATCTCGCGGCGGTATTCCAGATAGTCGGTCACTGCCTTGCGGTGCATCGAGATCAGGTCCGTCACCGGTTTGGTGAAGAGCTGGCCGATGACATCGGCGACATGCGTGCCGCCGCCGGGCCTTGTCGTCAAAAGGCCGCGTCCTTCCAGTGCCTTCAGGGCGTCACGCAGGATCGGCCGCGATACGTCGAACTGGCGTGCAAGCTCGCGCTCGCCCGGCAGCCGGTCGCCGGTGCGCAGCACGCCTTCGAGGATGAGGCTCTCGATCTGCTGCACCACCTCGTCGGCGGTGCGCGAATGCTCGATCCTGGAAAAAATGTCGCTCAACAGAATGCCTGGAAGGTGAACCGATGCCGCAGAATAGAGCCTGCCTCGCCAACTGGTCAAATTATTTATCCAATTGACAAAAAGCTGGCCGATTTCCCGCCCGATCCCGTGATCTTCGGCTAACTTTGCCGTTTGCGTCGTCAGGCCATTGGCACTAGAGGGACGCGAGTGCAAGCGGGTTCAAGGAAACCCCCGGGGAACAAGCCGTGTCAGACGACCCGTCCGATCTCGAATTCCAGCCGCGCGCCAAGGGCAGCGTCATGGGCTTTCCCGCGCATGAGGGCCGGCCCGGCGCACTCGGCGAGGTTCATGCCCGGCCGCATCCGCTGATCGAAAAGCCACGCGTCCTGATGCAACTCGCCTTCATGACGGAGGGCGGCTCCGGCGTCGACCACGCGGTACTTTCCGAACTGTCGCGGCGCCTCGGCATCGCCGCGCCCGACCGCCAGGCCCGCCACCATGCCATGAAATGGGGCAAGGGCTCGCTGCGCTGGGAGCGGCACACCGAATTCTCGACCTATTTGTGGGAAGGGCCGCTTTCCGAAAGCGGCAGGACGCAGGAGGACTCACCCTTCGGCAACGGGTTTTCCCCGCCTGGAACCTGCATCTCCGGCATCAGGCTCGAAATCCGCAAATGGACGCAAGCGAGCGAGCAACTGATAGCCGGTTTCGATCCGACCAGCCTGTGCTACTCGCTGGTCGAGCGCGGAAACGCCGCCATCGTCACCGATTTTCGCCAGGATGGCGATGGCCTGACGCGCATGCTGCTGCTCGATCGCGGCTTGACCCCGGCGCGCACCGGCGCGTTGTCGCAGCGGCTTATCGACATCGAAACCTATCGGACGCTGGCCATGCTCGGCCTGCCGCTGGCATTGACCTTGTCCGGCCGCGCCCGCCGCATCGAGGATCGGCTGGCGCAGACCACGCTGGAGATGAAGGTCGCCGGGACACGGGACAGCCAGACCTTGCTGGCCGATCTGACCGAACTTGCGGCGGAGCTGGAGGCGGACGCGGCGTCGAGCCTTTACCGTTTCGGCGCCAGCCGCGCCTATGACGGCATCGTCGGCGAACGGCTGGACGCACTCGAGGAAGAGGCTGTGCCCGGCTATGACACATGGCGCGGGTTCCTGCAGCGCCGTGTGGCGCCCGCAATGCGCACCTGCCGCTCGGTCGAGGAGCGGCAGGAAAATCTATCGCGAAAACTGACCCGCGCCACGACGCTGCTGCGCACCTGGGTCGATGTCGAGGTCGAGAAGCAGAACCGCGACCTGCTTGCCTCGATGAACAACCGCGCCCGCCTGCAATTGCGCCTGCAGCAGACCGTCGAGGGGCTCTCGGTCGCCGCCGTCTCCTATTATGTGGTCGGCCTTGTCGGCTATGTCGCCAAGGGCGCCTCGATCTTCGGCCATGCCTTCGCCCCGGAGATCATTACCGCTGCTTCGGTGCCTGTCGCCATCCTGCTGGTCTGGTGGGGCGTGCGCCGCGTGCGCCGGATGCACTCCGAACCCGGCAAGCCGCCCGGCGAATAGCAGCGGCAGATTGCCGCTGCGTAAGCCTGTCTCCGCCTTGAAGTTGGATTCGCCGCCATTACAGGATTTGCACCCAACGCGCTTCACTGGTAAAAGATTTTGACCAGTCAAGCGAAATGAGGCTGCTGATGTCCGGCCTGGCCATGCCGAAACCAGACGATGCCACGATGCGCCGGCGCGACGAGATCGTCGCCGACATGCGCATCATCGTGCCGGGTGAGGGCGTTGTCGACGCCGCCAATTCCATGCGCGCCTTCGAGAGCGACGGCCTGACCGCCTATCGGCAGCTGCCGTTGGTTGTCGTGCTGCCGCAAACGGTGGCGCAGGTTTCGCGCGTGCTGAAATACTGCAACGACCGCAACATCCGCGTCGTGCCGCGCGGCTCCGGCACCTCGCTGTCGGGTGGCGCGTTGCCGCTCGAGGACGCGGTGCTTTTGGTGATGAGCCGCTTCAACCGTATCCTCGGGATCGATTTTCCCAATCGCGTCGTCGTTGCCCAGCCGGGCGTCACCAATCTCGGCATCACCACCGCCGTCGAGCAGGAGGGCTTTTACTACGCCCCCGATCCATCCTCCCAGATCGCCTGCTCGATCGGCGGCAATGTCGCGGAGAATTCCGGCGGCGTGCACTGCCTGAAATACGGCCTCACAGCCAACAATGTGCTCGGCATCGAGATGGTGCTGATGAATGGCGAGGTGGTGCGGCTGGGCGGCAGTCACCTCGATGCGGAAGGCTACGACCTGCTCGGCGTCATGACCGGGTCCGAAGGGCTGCTCGGCGTCGTCACCGAGGTCACCGTGCGCATCCTGAAGAAGCCGGAGACGGCACGTGCACTGCTGATCGGCTTCCCGACCAGCGAGCAGGGCGGCCAGTGCGTTGCCGACATCATCGGCGCCGGCATCATCCCGGGCGGCATGGAGATGATGGACCGGCCGGCGATCCATGCGGCGGAAGATTTCGTTCATGCCGGCTATCCCCTCGATGTCGAGGCGCTGCTGATCGTCGAGCTCGACGGGCCGGGCGTCGAGGTCGATCATCTGATCGGGCTGGTCGAGGCGATCGCCTACAAGAACGGCTCGACCACCTGCCGCATTTCGCAGTCCGAACAGGAACGGCTGAGCTTCTGGGCCGGCCGCAAGGCGGCGTTTCCGGCCGTCGGCCGCATCTCGCCCGACTACTACTGCATGGACGGCACCATCCCGCGCAAGGAGCTGCCGCGCGTGCTCGCCGGCATGCGCGAGCTGTCGGAAAAATACGGTCTCGGCGTCGCCAATGTCTTTCATGCCGGTGACGGCAATCTGCATCCGCTGATCCTCTACGACGCCAACGTACCGGGCGAACTCGACAAGGCTGAAAGCTTCGGCGCCGACATATTGCGGCTCTGCGTCAAGGTCGGCGGCGTCTTGACCGGCGAACACGGTGTGGGCGTGGAAAAACGCGACCTGATGCCGGAAATGTTCACCCAGATCGATCTCGACCAGCAGATGCGGGTCAAATGCGCCTTCGATCCCAACCATCTGCTCAACCCGGGAAAAGTATTTCCGCAGCTGCGGCGATGCGCCGAGCTCGGGCGGATGCATGTGCACCGCGGGCAGGTGGCGTTTCCGGACATTCCGAGGTTTTGAGGGTGATGACGGCGCGTGAACACCCCCCTCTGTCCTGCCGGACATCTCCCCCTCAAGGGGGGAGATTGGCAGCTTGCGCGCCTCGCCCTTCCGTCATCATTGAAGATTGGCGAAGCCATATGCGACATCTGATCTCCCCCCTGTTTGGACCGGGGACATCGCGAACAGGTGTGCGGAGACATCGCGAACAGTTTTGTCACTTATCGTCTGCTGAGGTTGAGGTCGACTGTTTCTATTTTCTGATGTCTGAAGAAGGCTTGGAAGACGCCGTCCTTGGTGGTGGGGATGAAGGCCACGGCCTTTCCGCCAAATGCCTTGGAGAGGCGCAGGATGTAGCCGCACAAGGCGACGCGGCCCTCTTTCTGAACCTTGCGAACGATGGCGCCCTGTGGGTAGTCGAAGGCTTCGACGGCCTCGCTGAAGGAGCGCGGCGAAGGTGTGTATCTGTCGAGGGGAAC
>NZ_AZUV01000011.1:0-270360 GCF_000513875.1 Mesorhizobium sp. WSM1293 | reverse complement strand
GAAGCCTCGCATCGCGGCTGGGGCAAGTCGGTGGTCATCGGCGTTGCCGGCGCCGGCCAGGAGATCTCGACGCGGCCGTTCCAGCTGGTCACCGGCCGCACCTGGATGGGCACCGCCTTCGGCGGCGCGCGCGGCCGCACCGATGTGCCGAAGATCGTCGACTGGTACATGGACGGCAAGATCCAGATCGACCCTATGATCACCCANACGCTCAAGCTCGAGGACATCAACAAGGGTTTCGATCTCATGCATGCCGGGGAGAGCATTCGCAGCGTCGTGGTTTACTGACCGGCTCACACGACACGCCCGCGTCGAAGGCTCTGTGTTCCCAAAATACCGTGCCTCCCCGACATCGGGCGTTAGGCCGGCGGCGCGACTGACATTCCGGATGTCCGCGCCGCCGGTCGGTTCGACCCCACCTGATCCGCCCGGGTTGCCGCGATCAATGTCGATGCCGTAGACACCGGCCCATTGGTGTTTGAAATCCGTGGAGAGGGAATATGCCGGAACCCATGAAGACCATCTCCCAGGCAAAATCCCATGGCGGAGTGCAGGGCATCTATTCGCACCTGTCGACGAGTTGCTGCTGCGACATGACATTTGCCGTTTTCGTGCCTCCACAGGCCCGGGAAACGCCTTGCCCCGTGGTGTGGTATTTGTCGGGACTGACCTGCACCCATCAAAATGTCATGGACAAAGGCGAATACAGGCGCATGGCCGCCGAACTTGGCCTGATCGTCGTCTGTCCAGACACCAGTCCGCGCGGCGCCGACATCCCTGATGACAAGGACAATTGGCAGTTTGGCGGCGGCGCCGGCTTTTATCTTGATGCAACGCAGGAGCCTTATGCGAAGAACTACCGGATGTATTCCTACCTCGTCGAGGAACTACCCACGCTGATCGCCGCTAATTTTCCGGCAGACATGTCGCGCCAAGCCATAACGGGCCATTCGATGGGCGGACACGGCGCGCTGACGATTGCTTTGAAAAACCCGCAGCGGTTCAGGAGTTGCTCGGCATTTGCGCCGATCGTGCAGCCAAGCGCTGCCGGCTGGTCAAGTCCGGCTTTCGAAAAATATCTCGGCACGGATGAGGCCTCGTGGCGGGCCTACGACGCTACTTCGCTTGTTGAAGACGGGCGCCGCTTCCCGGAATTTCTCGTCGATCAGGGAACATCGGACGGGTTCCTGAATGACGGGCTGAGACCCTGGCTTTTGGAGGCGGCCTGCGCCAAAGCCGGCATTCCGCTGACGTTGCGCATGCAAGACGGATACGACCATTCGTATTTCTTCATTTCGACATTCATGGACGACCATTTGAGATGGCATGCGGAACGGCTTGCTTAGGTCGAGGTCCGAGCGATGCAATCGGATTAATCCTCGTCCAAGCGAGGAACGCGTTACTCTTTCTCGTGTCTACCGGGGCGAGGAACACGATGGCGCCGCATTGAAATTGTTGAACAATTTCAACCGGAAGCGCTACCAACGCGTATAAATTTTTAGCCATTTCAATGGTTTAACTGGATTTTGGTAGCGGGAGAGGGACTTGAACCCCCGACCCCAGGATTATGATTCCCGTGCTCTAACCAACTGAGCTACCCCGCCAGGGCGGCGAAAGGCCCGAAATCCGCCTCAAATCGAAAGGCATGTCGGGGGCGTTCGCCAAGGTCGCGCGGATATAAGGTTGGGAGGGCGAGCCTGTCAAGCTTCGAAGCAACCGGCTTGCCGGCTTATCGTCATTATCGAAAAGCTTTGCCGCGGCGACATTTGGTTGTCGCCGCCGGGGTTGAGTTCGAAGGGGCACGTCGCTATGTCTCGGCCACGAGTTTTTAGAGTTTGAAACAGATGAAGCCGCGCATAGCAGTCCTCGGTTGCGGATACTGGGGCAGCAACCACATCCGCACTCTCAAGGCGCTCGGCGCGCTGCACGCGGTCTCCGATACCAACCGGGCCCGCGCGGAAGGCTTTGCCAGCGAGCAGGACTGCCTGGCGATCGAGCCGGACCAGCTGTTCGTCCGCGACGATATCGACGCCATCGTCATGGCGCTGCCGCCGCAGTTCCATGCCGACCTTGCGGTACGTGCCGTCGAGAACGGCAAGGACGTGCTGGTGGAAAAGCCGATCGCGCTGACGGTGGCGGATGCCGAGCGTGCGGTGCAGGCGGCCAAGGACAATGGCCGCG
Source organism: Mesorhizobium sp. WSM1293 (assembly GCF_000513875.1). NCBI lineage: Bacteria > Pseudomonadati > Pseudomonadota > Alphaproteobacteria > Hyphomicrobiales > Phyllobacteriaceae > Mesorhizobium > Mesorhizobium sp. WSM1293. Next base: position 268,179 of record NZ_AZUV01000011.1, on the reverse strand, counting down.
TCTTCATGGTCGGCCATGTCCTGCGGTTCCACCCCGCCTTCGAGACGCTGAAGGGGCTGATCGACAAGGGCGAGCTTGGCGAAGTCCGCTACATCCACTCTCACCGGCTCGGCCTCGGCAAGTTCCACACAGAGAACGACGCGCTGTGGGACCTGGCGCCGCACGATCTGTCGATGATCCTGGCGATCACCGGCACAGAGCCGATCGAGGTGCGCGGCGAGGGGGCCGCCCTGCTCGACAATCTCAGCGACTTCGCGCATCTGCACATGCGCTTCCCCAACGGCCTGCGCAGCCATCTCTTCACCTCGCGTCTCAATCCCTATCGCGAGCGGCGGCTGACCGTGGTCGGCACCAAGGCAATGGCGGTGTTCGACGACGTCGAGCCATGGGAACGCAAGCTGGCCGTCTACCGCCACGCGGTGTGGCAGGACAGCGGCCAATGGGCCTTCACCACCAATGAGCCGTCCTATGTCGCGGTTGCCCAGGGCATGCCGCTGACGCGCGAGCTGGAGCATTTCATCCAGTGCATCGAGACGCGTGCCGAACCGCGTACCAGCGGCGAGGAAGCGATCCGGGTGCTGCGCATCCTGACCGCCGGCACGGTCACCCACACCAAGTCGAATTCCTGAAGCGCGGATTATTCGGCAGGAAACTTATTCGGCAAGAATCTTATTCCGCGGGAATCTTATTCCGCGGGAATCTGGGCCGGCCGGGCGGCAAGCCGGGTCAGCATGGCCTCGGCCTCGGCGCCACGCTCCGATCGCTCGATGAAGCCGCCGCCGAACACGCGGGCTTCGTTGCCGTCATCGGAGTAGAGCACGCAGGCCTGGCCCGGCGCGATGCCGGACTCGCCGTCTACCAGTTCCACCCATGTGGCACCGGCACGATGATGCAGCACGGCCGGGCGCGGCGGCCGCGTCGAGCGGACCTTGGCGAACAGTTCCAGGCCGCCGGCAGGGACGTCTGTGAGCGGTCCGTCGCCCAGCCAGTTCATATTGCGCAGATAGATCTTGTGCGTCTCCAGCGCCTCGCGCGGGCCAACCACGACGCGAGCCCGGTCGGCATCGAGATGGACGACGTAAAGCGGCTCGCCGGAAGCGATGCCGATGCCACGGCGCTGGCCGATCGTGTAGCGCAGGATGCCCTCATGGCGGCCGAGCACGCGGCCGTCGATGTGGACGATGTCGCCCGGATTGGCCGCAGTTGGCTTCAGCTTGGCGATGATGTCGGAATACTTGCCCTGCGGCACGAAGCAGATGTCCTGGCTGTCCTGCTTGGCGGCAACCGCCAGCCCCATCTCCTCGGCGATGGCGCGAACCTGAGGCTTCGACAGGCCGCCGAGGGGAAAGCGCAGATAATCGATCTGCGCCTGCGTGGTGGCGAACAGGAAGTAGCTCTGGTCACGGTCGGCGTCGACCGGACGGTAGAGCGCGCGCTGGGCGCCATTGGCGCCGGAACGGATGTAGTGGCCGGTGGCCAGCGCGTCGGCGCCGAGCTCCTTGGCGGTGGCCAGGAGGTCGGCGAACTTCACCGTCTGGTTGCAGGAAACGCACGGGATCGGCGTCTCGCCGGCGACGTAGCTTTCGGCGAAGGGATCGATGACCGCCTTGCGGAAGCGTTCCTCGTAGTCGAGCACATAATGGGGGATGCCGAGCGTCTCGGAGACACGGCGGGCATCGTCGATGTCCTGCCCCGCGCAGCATGAGCCGGCCCGGTGCGTCGCCGCGCCGTGGTCGTAGAGCTGCAAGGTGACGCCGACGACGTCGTAGCCCTCGCGTTTCAGCAGGCCGGCGACGACCGATGAATCGACACCGCCCGACATGGCGACGACGATGCGGGTGTTTTCGGGACGTCCGGGAAGATCGAGACTGTTCATGATGCTTTCGTTCTGCGCGGCGCCTCAATGCCAATGTCGAGAATATAGGTCAAGCTTTACCGGCGCGCCAGCGTGCAGGGCGATTCACCGTTTGTGGCCGATCTTCGCCAAGGGATGCATTTTCCCCCGGCAAATCAGGGTTTGCGGGCAGATGTTTCAAATGCCGGCGAAAAGACTAACGCGGCGTTCATGATCCTTACCTAGTCATTAGGGTCTGCTTAGGCAATTTTTAAAGCTGTGGCGGTAACGTGGCGGGGATTGGGTCTTTGAGTTTTTTGTAGAGAGTACGATGACCGATCTGGTTAGACCGAGAGTCAAATATGTTATCGGGCCTGACGGCAGCCCTCTTACGATTGCCGATCTGCCGCCGACCAATACACGTCGCTGGGTTATCCGGCGTAAGGCGGAAGTGGTTGCGGCCGTGCGCGGCGGGCTTTTGAGCCTGGACGAGGCATGCCAACGCTACAAGCTCACCACCGAGGAATTCCTGTCCTGGCAGGCGTCGATCGACGAATACGGCCTTGCCGGGCTGCGCACGACACGCATCCAGCAATACCGGCACTGACCATTGCGAATTTAGATGAAGGGCGCGGCTAACCCCGCGCCCTTCTGTTTTTCACGGTCACCGTTCCGCTCAGAGCGACAGCACAACCTTGCCGATCGGCTTGGTGGCAAGGAAGGCGTGAGCGGCCCCCGCCTGGTCCAGTGGGAAGCTCTTCGCCACATGGACGGTGAGCTTGTGGGCATCGATCAACCGAGCCAGTTCCAGCAGGCCCTCCCTGTCGGGCACGACCGACATACGCTCGACCCGAATATTGCGCGCACTGGCCTGCGCCCTGGTGTCGTTGCTGACATCGAGCAATGATACCAGCACGCCGCCACGTTTGAGCACCTTCAGTGAGCGTTGGGCGTGGTCGCCGCCCATTGGATCCAGCACCAGATCGATGTCGCGAACCTGGTCGGTGAAATCGCCCTTGGTGTAGTCGATGACCTCGTCGGCGCCGAGGTTGCGGACGAAATCGAGCTTGGCCGGACTGGCCGTGGCGACGACGTGGGCCCCGTGCGCCTTGGCGATCTGCACCGCCAGATGACCGACGCCGCCGGCTCCCGCATGCACCAATACGCGCTGCCCCGATTTCAGCCCGCCGTGGCGAACAAGCCCTTGCCAGGCGGTGAGGCCGGCCAGCGGCAAGGCGCCTGCCTCGAGGTGGCCCGCGCCCTTCGGCTTCAGTGTGATTTGATCGGCAGGTACGGCAACCAACTCGGCATAGGCGGCGGCCTGCTTGGGAAAGCGCGGCATCCCGAACACCTCGTCGCCGATCTTGAAGCCGGTGACGCCGGCGCCGAGTGCTTCGACAGTTCCCGAGATATCCCACCCCAGGATGAAGGGCGGCTCGCCGAGCAAGGGGTAGTAGCCGGCACGGACGGCGCCATCGACCGGATTGATGCCCGCGGCCTTGACACCGACCAGCACTTCGCCGGCCTCTGGCGTGGGATCGGGCTGATCGGCGATGACAAGGACGTCGGGTCCGCCGACGGAATTCTGGATAGCGGCACGCATTGAGATATCTCCTGCTCGGTTGATGCCACTATCATTTGGATAGTAATAGTCCCTTGTCTAGTATGTACCTTTCTGATACATACGCACCTCATGGATAGTGAAGATGATTGCGGTTTCGGCTATGACGCGTTCCGGCGAACGTGTCCTTCGCACACGGTGCTGGAGATGCTGGCCAGCAAATGGGTCTATCTGGTGGTTTGTGCGCTGCGCAAAGGCCGGCTGCGCAATGGCGAGCTTGCCCGGAAGCTTGACGGCATCACGCCGAAGATGCTGACCCAGACGCTGCGCGTGCTCGAGCGCGACGGATTGGTACGGCGCGAGATCTTTCCGGTCATTCCGCCGCGCGTCGAATATGAATTGACCGAGCTCGGTCAGAACCTGGCGGGACTGCTTACCCTGATCAGGTCATGGGCGGAGCAGCATGCGCCGGATATCAAGGATGCCCGTGCAAGGGCAATTGCCGAGAATGAAGGGGATTGGGCCGCGTAGGGCGGTTTTCATTCTTCTGGGCGTATTCCCGCCGGGCCGCAAGCCGCGACAATGCGCCAGCCCGATGGCGAGCGTTGACGTCGCCAGGGGCAGGGTTTTAGCCGATCATGGCGCTGCGGCCACCGACTTCGGCTTCGCGGATCTTCGTGTCGCGCGATTCCAGCATTTCCGCTTTGGAAAGCTCCGCTTCAGCTTCGCCGAGTAATGATTCGGCGGCACTTCGCTGCTGGGCGAGGTCGCTTTGGGAATTCCTGAGATTGTCGCGGCGCAGGCGAGCCGCCTTGGCGAAGGTCGGATAGGCGAAATGGTTGATGTCGGTGATGCCGGCCTTCTTTTCCTCGGCGGTAATCTGAAGCTCCAGCTCGACGGCCATGCGTTCGAACTCGGCGATCATCATGTCGAGCTGCAGCAGCTGCCGCCGCTTCTCATTCACCTGAAACTGTTTCAGCCGAACGAGGTTTTCACGTGACTTCATGATTCGGTACTCCCGGAAACGCACACCCGCACTTATCGTCCAAACCACCTGGAAACGCCCAGGCCGCACCCGTGTCCACCGGCTTTCCCCCAACTATGGGAAACAAAACCCTAAAGTTTTTTGCCGGCGGTAACCATTCGTTTACGGGCATTGTTAATCATACGGGTCAGGACTTAAGGCCGGGTAAAAATTCCGGCCACCGATGCGGAAGCGACGTCGATGAGTCCCTGGAGTCGCTTAGTCCAGGTTGTTAATGTGTTGCATTAGGAATTTGGTTCTGAGATTCGTTATTAGATTCAAGAGGGTGTAGAAAGAGGTTAAAAAATCTGGTACCGTCATGGACGGGAAATTAGGATTTGTTAACCATTCAATGGCAGCCTCTGCACAAGGCAACCACTGCTCCGGGTCCGGACGGGTCGTGAAATGGTCCGGCAGCAGAAAAGGGGAATAAAATGCGTGTTCTGCTGATAGAAGATGACAGTGCAACCGCACAAAGCATCGAACTGATGCTGAAATCGGAAAGTTTCAACGTCTACACGACCGATCTCGGTGAAGAGGGTGTCGATCTAGGCAAGCTCTACGACTACGATATCATTCTTCTCGACCTCAACCTGCCTGACATGTCAGGCTACGAGGTCTTGAGAACGCTTCGCCTTTCCAAGGTCAAAACACCTATTCTCATCCTCTCCGGCATGGCCGGCATCGAGGACAAGGTGCGCGGCCTCGGCTTCGGCGCAGACGACTACATGACCAAGCCATTCCACAAGGACGAGCTGGTTGCCCGCATTCATGCCATCGTGCGGCGTTCCAAGGGCCACGCCCAGTCGGTCATCACCACCGGCGACCTGGTGGTCAACCTCGATGCCAAGACAGTCGAAGTGGGCGGCCAGCGCGTGCACCTGACCGGCAAGGAATACCAGATGCTGGAGTTGCTCTCGCTACGCAAGGGCACCACGTTGACCAAGGAAATGTTCCTCAACCACCTCTATGGCGGCATGGACGAGCCTGAGCTGAAAATCATCGACGTCTTCATCTGCAAGCTGCGCAAAAAGCTCGACGCGGCATCGGGCGGTCAGAACTACATCGAAACGGTCTGGGGTCGCGGCTATGTGCTGCGCGAACCGGAAGACATTCGCGTCAGCGCCTGAGCGACGAATCGTTCGAATCTTTTCAATAAAAAACCCGGCTTCGGCCGGGTTTTTGCATGATGGGCTGGTAACGGTCTGCTTTTGGGCTTCCGAGCAGAAGACCGTCACGCACTTTTTCTGGAGTTGCTCAAGGATGCCGAATCAGGTGCGCTCTTCAAGGTGCGAAAGCGCTCGAGCAGCTGCGGGCGGTTGAACGGCTTCAAGAGATAGCCCTGGGCGCCGGCTCGCTTGGCCCGCATGATCGAAGCAATATCGAGCTCGACCAGGGAAATCAGGATCTGCGGCCTTATCGGGCTCTCCATGGCGCGGACGCGACGGATGAGATCGACCGCCGGTACGTCGGGCAAGGCGCCATCGACGACGATGATGTCGGGCATGTCGGCGGCGCACATCTCCAGCGCGTCAAGTCCGCTGGCGGCCTCGATGACAATCATTTCGGAGCCGCCCAGGATGCGTTTTGCAACCTTCCTGATAACGCTTGAATCGTCGACGAACATGCAGCGTTTCATTTCCGGGTCCTCTTTGCCTTCTGGCGGTCCGGTAGCGTCGGGGGCATCCAGGACGCACCATAGGCCAATCTGGTAAAGAAGCCGAAAAGGCGTTAGGTAAAATTTTTACAAAGATGGGCAGGTGCCTGCTTTTATTCACGAATGCTTTGGCACCGCCTGAACGACCAGACGCATCTCAAGTCGATGAGCTGGAATTACAGCGTTAAATGAAAAAATACTTCGCTTTATCGGCTGCGCATCAGGCCGCCGAAAGCACGATTTCTTCCGGCGTCGCGTGGATCGATATCGTCATGCCGGCTTCGCGCGCCAGAAGCAGCGTGTAATAGGGCTGCACGGAATGCGCGTCGATCGGCTCCTCCGGCTTGTGGCCGGAATGCAGTTCGAGGAATTTCGGCGGCACCCGCAGCATCGGGCCAGCCGACGTAAGCGCGAAACGCGGTTCGGTCTCAAGGTTTTCCAGCGTCACGGAAAGCTTGCCGCCGCGCGGAATGGCGGCATTGGCGACGAGGATCAGGTTGAGCAGCAGCTTGACCTTGTTCTTGGGCAGCAACGCGCGGGGCCCGTTCCAGGTCAGTTCCGGCTTTTCGTTCTTGAGGAAGGCGATGGCGACCGCTTCGGCATCGCCGGTATCGATCAACATGCCGGCCGAACCGGCGGCACCGAAGGCGATGCGGGCGAACTGAAGGCGGGCCGAAGCGTTGCGGGCGCTCTGGCGGATCAGCTTCATGGCGTCCTCATCGGCGCCGCCTTCATCAAGCAATTCGAGCCCGTTGTTGATCGCGCCGACCGGCGAGATGATATCGTGGCAGACCCGGCTGCACAAAAGCGCTGCCAGATCGGGTGCGGAAAGGGTGAACAGATCGGCCATCGGCGAAAAATCCCTGCAAAATCTCACAACTCATGGCCGGGCGATCGATCGTCGCCTGCCACACGAATCACGCACTCTCTCCTCAGGCTTTCTGAATACACAGCGCCCGTGCGTGCAGCAACAAATCCAAATTGTGGTTGTGGCAAATGGCGTGTGCACGCAGGCTGCCGACCCCAATTGAGCGACCCCAAACAGCCTTCGAACCGCCATGTTCATGTGGGAGCTTAATGGTTGAAAAAGGATTACGGCATAATTTGCCCCTAACAGTTACCCTTAACGGCCGGCTAAAAGAGCCGTACGGGGTGCGAGGCGTCGGCGAAGGTGCTCCCTGACGGAGATTGGAAGCATGTTTTCCCGATACTACGACCGGAGCTTTCTCCGTGTCTTCTCAATGGCGGTCACGCTCCTGGGCGTTCTCGTCTTCTCGACTTCAGCCCTGCGGGCCCAGGAATACACCGCTCAGGAGATTGTCGATTCCGGTCACAAATTTTTTGGCGCCACATCGGGCGGACTCGCCACGGTGATCGAGAAGATTTTTGCCTCCTACGGCCTGCCCAACGGCTATCTGCTGGGCGAAGAGGGCTCCGGTGCGCTGATCGGTGGCCTGACCTATGGCGAAGGCACGCTCTACACCAAGAATGCCGGCGACCACAAAGTGTTCTGGCAAGGCCCGTCGCTCGGCTGGGATTTCGGCGGCGAGGGGTCGCGGGTGATGATGCTGGTCTACAATCTCGATGATGTGGGCAGCCTCTACAACCGCTATGGCGGCGTTGCCGGTTCAGCCTATGTGGTGGCGGGCGTCGGCTTCAACGTACTGAAGAACAACAATGTTCTCCTGGTGCCGATCCGCACCGGCGTCGGTGCTCGGCTCGGCGTCAATCTCGGCTATCTGAAGCTTACCGAGCGGGCCACCTGGAATCCGTTCTAGGCTGAAGTCCTTGACTGTCGTTGTCCAAATCCGGGACCGCTTTTGGGTCGACATGCATTAAACTCGTAGCGTTGCGGCAAACCCTTGCCGCAACGCTGGATTTCCGCCATGTCAACGTGGCACAGTCAAAGCGCTCTATGCGCTTTTGATGCTTGCCGGCCACAACGGGTAGTCACTTGGTCCAGTCGGTCCTGTTCTTCGTCCTCGGCTTTCTCTGCGCTGGCTTTCTGGCGCTCATGGTGGCTCCGGCCATATGGCGTCGTGCGGTCGCGCTTACACGCAAACGCATCGAATCCTCGATCCCTCTGACGCAGACCGAGATCCAGGCGGACAAGGATCGCATCCGCGCCGAATACGCCATGACGACGCGCCGCCTGGAAATCAGCGTCAAGGCGTTGCGTGAGAAGGCGGCCGAACAACTGGTCGAGATCAATCGCGGTCGCGAGGCCATGAAGGGCCTGGCGGTCGAGCGGACTGACAAGAACCAGGCGCTGACCGAGCTGGGCGCGAAGAACGAAGCGCTGCGTCAGCGAGAGGGCGAGTTGCAGCAGCTTTCGGAGCGTCTGAAGGAAACCGAACGCAAGCTGGAAAAGCGCGCCCTTGAGCTGGAAAAGCTGGAGTGCATGTATGACGACGCCAGTTTTTCCTCGAGCAGCCGGCAGATCGAGCTCGTGGCGCGAGAGTCCGAAATGCAGAAACTCGCCAGTGACATTGCGATGCTGCGCGGCCAGCGCAAGGAAGCCGACAGGCGCGGCCAGGAAATCGCGGCCGAAAGCAAGGCCGCGCGGGACGCCCTGAAAGCCGAGAAGAAAAAGACCGCCGAGCTCGACAAGAAGGTCGAACGGCTGCTGGCCACACTTGCCGATCGAGAAGACAAACTCGATCGCCGCGAAAAGGAACTGGCACGCATGCGCGAAAGATCGAAATCCGAGGACAGCGCGCCAGCCTTGCGGCTGGTCGGCAAGGGCGGCGATGTCGCGAGGAGCGATGATTTCGACAAGGCAATCGCCAAGCTCGACAGCGACCGTGAGCAGCTCGAGGCGAGGCTGACGGCGCTGGCGCGCGAGAACAAACGGCTGAAGGCGGATCTCACCGCACTGGCCGCCTCCAAGGCCACTGACAGCAGCTCCGCCTTGCGCGAGCAGATGAACGAGCTGGCGGCGGAGGTCGTCCATCTGACGGCCAAGCTCGAGGGGCCTGGTTCGCCGATCGCCATGGCATTGGCGGTACCGTCGGACGCACGCTCCGGCAACGGTGACCGCAGTCTTGCCGACCGCGTGCGCGCGCTGCAGAAGGCTGACGCGACAAGCTGAGATCAGGTCTCCTTAGAGCATTTCACCGTTTCACGGAAACGGCGAAATGCCCTAACTCTTTGCTTTGAGGCAATTCTGGACGGAAAACCGCTTCACACTTTTCCTAGAATTGCTCTAGCCGAAAAATGATGCAGCGCGATGGCTGAAGCCGCGGCGACATTCAGGCTGTCGAAGCCTTCCGCCATGGTGATCCGCACGTCGTGCAGGCTTGCGAGCAGGTCGTCCGGCAAGCCTTCGCCCTCGGTGCCGAGATAGAGCGCCAGGCGCTCGCTGCGCTGCGCATCGCGGATGTCGGTCTTCCCGCGTGGCGAGAGCGCGAATTGTTCGAAGCCACGTCGGGCGAGCGTCGTTGTGAAGCCGGCGGTATCGGTGAACGATGCGAACGGGATCTTGAGCGCGGCGCCGACCGAAACGCGGATCGCCTTGCGATAGAGCGGGTCGCAGCACGTCGCATCCAGCAAAACCGCGTCAGCGCCAAAGGCGGCGGCGTTGCGGAAGATCGAGCCCACATTGTCATGATTGGCGATGCCGACGAGCACCACGACCAGCGCACGAGGCGGCAAGCCATCGAGCAGGGCTTCAGCCGGCTGCGGCGCTCCCTTGCGGCCCATGGCCAGGATGCCGCGATGCATGTGAAATCCGGCGATTGCGTCCATCACCGCGCTGGTGGCCACATAGACCGGGAGGTCGGCGGGCGCCTTGCTCAGGATCTTGTCGAGACCCGCCAGCCGGTTTTCCAGGACGAGGGCCGATTCGGCGGCAAAGCGTCCAGTTGTGAGCAGCAGGTCGAGCACCACCTTGCCTTCGGCGACGAAGCGGCCTTGCCGGCCGGCGAGGTCACGCTCGCGAATGTCGAGATAGGCAGCGACGCGCGGATCTTGCGGGTCGTCGATGCGAATGGGATCCATGCATTCCTCGCGACCGTCGCATCGGCCCCGAAAATCCGGACCGCTTCCCGGCGCTCACCTTGTTTGGAAAGCACGATGCGACAATTCGGGACAATCAGCCAGCTTTTGCGCCCCAAATGGGCGCATGTCGCTCTGAATCGCCGGCGAGATCGGCGGCTGTGTGGTCAGGTTCCAGCACGGCGCAAGCGGTGCGCCATCTGGGACAGGTCATCCTTGCCGCTGCCGAAAATGCCGTCCAGCATGACAAGCAGTTCTCGCACGGCGTCGGATTTGCAGGAGTAGTAAATCATCTGGCGGTCGCGGCGGGTGTCGACAAGGTCGAGCGCCCGCAACTTGGCGAGATGCTGGGACAGGGCGGATTGGCTGAGCATCACCTTCTCGGCTATGGCTCCCACCGACATTTCACCTTCGGCGAGGTAGCTCATGATCAACAGTCGCTTCTCATTGCCCATCAGCATGAGAAACTCTGCCGCCGATTCGGCGTTCACGATTAGCTTTGTCGAGACCATCGATCCCCCATGCTTCCTGTTCATCCCGACGCCATGGGGGCAATGGCGTCTGATTCCATAAATTCACTTGCCGATCGGCGCTGGCGATTCAGCGTCACTAAAAGGTAGAGCATTTCACCTAAATCTCAAGTGTTGCTTTTGATCCAGCATAATTAAGTCTCAGTCCCGGCGTCGACAATGGCTCGGCCCGCCCTCGCCATATCGACCAGAACGTGCCGCAATTCACCTGCTGCGCCCAGAGGTTGCGGGTAAAAGACCCGGCAAGCATCGTCGCCCGACACCAGATCCATGCCATCGGCATCGAATCCGGCAATACGCCAGCCGTTGCCGGATACTTTGGCGAAATGCTGTGCGTAAACGGCGATCGCGTCGAGATGGTCGGCGTTCATGTGGTCGATGGCCGATTGTTCGCGCGCCGCGAGTTCCTCGACGACCGGTCCGCTGGCGAGCAGATCCGATCGATCGAGCTGATAGGCCTTGCCGAAGCCGCCGTTGAGGCTGGCGCGTTGCGGATCGAGGCGAAAGATCGAAAAGTCACCGAGACCGGCGTAAAGTTTCGCCCTGGCATTGTGATTGAGGTAACGGCGCTCGGTGCGGGCGTGTTCGGCCGATCCGCGCTCGATCCGTGCCGCCTGGCAGACCAGTGTCAGGCGCGGGTGCGCCAGCGGGTCGCCCCTGCCTGGTTCGCCGAGCAACAGGGAACAGCGCGGGTCGGCAAGCAGCGCGCCGGTGTGCGCCGAAAGCATCGACACCAGGATCAGCGGCGCGCCGTCGATGTCGGTGGCCACGCCAACCCTGCTGGCCAGCGGCGAGCCGGCTTGCGGTTCGATCACCGCCAGGGCGCCAAAGCGGGCGCTGCGCAGAAGCGTCTTCGCCAGCCGGATCGCTTCGGCGTCCGTCTCACGGATCACGTCCTTCTTCGGCTCGTCCAAGGCAGCACCGCAGTAAGTTGATCTTTGTTCTCTAGTTATCGGTCAGCAAGCCGGATTTGACAAGGTCGTCGATCTCGGCTTTCGCAAAGCCGAAACGTGCCAGCGTTGTCGACGGCAACAAATCCTCATCGCCGGGCATAGTGGCCAATGTCGGTTGCGAACTCGAGAAACGCGGGGCCGGGGCCGGGCGCTCAAATGCACCTGCCGTCACAGAGGCGTTGCGTGCCCGATTGTGCGGGTGGTGCTTTGCCTCTTGCAGCGACAGAACGGGTGCAACGCAGGCATCGGTTTGCGCGAACAACCGGTCCCAGTCGTCGCGTGGTTTCTGCCGGATCCGATCGGCAATGGCGGCGCGCATCGGCGGCCACAGGGCCTTGTCGTACTGGCCGGATGCAAAGCGCTCGTCGAGCGGCAGCAGCCTGGCGAATTCGGCGAAGAATTGCGGCTCGAGACAGCCGATGGCGATATGACGTCCGTCCGACGTCTCGTAGGTGTCGTAGAACGGGGCGCCGGAATCGAGCAGGTTCGCGCCGCGCTTGTCGCTCCACAAGCCGGCCGCCATCAAGGCGTGCAGGGGCACCGCCAGCATCGAGGCGCCGTCGACCATCGCGGCGTCGATAACTTCACCCTTGCCCGTGCGCGAACGTTGGAACAGGGCGGCCAGCACGCCGGCAATCAGCATCATGGCGCCACCGCCATAGTCTGCAACGAGGTTGAGCGGCGGGACGGGACGACCGCCGGCATGGCCGATGGCGTGCAGCACGCCGCTATAGGCGAGGTAGGTTATGTCGTGGCCGGCGCGGCCGGCGAGCGGGCCGTCCTGGCCGAAGCCGGTCATACGGCCGTAGATCAGCGCCGGGTTACGCGCCAGCACCGTTTCCGGGCCGAGGCCGAGCCGCTCCATGACGCCCGGGCGAAAGCCTTCGAGCAACATGTCCGCCTTTTCGGCAAGGCGCAGCAACAGATCGGTGCCTTCACGGCGCTTCAGGTCGAGGCGCAGCACGGCGCGGCCATGGCGGTCGATGTTATACTCATCCGGCAGCGGCAGGAGCTGGCTCGTCCCCGCCCGTTCGATGCGCAACACTTGCGCGCCCATCTCCGACAGCATCAGGCCGGCCAGCGGCACGGCGCCGAGCCCGGCCATCTCGATCACCTTCAGCCCGGTCAGCGGACCGGTTTTAGCGGCAGCGGACAGGCCGGCGCTCATGACCGGTTTATTTCGGCGCCATGCGAATGGCGCCGTCGAGGCGAATGGTCTCGCCGTTCAGCATCTGGTTCTCGATGATGTGCAGGGCGAGAGCGGCATATTCGGACGGTTCGCCCAGGCGCGACGGGAACGGCACGGCGGCGCCCAGTGAATCCTGCACCTCTTGCGGCATGCCGGCCATCATCGGCGTCTTGAAGATGCCGGGAGCGATGGTGCAGACGCGGATGCCGGAACGGGCAAGGTCGCGCGCCACCGGCAGCGTCATGCCGACGACGCCGCCCTTGGACGCCGCATAGGCGGCCTGGCCGATCTGGCCATCATAGGCGGCAACCGAAGCGGTGTTGACAATGACGCCGCGCTCGCCGCCCGGCAGCGGCTCGAGCTTCGACGCGCGTTCGGCGACGAGGCGGATCATGTTGAACGTGCCGATCAGATTGACCTCGATCACCTTGCGGTACTGATCAAGCGGATGGGGACCATCCTTGCCGATCGTCTTCACGCCGATGGCGATGCCGGCGCAATTGATCAGGATACGCGGCTCGCCAAGCTTGGCGGCGACGTCGGCGAGGGCAGCAGTCCCACTGTCGGCGCTGCTGACGTCGCATTGGACGGCAATACCGCCGATCTCGGCCGCGACCTTGACCGCGCGGTCAATACCGACATCGAAGATGGCGACGCGGGCTCCCTTGGTGGCCAGCGCGCGCGCCGTTGCCTCGCCAAGGCCGGAGCCGCCGCCGGTGACGATCGCGATCTGGCCGTTCGGGTTCATGACGTCATCCTTTGATCTCAGGAACAGTGGACGGATCAGGCGCCAGATCGATGGGAAAGGTCAAGCCATCGCCGCGGTAGGATCGGTCACCCTGGCCTGATCGGCGTGGCAGACCTCGCCCAAGAGCCTGGCGACCGCGCCCGGCGCGATCTCGTGCGACAGCAGCCGGTCGAGGTCGACGGGGCGCGGCATCGAAATCTGGCCGCGCGGAATCCGCTTGAAACCGAGCGGCCCGTAATAGGGCTCGTCACCGACCAGCATGACGGCAGGTGCGCCGGCCCGGGCAGCGGCCTTCAGCGCGATCGCCACCAGCCGGCGGCCGATGCCGAGATTCTTGAAGGCCGGCCGCACGGCGAGCGGCCCGAGCATCAATGCGCGGCCGGCACCGGCGGCGATGCGGGTCATGCGCACCGAGGCGACGACGATGTCGCCATTGACGGCGACAAAGGACAGCGAGCGCTCGTGCCCTCCGGCCTCACGAATCTTGTAGGCGGCCAGCACAAAGCGGCCGGGCCCGAAGGCTTCGTCGTTGATGGCTTCGATCTCGGGGTCGTGCGCCGGGGTTTCCGGCAGGTATCTCACGTCGGCAAGGCTCATGGTCTTTGCGGTCCGGTACAAGGAGGAAAGGTTGCTGCAACGGCAGCATTCGCCAGTCAGCGCTTCGTCAAGCGCGGGCGCCCTTTCGTCGTCGGTCAAACCGGATCAAAGCAAAGTCGAACATGCGGATTGTCCGCTAGCATCAATTTCCCGCCGCTGCAATCGGCCGTTTCTGTCCGTCATTTCTGCCAAGTGACGGTCTGTTCAGCACCTGACGTCTTCGACAGGGCAGCCTTGCGCCTACATCAACCAACAGGACGCAAGGAGATTCGCATGGGATTGCTGGTCGAAGGAAGATGGCAGGACCGCTGGTACGATACGGCGGACAATGGTGGCAGGTTCGTGCGGGCGCAGTCGCAATGGCGCGACTGGATCACCGTTGACGGGGCGCCCGCCGAAGGCCGGACGCGCGGTTTCAAGGCCGAGCCCGGCCGCTATCACCTCTATGTCTCGCTTGCCTGTCCGTGGGCCCACCGGACGTTGATCTTTCGCGCGCTGAAGAAGCTGGAGGGCATCATATCGGTGTCCGTGGTGCATCATTTCATGGGCGCCAACGGCTGGACGTTCGTAGCTGAGGACGGCGCCACGGGCGACACGCTCTACGGCCTCGACTTCCTGCACCAGATCTATGCCAAGGCCGATCCCGCCTATTCGGGCAGGGTGACTGTGCCGGTGCTGTGGGACAAAAAGGAGCAGACCATCGTCTCCAACGAGTCTTCCGAAATCATCCGCATGCTGAATTCAGCCTTCGATGAATGGGGCGACGCCAGCTTGGATTTCTATCCGAAGGCGTTGCGCGGCGAGATCGACCGCATCAATGCGCTGGTCTATCCAGCCATCAACAACGGCGTCTATCGCGCCGGCTTCGCCACCACGCAACGCGCCTATGAAGAGGCTTTCGGCGAGCTGTTCTCGGCGCTGGATACGTTGGAGGAGCGGCTGGCAAAACAGCGCTATCTCGTCGGCGGTCGTATCACCGAGGCCGACTGGCGGCTGTTCACCACGCTGGTGCGCTTCGATCCGGTTTATGTCGGCCATTTCAAATGCAATCTGCGCCGCATCGCCGACTACCCGAACCTGTCCAACTATCTGCGCGATCTCTATCAGGTCCCTGGCGTGGCCGGGACGGTGAACATGCATCACATCAAGGCTCATTATTACGGCAGCCACCAGACGATCAATCCGACGCGGATCGTGCCTGTCGGACCGGATCTCGATTATGGCGCACGGCATGACCGGGCGCGCTTCGAGAAAGCGGCGGCCTGATCTACCAGTAGGGCGAGGGCTGCTCGCCGTCAAAAACCTCGGCGATCCGGCGCAGCGTCGCCGGCGTCGTGCCCTGCGGCAAGCGGTCGAGCGGGAAGAAGCCGGCTTCGGCGATCTCGTGGTCCGGCAGCTTCGGCGCCGTCTGGCTGAAATGCTCGAGCAGATAAAAGCCGACATGGTCGCGGTGGCTGGAGCGGCGGTTGAAATGCATCGATTTGAGCACCGGCGGGGCGGTCAGAGCGATGTTGCCTTCCTCGGCCAGTTCACGGGCCAGCGCCTCGTTCATCGTCTCGCCGACTTCGACGCCGCCGCCGGGAAGCTGCCAGCCCGGTACATAGGTATGTCGAATAAGGAAGACGGATCTGGACGCTGTGTCGTGGATCAGGCCGCGCACGCCAAGCGTCATCGGCCTCCGCAGCACGAAATAGAGATGGAACAGCCTGGCCCTCAACCCTGGCCAGCCGGTCTGGCGGAAGGTATCTTCAGGGCTCGTCATTGATAGCGAAACCGTGGGTGGAAAGCCGCGCGCGGGTCGCCTATGAAGGTTGTATGTTCAGGCTCGCGCATATTTCCGATGTCCATCTGGGGCCGCTCCCCGATGTATCCTATCGCGATCTCGCCTCCAAGCGCGTGCTCGGCTATGTCAACTGGCAGCGCAACCGCCGCCGCCATATGCATGATGCGGTCATTGACACGATCGTCGCCGACATCAAGGCGAACACGCCTGATCACCTCGCCGTCACCGGCGATCTGGTCAATCTGGCGCTCGACGGCGAGATCGAGATGGCCAGGCACTGGCTGGAGACGCTGGGGCCGCCGCATGATGTTTCGGTCGTTCCGGGCAATCACGACGCCTATGTGCCAGGCGCCTTCGACAAGGTCTGCCGGTCCTGGGCGGCGTGGATGAGCGGCGACGGCGTCAACACGCCGGTCGACCGCAACGCCTTCCCCTATCTGCGTGTACGCGGCAATGTCGCGCTGATCGGCGTCTCGACGGCGCGCGCCACGGCACCCTTCATGGCCAATGGGTTTTTCATGGAAGGCCAGGGGGATAGGCTCGGCAAAATCCTCCAGGACACTGCCGGACAGGGGCTGTTCCGCGTCATCATGATCCATCATCCGCCGGTGCGCGGCGCGGTCCCGCAGCACAAGCGGCTGTTCGGCATCGCCCGCTTCAACAAGATCATTCGCCGCCATGGCGCCGACCTTGTGCTGCACGGCCATTCGCATCTGCCGTCGCTGTTCTTCATCGGCGGTCGAGGCGTCAGGATCCCGGCGGTCGGTGTCGCTGCCGCCGGCCAGGCGCCGGGTGGCAAGCACCCGGCGGCGCAGTATAATCTGTTCGACATCGACGGTGAAAAGGGAAACTGGCGGATCCGGCTGACACGGCGCGGCCTGACCGGGCCGTCCATACCGCCATCCGATCTGCAGACGGTGGAGCTTGGCGCCGAGGCCGCTATGGCCGTAAATTGACAACCATGGCCACGATGCGGTCCCAGAACAGGACGACCGACACCACAAGGCCGACCAGTGCGCCGGCAGCGACCAGGCCAAGCCCGGACAGAAGGGCCGACCAGCGTTTGCCGCGCTCCGTCGCGCGCAGCGGCGGTTCGGCTTCTGGCACATACGCACGTTTCAGGCCGGCGACGGCGGGTTCGACGCCGCCTTCCAGCATCCTCTGACGCTCGACGATGCGCTCGGCGACATAGCGCGTCACGGAATCGGCAACCGATTTCATCTCAGTGGATTCGGCAAGCACCACCCGGCCGATGCGGGTGTCCTTGAGGAAGCGATAGGTGCGGCGGTCGCGCCCCATGGCGACATGGCTGATGGCGTCGATCCACAGGCGCGGCTGCAAGCCCGACGAGACGACAAAGTCGAAATTGTCCATGTCGGCCGGAACATCGGCAAAAACCGGCGCCAGCTCGGCGGCAAGCAGATCGAGACGCATGCGATGCGCCTCGCGCATGTCGACGACGACATCGTCGCGGTCGGCGAAGGCATTTTTGACATCACGGATGGCATCGGACAGTTTCTTCGACTGGTCGATGGTCTTCTCGCCTGCTTCCTTCATCGGCGTCTGCCTCGTGGGTTTGGTTAACACTGGGTTAACACAGCCGCCGGCAAAATGCACTGGCGAGATCGACGGCGTCGGGATGCTCAGGAGGGTCGTCGTGCGCGAAAAAGTCAGCTTGCTGCGGCGGCGAATTTCTGGCGGTGCGGCCTGGCGCGGCGGCTGGTGTTGCGGCGAATGATCTCGGCAACGAGGTCGGGTGCTTCCTCGGCCAGCATATGGCCCGCCTCCAGCACGTGGTGCACGTGAAAATGCGCCGGCAGGTCATCCGCCTGGGTAAAGGGCAGCACCGCATCGCTGGTTCCCCATGCCACCATTACCGGCATGTTCAGCCGATCGAGTCGATCGTGCGGGATGACGCCTTGCCGATCGTCCACGGTCATGGCGGCCGCGATCCCGACCAGCTTTTCGAGTTGGCCGGGTCGCCTGCGCATTTCCCAAAGGATGTCCACCGTATGTTCGAGCGGCAGGGCAGACGGTCCCGACATCACGGAGAGGCAGGAGCGGATCTCGGACCGATCCGCGGCTTCGGCATAGCGGCGCAACAGCGGTCCGTTGATTTCGGGGCCAAGGCCGCCCGGCGCCAGAAGCGTCAGCGAGGCTATCTTTTCGGGCTCGGCCAGCGCCATCAGCGCCGCCACGGCACCACCCATCGAGTGGCCCACGAGATGAACGCGCTTCAGCCGACGCTCCGAGAGGTCGGTCAGCACGGCCTTGGCCGCCACCCTGGCCGGACCGGCGGCGGGAAAGTCGAGCGACATCCCATGCCCAGGCAGATCATAGGCCAGCGTATGCGTGGAAGGCGTTAGGGCGGAAATCACCTCGCGCCATACATCGTGGCAGCCGCCGAAACCATGCAGCAGGACGATGGCCTTCGAGCCAACACCCTCTTCGGCGGCAAAAAGTGATGCGGTCATGAAAGCTGATTTTTTGTTATTGCAGAATGCGCGACACCAATCGTGGCTGAATTGCTCCTAGTCCGACATGATGACCAGTAAAATTTTCGCGATTTGTACGGTTGTGTACAGAACTTGGGGATCAACCGGCATTCGGCGATCGGAGCGCAGTAAATCCATCGGGACACGGCGCAGCCAGCGCGGACGTCGATGGTGTCAGCTCGGGCTGCCGAGCCCGGCAGCACGCAGTGCCTGAACCAGCCGGTCGGTCAGGTCGGCCGGATATTTCCGCTCGACGAAAGTCGCCCGCGGATCGGCGGCAAATTTGGGGAACTCGGTGGTCAACTGTTTCAGCAGCGTGCTCACCAGATGGTCCTGTCCGGCAGCCTTGGCGCCGATCAGCCGTGCCGCCAGATAGTGTGATTTCGTTGCCGTCGTTCTCAGTGCCATGCTGGCCGCGACTGCCTTGTTCGTGTCGCCGAGCATGAGCTCACCGACGAACAGCCCATAGTCCCACCATGTCGGGTGTCCGCTGAAGGTCTCCGCCGCATGATCGAGGATCGGCGTTCCCTCGGCGTATCGTCCGGCGAAGATCAGCCCGTAGCCGTAAGCGGCGGCCATGCCGAGATCGTAGGGGTTGAGTTCATAGGCCTTGCGCATCCAGCGGATTGATTCGTCCGTATTGCCGAGGCGCGAACTGACATAGCCGTAGGCGCGATGCGCATAAGGGCTGGTCGGACCCATCTGCACGCCGCGATGGGCGAACTCGACGGCTGTTTCAATCGTCGCGTTGGGCGGATAGGCGTAATGATCGGACACCGCCTCGAGATGCAGGGAAGCAAGTTCCGAATAGACGAGCGAGGACTTGGTTCCACCATTGGCCAGCTTCTCGAGGCAACGATAGGCCGCCTCATGGGTCCTGGCGTTCTGGTCGAGGTAATATTTGCCGTTGAGCAGCAGGCACTGCGTCAGACCGTTTGGCGTGCCGGTCTGCTCGATATAGTTGTAGATGGTGCCGGAGGCGGGGAGTGCCGAGCTCAGCATGTCGGCAATACGGTCTTCGACCGCCGCAGGTGCGCTGTCGGCAGGGGTGAGATTGCGCGATAGAAGCACCCGTCCGGACGCCATGCTTTGCAGTTCTATCGTGATATCGCCCGCGTCCGGTCCGGGCAGGATGTCGAATATGAAGCTCGCAGCGTCGTCGGCTGGATCGTTGACGGTGTCGCGACCGATGAAGTCGATCGTATCGAAGCCACTCAGGCCGGCGCGCAGCGATGCGGCGACACGGCTGGCGTCGGGGCCGTCAGCCTTGAGTCCGATATAGACTTGCGGCAGGGCGTCAGCCCTTGCCGACGATGTGATGCTTGCGGTTGCGCCAGCGGTCTCCGGCGTTGCCGAGATGTCGCCGCCTGCCAGCAAGGCAGTGCTGCCCTGGCGAAGGATCAGTACGCCCAGCATGGCGATGACCAGGGCGATCGCCATCCAGAAAAAGCGGAGATGGCGCGCCACCGAGGGGGCAGGCGAAGTCGGTACGGAAGTCAGAGACATCGCCTCCGGCGTGCCCGTGCCGGCTTCGTTTGACCGATCGGCGGATGCGGCGCCGTCCAGCCTGAGTTCGGGAACAGCCTCGGCAATATCCGGCAGGCGGATCGCATTCGATTCATAGGCAGGAACATAGCCGCCGCGCGGAATGGCGATGCGGACCGGTTCGGCAATTCCCTCATTGGCGAAATAGTGCTGCAGAAGCTCGCGCAGCCTGCCTGCCTGCACCCGCACCACGGCATCGGTGGACGGGTCGAAATCGCCGTCCTTGCCGAAAACATCCATGGCAATGGAAAAGCCCTTGAGCCTGTCGGCTTCGCCGGCCTGTTCACGTTCGACAAGATAACGTAGCAGCTTGCGCGCGCGTTCGGATCGGCCGAACGTTTGGCTGGCAAGCAGTCGCTCCAGTGTCTCGCGCACTGCGGGGGCGGCAGGCGTGGCATGCTGCAAGTGTCGATCCTCTCGAAGTCGGCACAGGTTGAGGCGCGATCATATAGGTCCCGCACCACCACACAAGTATACACCCCATTATGCGATCACGTACCCACCGGATAATTCCGCGGTGGTTAACGGCCCGAAAGGTCGGAACCGATCACCAGATTGGGACGGTTCCGATCTTTGTTCCCGTTGGGCGTCAGCCGGCTTTTTTGCCGACGGTACGGTTGGCGGCGGACATCACTGCTTCCAGCGAGGCGGCGACGATGTTGGTGTTGATGCCGGCGCCGAACAGCTTGCCACCGGGATATTCCATCTCGACATAGGAAATGGCCGACGCGTTCGAGCCGCGCTGCATCGAGTGCTCGGAATAGTCGAGCACCGACATCTCGACACCGAGATGACGCGACAGCGCATCGACGAAGCCGTCGATCGGGCCGGTGCCTGTGCCCGATATCGTCAGTTCCTTGCCGTTGTCGAGGATGACCGCCTCGACGACGCGCCGGCCCTTGATCTCGGTGCTGGGATAGGTGTGGTGATCGAGGAATTTCAGCCGCGCGCCGGGCTGGTCGACATAGGTCTCGAGAAAGCGCTCGTAGATGCGCCTGGCCGGCACTTCCTTGCCCTCGGCATCGGTGATCGCCTGGATTTCCTGGCTGAACTCGATCTGCAGGTTGCGCGGCAAATTGAGGCCGTAATCGGCCTGCAGCACATAGGCGATGCCGCCCTTGCCGGACTGCGAATTGATGCGGATGATGGCTTCGTAGCTGCGTCCGACATCGGCCGGGTCGATCGGCAGATAGGGCACTTCCCACAGGCTCGTATTGGCCTTCTTCAGCGCCTTCATGCCCTTGTTGATGGCATCCTGGTGCGAACCGGAAAAGGCGGTGTAGACGAGTTCGCCGACATAGGGGTGGCGCTCGGGGATCTTCAACTGGTTCGAATATTCATAGACGTCCTTCATCCGGTTGATGTCGGAGCAGTCGATCAACGGATCGACACCTTGCGTGTACATGTTCAGCGCCAGCGTGACGATGTCGACATTGCCGGTGCGCTCGCCATTGCCGAACAGCGTGCCTTCGACACGGTCGGCGCCGGCCATCAGGCCGAGCTCGGTGGTGGCGATGCCGGTGCCGCGGTCATTGTGCGGATGCAGCGAGACCAGCAGGTTCTCCCGGTTGTCGAGGTTGCGGCACATCCACTCGATGCGATCGGCATAGATGTTGGGTGTCGACATCTCGACCGTCGAGGGCAGGTTGATGATCAGCTTGTTGTCAGCGGTCGGCCTGACGATCTCGGTGACGGCGTTGCAGATCTCCAGCGCCACTTCCAGCTCGGTGCCGGTAAAGCTTTCCGGCGAATACTCGAAACGAAAGCCTCCGCCGGCCTTGGCCGCCATGTCGGTGATCATCTTGGCCGCGTCGGTGGCGATCCGCTTGATGCCGCCGACGTCCTTCTCGAAGACGACGCGACGCTGCAATTCGCTGGTCGAATTGTAGAAATGGACGATCGGGTTGGTGGCGCCCTTCAGCGCCTCGAAGGTGCGGGTGATCAGCTCCGGCCGGCACTGCACCAGCACCTGCAGCGAGACATCGGCGGGTACGTTGCCTTCCTCGATGCACCAGCGGGCAAAGTCGAAATCGGTCTGGGAGGCCGACGGGAAGCCGATCTCGATCTCCTTGAAGCCCATGTCGAGCAGCAGGCCGAACATGCGTGCCTTGCGCTCATGGCCCATAGGATCGATCAGCGCCTGGTTTCCGTCGCGCAGGTCGACCGAGCACCAGATCGGCGCCTTGTCGATAACCTTCGAGGGCCAGGTGCGATCGGTGAGACCGACGGTCGGATAGGGCTGATATTTGCGAGCCGCGTCGGGCATGCCTTTGGCCGAATCCGTGTCGGCTACCGCGGCATCGGAGCGGATCTCTTCTCGTGCGTTCATCGTCGTTTCTCCCGGCGGCTCATGGATCCACCTTCAGGTGGATTGATGGCGAGCGGCGCCTTTACCAGAATTTCGTTCGCTTGATGTGATTGCCAAGGAGCATGCGCTTGCGCGGCGGTTCGACCGCCGGGCGCTCCTTCAGCGAACCCGGCGATCGCCGATAAGGCCGAGAAGAAGCAGGGTCGAAGCCAGCGCGCGCACGGTCTCGCCGGAAAAACCGGTCGGACGGGAAGCGTTGCTGGCGCGCGTGTTCATGGCGGTTCTCTTACAGGAGCGGCTTGTGGGAGGCAAGTGGGCCGCGGGCCGTGTCGTAAGCACATGAGTTGTCCGGATTAGCACGTGAGTTGTCCGGTTTTATCGCCAGCGAATGGAGGCTGGGGATGAAGCGGGCCGCAGGCCGTGCAGGACAACGAATCCGGGTTAACGGGCTTCGGAGCCTTTGCCGGCGCGTTGGCCGACGAAGCGTCAAACGAAAAACCCGCCTGTTCGGCGGGTCA
The DNA here is from genome assembly GCF_000513875.1 of Mesorhizobium sp. WSM1293. NCBI lineage: Bacteria > Pseudomonadati > Pseudomonadota > Alphaproteobacteria > Hyphomicrobiales > Phyllobacteriaceae > Mesorhizobium > Mesorhizobium sp. WSM1293. Next base: position 245,441 of record NZ_AZUV01000011.1, on the reverse strand, counting down.
CTGGCGCAAATCAGCACCATGGATGAAAATGTACCTTAGCTGAGGGCAGGGAGTCAAGAAAAAATTCCTATCATTAAAAAACTTTCGGCACAAAAGCTGCCAACACCGCCGAACTGACTGCCGCCGCCAGGCCTTTGTTCAGCTGAGTTCGGCAGGCCGTGTCGTAAGCAGTCGTCCGGATTAGGCAGCAGATGAGTTGTCCGATTTGTCTGCCGGCTGGTTGAGACGGGCGGCACCCCGACGCGCGTGCTCTTCCCCAGGCGCGGCAAATGCGCCAGACTTGGGCGACGGGTTGCGATGTCCAGTCGCCGGGAGGGGTCGTCCATGAATTTCGTGTTCTTCTCGCCGCATTTTCCCGCCAATGGCGCGGATTTCTGCGACCGTTTGAAGAAGGCCGGGGCCAGGGTGCTCGGTATCGGCGACGCGCCCTATGACGCGCTCGACGCCAAGCTGAAGGCGGCGCTCAGCGAGTACTACCGTGTCGCCGACATGGAGGACTATGATCCGGTGTTCCGGGCAATGGGGCATTTCATCCACAAGTGGGGCCGCATCGACCGCTTTGAATCGCTCAACGAACACTGGCTGGAGCTGGAAGCCAACATCCGCACCGATTTCAACATCTACGGCACCAAGCTCGATTTCGTGAAGAACCTGAAGCGCAAGAGCCGCATGCGTGCCTTCTTCCGCAAGAGCGGCGTCGACACCATCGCGCAGCGCAAATGTTCCGACCGCGCCGGGGCCATGACCTTCATCCGGCGCGTTGGCTATCCGGTGGTGGTCAAGCCCGACAGCGGTTCCGGCGCATCGAACACCTTCAAGATCTCCAACGCCAAGGAGCTCGACCAGTTCTTCCGGGACAAGCCCGAGGACGTGACCTTCGTCATGGAGCAGTTCATCGAGGGGCTGGTGGTGACCTATGACGGGCTGGTCAACCGCGACGGCGAGGTGGTGCTGGCGGCCAGCCACCGCTACGACCAGAGCGTCATGGAGGTGGTCAACAAGGACCGCCACATGAGCTATACCTGCTTTCCCAGGATCAATCCGGCGGTCGAGGAGGCCGGTCGAAAGATCCTGAAAGCATTCGACGTGCGGGAACGCTTCTTCCACATCGAGCTGTTCGAGACCAAGGACGACCGTGTCATCGCGCTGGAGGTCAACATGCGCCCGCCCGGCGCGTGGATGACCGATGCGATCAACTATACGTTCGACATCGATGTCTATGCGGCGTGGGCCGACATGGTGGTCAGGGATGCCGCCGGCGGCCCTTACGAGGGCAAATATTTCACCGCCTATGCCAGCCGCAAGCGACGCCTCCACTATTTGCACAGCCATGAGGACGTGCTAGCCGCGCACCGCGACAAGATCGTCCACCATCAGGCCATCGAAGAGGTTTTCAGCCGCGCCATGGGAAATTACGCCTACCAGATGCGCTCGAAAGACGAAGCAGGGCTGCGCGAAGCGGTCGCGTACATCCACGCGGAAAAGGCGTGAGGCGATGGACATTTCCTATCACAAGAATTTCTCGAGCCAGCTCGGCCGCGACATGGAATACAAGCGCTACGGCCATGCCGGCCGGCCGGTGGTGGTGTTTCCGACCTCGCAGGGCCGGTTCTACCAGTTCGAGGATTCCGGCGGGGTGGGCGCACTGGCCGAATTCATCGACACCGGCCGCATCCAGCTGTTCACGGTCGACGGCGTCGATTCGGAATCCTTCTTCGACAAGCATGCCGACGCGGCCCATCGCATTGCCCGCCACGAGGCCTATTTCCGCTATGTGCGCGAGGAAGCGCTGCCGGACTTCCTGACCACGGCCGAGCAGGCCAATGGCGGGCGCAAGCTGAAGCCGCTGTTCTCGGGCTGTTCGATGGGCGGCTATCACTCCTCGAACTTCGTCTTCCGCTTTCCCGAACTCGCCAGCGGCGTCATCGCGCTGTCGGGCGTCTATTCGGCCCGCGATTTTTTCGGCAGGGCGCTCGAGGGCGACATTTTCTACAACTCGCCGCTCGACTATCTGCCCGGCATCGTCGATCCCAAACTGCTGGCCCGGCTGAAGACGCTCAGGCTGATCTTCTGCTGCGGGCAGGGCGCGTGGGAAGAGCGGATGCTGGTCGAGACGCGCAGGTTGGAACAGATCCTGCGCGACAAATCCATTCCCGCCTGGGTCGATTACTGGGGCGGCGATGTCAGCCACGACTGGCCGTGGTGGCACAAGCAACTGGTCTATTTCTTCGGCCGTTGGCTGGATGAGGACCTGATGCACAGGCTGGATTGATAGCGAGGCCCGTTCGCTGACGGCTACCCTTCCTGGCATGCCGGCAGGGCGGCGGTTTCTCGCTCCGAAGCCGATACGCGACGCAGGCCAAGGAAGACGACAAGGGCGGTGACGACGGTGATCGCCGCCAACACGATCAGCAGCCTGTCGAACGCCGTCTCGTAGGCCTGGACCAGAACAATGGCTCCGGCTTGGGGCAAATGTTGTGCTGCTTCGCCGAGATTGCCGGTCACCAGCAACTGGGCTGCCGCCGCTGCGTCCGTCGAAGATGCCATTCCTTGTGCGGCGAGCTGCGCGGCGGCAAAGCCGGAAAGCGTCGCCATGACGATCGCCAGCGCCACACCCTCGCAGGCGACGCGGGTGGTGTTGAAGATGCCGACCGCCATGCCGGCGCGCTCCCTTGGCACGACGCTGACCGCAAGCCCGTCCATCAATCCCCAGGGCAGAGCGACGCCGACGCCGATCAGCATCAGCGGCGCCATCAGCGCACTATCGACCGGTGGTGTCAGGCTCAGCCAGACAAGCCCGGCGGCAGCGACGAGCAGGCCGACGCCGCAGATGGTGGCCGGTGCGATCCAGCGCGCCAGCTGGCCGGCGAGCATCGGCAGGATCAGCAGCGGACCTGAGAGGCAGATCATCAATTGCCCGGCCTTGATCTCGTTCATCCCTTCGATGCCGATGAAACGGATCGGCAACAGGACGAGCAGGACGACGAAGGCGTAAGCGGGTGCCGCAGCCAGGAACTGGACGCCGACGAAGCGGGGGTAGGCAAACAGCGTGAGATCGAGCATCGGCCGTTGTGCTTGCCGCTCGACAACGACGAAGGCGACAAAACAGATGATAGAAGCGGCCAGAAGCGTGACGACGAGGGGATCAGCCCAGCCGCTCTGCGGCGCCTGGAGCACGCCATAGGTCAGCGACGCCAGCGCGATCGTGAAGGTGCCGGCTCCCGCCCAGTCGAGGCCCGTCGCATCCGGGTCGCGCGATTCCCTGATGGTGCGCAGGCCGAGCATGGCGGCGGCAATCGCGAGTGCCGCAACCAGAAGAAAGATCGACCGCCAGCCGAATGCGGAGATAAGCAGGCCCGACGCGATCGGGCCGAAGGCGAGGCCGATGCCGAAACTGGTGCCGAGGAAGCTGAAGGCGCGCAGCCGCAATGGCCCTTCGAATTCCTGGGCGAGTGCCGAGGCGCCGCCAGCGAAGGCGGCCGCACTGCCGATCCCCTGCACGGCCCGGAAGATGTCGAACCAGATGATGTCCGGCGCCAGCATCGCGCCCAGTGATGCCAGGATATAGAGGGAGAGGCCGACGAGGAAGAGGCGCTTGCGGCCGTGGTTGTCGGCCAGGGCGCCCGACGCCATCAGGGTGGCGCCGAAGGTCAGCATGAAGGCGTTGGTCACCCAGTTGAGCTCGATGGGACTGCCGCCGAGATCGGCCGCGATGCGCGACAGAGCGACGGCCGGACCGGTGAAGGTCAATGGCATCGTCATGGCGGCAAGGCACACGGACAAGAGCACGAGCCATCTCTCGGCAGAGCCGGTTGTGGTCCTGGAAGTCATGGATTTTCCTATCTGAAACAGCACTCGCCGGTGGGCCGCGCGATTGCGGAGCCGGTCGTGATGACAAGATAGGTCGTCGGCATTTCAGGAAGAATAGTGTTATATCTCCTGGTATATCGGACTGAAACGCTCGAATGGAATGACACGATGGATCGTCTCAACGGGCTCCTGGCCTTTGCCCGCACCGCCGAATTCGGCAATTTCGTCGCTGCCGGACGGGCGCTTGGCATCTCGGCTTCCGCTGTCGGCAAAAGTGTCGCCCGGCTCGAGCAGGAACTCGGCGTGCGGCTCCTGCAGCGCAGCACGCGGCGCATTGGCCTGACGGAAGAGGGCAAGCTGTTCAACGAGCGGGTGCGCCGCATCCTCGACGACATCGACGATGCCGAGGCGATGCTGTCGCGGACACGGGAAACACCGCGTGGGCGGCTGCGCATATCCACCCCGATCGTCACCTATCATCTGTTGCTGCCGGTGTTGTCGGAGTTCATGGCCCGCTATCCCGAGATCGAACTCGACATCGATTTCAACGACCGGATCGTCGACGTCATCGACGAGGGCATCGATGTCGCGATCCGCAGCGGCGAGCTGCCTGATTCGCGCCTCGTGTCGAGACCCGTTGTGCCCTTCCGCATGCTGCTGTGCGCGGCGCCCTCCTACCTCGAGCGCCATGGCATACCCGGCGAGCCGGCGGATCTCATCAGGCATTTCGGCATAAACTTCCGCTTCCTCAACAGCGGCAGGCTGCTGGAGTGGCCGTTCATAACCGGAAGCGCTGAACCGCAGATCCGGTCGATGCTGACCTGCAACAACATGGAAGCATTGAAGGGTGCCACGATCGCCGGCCTCGGCATCGCCTGCATGCCGGATTTCCTGGTGCGTGAGGCGCTGTACGAAGACAGGCTGCGTACCGTTCTCGACGGTCATGTCGACGGCCGTGGCCAGTTCCGGATGCTGTGGCCTTCCAACCGCCATTTGTCGCCGAAGGTGCGCGTGTTCGTCGATTTCCTTCCCGATCGCCTTGCGGCGCGCTAGGCGTTCATCGCATAATATGACTGTGATAGTCATGTTTGTGTGGAAGCGCTTGAGCGGCTGTGGCATGCCGCTGACCGCGGTGGCGCTGCGGCGCTTGCCCCGAACTGTTGCAAAGGACTTGAATGATGGACCAATTGAGCGCGCAAACCCGGATCAGCGACGCGGCGATCAGGTCGGTGATGGACCGGCTGCGCGCCGAGCACAGCGAATTCGAGATCGACACCGGCGTCGCCGACCAATGGGAGCTTCGCCTCTATTATGGTTCGTTGAGCGCCACGCTCGATGATGAAAGCGTACTGATCCGCGTCGCGGCGTCCGACGAAACCTGCCTGTCCTACATGAAGATGACGGTTGCCGGCCATGTCGCCGAACATCTCGGCACGACTAGGGGCATCCATTGGCAAGGCGACGGCATTGACGCCGGCATGCCGGTCTTCTTCCGCGAGATCACGGTGATGTCGTCGACGCGGATCTCGGCGCATATGCAGCGTCTGCGCTTCGCCGGTAAGGATCTCGGCCGGTTCAGCCATGGCGGCCTGCACATACGGCTGCTGCTGCCGCCGGCTGGCCGCCAGCCGCTCTGGCCGTCGATGGGTGCCGATGGCTTGATTGTCTGGCCTTCGGGCGACGATGCGCTTGCCGTGCGGGTCTACACGATCCGGGCGCTGGATGCCGCAAGCGGCTGGCTCGATGTCGATTTCGTGCTGCACCCCGGCCAGGAGACGCCCGCCGCCAGCTTCGCGCAAAATGCACAGGCGGGAGATGTCATCGGCATGATCGGACCCGGTGGCGGCGACGCTCCGGTGGCGCAGACCTTGCTTCTGCTCGGCGACGACACAGCACTTCCCGCCATAGGCAGGATTCTGGAAGATCTGCCGCCGTCAACACGCGCTGAGGCGCTGATCGAGATCGATGGGCCGGATGACCGGATGGCGCTGGCGCAAGGGGATAATATCGACATTACCTGGTTTTACCGGCGCGGTCTCAAGGCCGGCACCGCGGGCCTGTTGTCCGCCGCCTTGCGCGAGCGCAAGCACATGGCGCTTGCCGACGGCCTGTACGTCTGGGCCGGTTGCGAATTTGGCGATTTCCGGGAGATCCGCAAGATCGTGCGTAAACAGTGGGGCCTGCCGCGCGACCGCCACCTGGTTACGGCCTACTGGCGCCGGGACGCGCACAGCGTGGGCGAGGGCGGCGAGGACTAGTCGCTGCCTATTGCCTGACGCTTCTCGCCACCAGCCGCGCGACGCTCGGGCCGATCAGCAGCACGATCAGGAAGCGTGCTGATTGCAGGGCCATGACGAAAGAGATGTCGACGTTCTGCGCTGCTGCAGCGATGATGGCGATGCTGTCCATGCCGCCGGGGCTGGTCGCCAGATAGGCGGTCAGCGGATCGATGCCCAGGAGATGGCTGATCATGAAGGCAAGGCCGCCGCAAAAGGCGATCAAGGCCACGATCGAGGCGATGATCTGCGGCAAGGCGCGCGCCGCATGGCGCAGGATCGCCCTTGTGAAGTTCAGGCCGATCGACCAGCCGACCATGGCGTAGCTGACGGCTAGCAGCCATTGCGGCAATTGCATTTCCACGCCCAAGCCGAGATGGACGACGGTGCCGAAGATGAAGGTGCCGAGGAAGAAGGGCGAGGGCAGTCGGCACAACTTTCCCCCCAGGCCGCCTACGACCGCGATGCCGATGGTGGCGGCGAAGGCTTGGGCATCGATCGGCGGAAACCAGACGATGGCGGGGATCTCGACATCAGACGTGTCGACCCACATCTTGGCAACGAGTGCCGCCGTCATCGAGACGAAGATGACGCGCAGATATTGCATGAAAGCGACGAGGCGCTGGTCGGCGCCGAAGGCACCCGCCATCAGCACCATGGCGGTGGCCGCACCCGGCGACGAGCCCCAGACGGCGGTGGTGCCGGGCAGGATGCGCCAGCGGCTGATCAGCCAGCCGAGCAGGCTGGAGGCTGTGACGGTGGCCACCACGACGCCGAGAAACAGCGGCCATTCCTGGGTGAAGACCGGAAAGATGTCGGCCGAGATCGACGCCGCGACGAGGCAGCCGACGATCGCCTGGGCGGCGCCGAACAGAAGACGCGGCACGCGTACCGTGGCGCCATTGGTGCCGGCGACGATGGCCGCCAGCATCGGCCCGATCAGCAGCGCCGCCGGCAGGGCGGCGAGTTCCAGCGCGCCGGCAAACAGCAAGGAAACAACCAGCAGGGCAAGCCACTGCCAGAGCTTGCGCATCCGCGCCATGCGCTCGAGTGTGGGCAGGTCCGGGGAGGGCTGCTCGGCCGAGGAATCCATGTTTCGCTCTTAGACCCGCAGGGCGAAAAATGCGAACCGCGATTCACAGAAAAATGATTGTCTCACCCGCCCAGGTGTCGAGTAACAGGTCTCACAAGCCGGCGTTGAACCGTTGCTCGATCTCATTGCGACCCATGCGGTCGAAATCGTCGGGGACGGAAAACTGGCCGGCCATAAAACCGACCCGTCGCGCCTGCAGCGCCGGCTGTTCGATCGGCACGATTCTGGCCAACGGCTTGCCGGCTTTGGCAATAACAAACGACTCGCCTTGGGCTGCACGTCTCACAAGGCGCGACAGATGAGCTTTCGCATCGCGAATGTTTACTGTCTGCGTCAAAGATTGCTCCTCAAAATTGGCATCGAACTCACCCCGTCTTGCTGTCGGCTAGGCCGAAGCCGCCGACGGGGTGGGTCTCGACTTGGAATTCAAAGCCGGCGATGAACGGCCGCGCCTTGGCGATCGCCGCCTGGACTTCGGGAAGCTGCAGCGAGGCCTTGTGGCTTTCGGCGTCGGTCCACACTTCGGTGACCCAGATCGCGTCGGCATCGGCGGGGTCGCGGGCAATGATATAGCTCAGGCAGCCCGGCAGGGCGCCGGTGCTGGCGCGCAGGAGATCCATGACCGCGTCGCGGTGGCCGCGCGACGCCCGCATCTTGCCGATCAGTCCGTACATTCCGTTGTCTCCCTTTGAAGTTTTCGACAAGAGCGTGCAGATCGCCAGTATGCCGATAGCCGTTCAAGGCATCAACTGGCCGCCATTCACCTCGATCACCTGGCCGGTGATGTAGCCGCTGAGAAGGTCGGAAGAGAGGAACAGATAGGCGCCGACGCAATCCTGCGCCGTGCCGGCGCGTCCCTGCGGAATGGTGGCGACCATGCCCTTGATCTGCTCGTCGGTCGAATAGCGCTCGTGGAACGGGGTGAGAATGGTGCCGGGCGCCACCGCGTTGACGCGGATGCCGAAGCCGATCAGCTCCTTTGCCATGCCGCGCGTCACATTGGAGACGAAAGCCTTGGCCGAGCCGTAAAGCCCGGCGCCGCCGCCGGCACCATTGCGGGCGGCGATCGAGGAGGTGTTGACGATGAAGCCGCCCTGTTTCTTCAGCCACGGGATCGCCTTGCGCGAAGCAGTCAGCACCGAACGGGCGTTGAGGTCCATCACCGCATCGTAATGCGCCTCGGTCTGCTCGGCATAGGGGATGCGGCCGAGCATGCCGCCGGCATTGTTGACCAGCCCGTCGAGGCGGCCGAAATATTGCGCACTGTCCTCGACGACGCGCTCGACATCGGCGGCGACGGAGAAATCGCCCTGGACGAGAAACACCTCGCCGCCCTTGTCGGCAATCGTCAGGCCGAGCTTCTCGGCGGCGTCGCGGCTCGAGTTATAATGCAGCGCCACCTTGCATTTCTGCGCTGCATAGGCCAGCGCGAGCGCCGCCCCGATGCCGGTCGATGCACCGGTAACCAGCACTGCCTTGCCGGCAAGATCGGGTATGCTGAGTGTGGTGGCTGGCACGGTTCTTCCTCCGGGATGTCTGCCTGCCCTTCGTAGGCCCTTGCCACCCCGGTGTTCAAGCCTTGGAGCAATTCAAGGAAAAGTGTGAGCGCTTTCCCCGGGGGATTTGCGTCAAACAAACCGCTCTACGGACGCAGATAGGCGTAACCCTGGCCTTGCAGTTCGGCGAGTTTGACGACGCCGCCCTTGTCGGCGGCATGAAATCCGGCGAGCAGGTCGGGGAGTGTAATGTCCATGCCGTGCATGGTGTTGGCGCAGGCGTGGGGTTCCAGTCCCTGCTGCACCAGGCCGGCGAAGCGCCCGGAAATCGCGGCCGATATGCCTTTCGACTTGAAGGCCGCGAGCGCGGGACCATGCACGACCAGCACGATGTCGACCTTGCCGCCGGTGCCTTCATAATGGTTCTTGATGTTGCCGAGCACGAAATTGACCTTGTCGGTGTCGCTCAAGTGGTAGGCGACTTTTTGCCTTGTGGGCTCGGTGGCGGCTGCCTGTGCTGCCCGTAGACCGAGAAGCGTTCCGGTTCCGGCAAGAACCGTGCGGAACATATCGCGCCGGCGCATGGCATCCTCCTCCGCTTGGCGGCTGACCGCGAATTGCGTGACTCCAGCCGCAATACTAGCATAAATTGCCGTTGCGTCCTTTCGATGCGGAGGAGAGGTCACATGGCGTTGAAGGAATGGGCGTTTGGGTTGGGGGAATGGAAGACGGTTGCCGGCGCCGGGTTTTGCGCCGTGCTGCTCGGCGCGCTTGCCGGATCGGCCTCCGCCGACGATGCGCTGAAGCTTACCGAACTCAGTCCGAACGGCGCTGATGCCTGTTTCGGCCGCGTCTATGATGCGGGGCATCTCAAGGCGCACCCGAAGCAGAAGGTGGGGCGGATCTTCTTCTACTACGGCCATGATCCGGTCAGCCGGCCGAACGAGGAACCGACCGGGAATTCCGACACGTCCTACAATGCCTTCATCGCCACCACCGTGCGCGGCGCCAAGTCGCCTGAATGGGCCGGCGGCTGGTGCAATCATGCTTCCGAGGACGGCAAGACGGGCCCGGTCCATTGCGGCATGGAATGCGACCGGACGCTTGCGTCGCTGAAGGTCGATGACAAGGGTCGGCTGTTCCTCTCGGATCTGCAGCCCGACATCTATCTCGATGCCGGATCAGAAGAGGAGCTTGGCGCAGCGGAATATGACAGGCGGGCGCTCGGCTCGGAGGATGACAATTTCCGCCTCGACCCGATGCCGGCAGCGACCTGCCAGGCGGAGTTCGCGCGCATCGACCCAGTCGCCGCTGCGCTCGGAGCTCCGCTACGCGAGCGGCTGAAGCCGGACCAGGCGTTCTGCTATGGGCGCGACTACGATGCAGCGCATCTCGGCTCGCACCCCGATCAACTCACCCAGTCGATCCGGGTTTTCCGCGGCAAGGTAGAACTGGCGTCCTTCGCCTCGGGCGGTGACACTGCCAATTGGCCAGACGGCGCCGACATTGCCGTTACCGTCACCACACGGCAGAAATTGGCCAAGGTGACGCAGACCTATTCCTGCCAGGGCGAAGCCGACCAGTGGCGCTGCGCGGCCAGCACGAAGATGAGCAATTTCTCCTGCGACATCGCGCAGAAGGAGATTTTCCTCAAGCGTGGCGCCAACGGCACGATGATGCTGGCCAACCCAAACAGCGCGCTTGCAATCGTCGACCTGTGTTCGAAGGCGGACGCCGGAAAGACGAAATCCGACGACAAGGTCTATCGGCTGCAGCCGATGCCGCAATCGGCCTGCTCGCCTTGAGCTTCAATGGAGGGCGCGAATGGATAAGGCAAAAGTCTTTTGGTCTGGCGGATCGCAAGCAGTACGCATGCCGAAGAAATACCGTTTCGATACCGGCGAGATTTCAATCCGTCGCGAGGGCCGAGCGGTCGTTCTCGAACCGCTTGCGCAGGATTGGGTCTGGCTCGACAGTTTGACCGGGCCACTTGACGACGATTTTGTTGAGGCAGCTTTGGAAGGCCGATAGAGACTGGCGGCGCAGACCATAGGATCCATGCGTGACATCTGAGCGCTGCTGCGGTGCAGAATTCTGTTCCGCTGCACTCTACGGACAAGGTCGCGGCATGGATCTTCGGGTCTCCGCGACGGAGCTTCGCTCCTGCTTCGCCCGTGGATGACGAAGTCGAGAAGCTTCGGTTAATTTTCCCAAGTCGCTACAGGAAATCGCCTCAGGCAAACGGCACGGCGGTTGTGCCCTTCGGCAGCTTGGCCTCGTCGTCGGGCTCGACGTGGATGGTGACGCGCACCGAGGGGATTTCGGCCTTCAGCGCGTCCTCGATGCGGTCGCAGATGACATGGCTGGCGCCGACCGACATGTCTGCGTCGACGACCAGATGAAACTCGATGAAGGTGGCGCGGCCGGCGATGCGCGTCTTGAGGTCGTGCACCTCGAGCGCGCCCTTGCAATTGGCCGAGATGACGTCACGGATGCGCATGTGTTCCTGGGTGTCGACGGCGCGGTCCATCAGGCCGTTCATCGACGAGCCTATGACATGCCAGCCCTGCCACAGGATGTTCAAAGCCACGAGGACGGCAAGTGCGGGGTCAAGGATCTGCCAACCGGTCAGGATCGCCCCGACCAGGCCGCCGAAGACCCCGATCGAGGTCACCACGTCGGTCATGATGTGGTTGCCGTCGGCGACCAGTGCCGGTGATTTCTCCGCCCTGCCGGCGCGGATCAGCGTCCAGGCCCAGAAGGCGTTGATAATCGTGGCAACGCCGTTGACCGCAAGACCTTCCCAAGGCTGTTCCAAGGGTGACGGAGTCTGCCAGGAGCGCCAGACCTCGTTGAGGATCAATAGCGCGGCAAGCACGATCAACACGCCTTCCAGCACTGCCGAGAAATACTCGGCCTTGTGATGGCCGAAGGGATGATCCTGGTCGGCCGGCTTGTGGCTGATCTGGATCGCCCAGAAGGCGGCGACCGAGGCGATGACGTTGACGATCGATTCCAGTGCGTCCGAATAGAGTGCGACTGAGCCGGTGACGTACCAGGCGGCAGCTTTCAGCGCGAGCACGACAAAGGCGACGATAATCGACCAGAAGGCGAGGTTCGCGACCTTGCGCTTCGCGGCCGCCTTGGCCGCGATCGCCATCGTGTTCTCGGCTTCGGCCATGATCGTCAGGCGGCCTTTTCCTTGGCCTTGCGCGGCAGGTGGGCGACGATGTTCTCGATGATGCGCATGCCGGCATTGTGCCCGAGCGTCATGATCGATTCCGGGTGGAATTGCACTGCGGCGATCGGCTCCTTGCGGTGCTCGAAGGCCATGATGACGCCGTCCTCGGTCTCGGCCGTGACGATGAAATCGTCGGGCAGCCGCACCGGATCGGCAAAGATCGAGTGGTAGCGGCCGACGGTGACTTCCTTGGGCAGGCCGGAGAAGATGATGCCGGGCTTGGAGACGCGGATGCGCGACGGCTTGCCGTGCATCGGTATGTGCAGCTGCCGCAGTTCGCCGCCATAGGCCTCGGCCAATGCCTGCAGGCCAAGGCAGACGCCGAAGATCGGCAGTTCGCGGGCGCGCGCCTTCTTGATGGTTGCGGCGCAATCGAAGTCCTTCGGCGTGCCGGGGCCGGGCGACAGCACGACGAGGTCGGGTTTCAGCCGGTCGAAGACTTCCTCAGGCACCGGCGAGCGAACGGTCGAGACGTTGGCGCCGGTCTGGCGAAAATAATTGGCCAGCGTGTGGACGAAACTGTCCTCGTGGTCGACCAGCAGGATGTTGACGCCGTCGCCGACGCGCGCGGTGGTGCGCTCGGTGCTGGCGGAATTGCCTGTCTTGGCGTCGCGGATGGCGGAGAGCATGGCGGATGCCTTCAGTTCGGTTTCGGCTTCTTCTTCCTCGGGAATGCTGTCGAACAGCAATGTGGCGCCGGCGCGCACTTCGGCAATGCCGTCCTTGATACGGATGGTGCGGAGCGTCAGGCCGGTGTTCATGTCGCCGTTGAAATTGACCATGCCGATCGCGCCGCCATACCAGGCGCGCGGGCTCTTCTCGTTCTGCTCGATAAAGCGCATGGCCCATAGCTTCGGCGCGCCGGTGACGGTGACCGCCCAGGCATGCGACAGGAAGGCATCGAAGGCATCCATGCCTTCGCGCAGCCTGCCTTCGATGTGGTCGACCGTATGGATCAGGCGCGAATACATCTCGATCTGGCGCCGGCCGATGACGCGCACCGAACCCGGCTCGCAGACCCGCGACTTGTCGTTGCGGTCGACATCCGAGCACATGGTCAGCTCGGATTCATCTTTCTTCGAGTTGAGCAGTTTCAGGATCTGCTCTGAGTCGGAAATTGCGTCGTCGCCGCGCTTGATGGTGCCCGAGATCGGGCAGGTCTCGACGCGGCGGCCGTTGACGCGCACGAACATTTCCGGCGAGGCGCCGATCAGATATTCACCTTCGCCCAGATTGATGAAGAAGGAATAGGGCGACGGATTGATGGCCTTCAGCTTGCGCGAAATCTCGGACGGCTGCGTCTCGCAGCGCTCGTAGAACATCTGGCCCGGCACGACCTCGAACAGGTCGCCGCGCTTGAACGAATCCATCGCCTTGCGCACCAGGTCGGCATACTCGCCGGGTTCATGGTCGCCGCGCGGCGGGATGCGGTCGGGGCTCTTGAACGGCTCGGAGATTTCGTCGCGCGGCAGCCCTTCGGTCGAAAAACCCTCGCCGGCATAGTCGTAGCGGTCGGTCCATGCCTTGGCCGAATAATGGTCGACGACCAGGATCTCGTCAGGCAGGAACAGCACCAGGTCGCGCTGGCTTGGCTTGCGTTCGAGCTTGTAGTCGACCGGGTCGAACTGGAAGGCGAGGTCGTAGCCGAAAGCGCCGTAGAGACCAAGATTGGCGTCTTCCTCGGTCTTGAACAGAGCGGTGATGGCGCGCAGTACGGTGAACACCGAAGGAACACGGCTGCGCTCTTCTTCCGTGAAGACACGGCCGGGCTTGGCGACGTCGAGACGGATGAGCCTTTTCGATGTCTCGGCGATGGTGATATCGGCCAGGCTATCCAGCGCCTTGCCGATGACCGGCAACAACACCTCGCCACGGCCGTTGAGCGCCTCGACACGCATGGCGCGGCCGCGCGCGGAGACAACCAGAGGCGGGTCGATGATGGCGGTGTCCCAGCGCGTGTAGCGGCCGGGATATTCATAGTTGGAGGAAAACACCGCGCCGCGGCGCGAATTCAGGCCGTCGACGTAAGCGTCGATCGCGCCCGCATACGGCCGGTCGTGGCGCGCGCGGGTGATGGTGATGCCACCCGCGGTCACGAAACTTTCCGCGCCGTTTTCCAGAACCTTCATCGTCATTGCCGTCTCCATCAGCTTCTTGGGGCAACGGACCCGGGAATGGCTTGGAAAAAACAAATGGCCGCCCGGACTTTCCGTTGCGGCCACCCTCTCTATTCACGCGCACGTGTTCGAACAGGCCGCTGTCAGCAGGCCCACCACCAAATGGTCTTGATCGAACGCATATTCATGGCGAAATCCATAGCTGCGAAAAGAAGGATGCGCAACAGGTTTGAAAGTCTGTTCGTTGGCCGCCGCTTCTCAGGCTCATGGCACATCGCCAGAGCCGACGGTGCCGCTTAGAGTGCTCATCCAACAGCAGGAAGACGGGAAAATAACCATGACCGAGCAGATCGAGCGCGCGCGGACGTTTCATTCCCTCCACGTCAAGGGCAACCCGGTCGTCCTCTACAATGCCTGGGATCCGGGTTCGGCCAAGATCATCGAGAAAGCGGGTGCCAAGGCGATCGCCACCGGAAGCTGGCCGGTCGCGGCCGCGTTCGGCTACGCCGATGGCGAGAAAATCCCGCTGGAACTGGCGCTCGACAACATCAAGCGCATCGTCGGGTCGGTCGACCTGCCGGTGACCATGGACCTCGAGGGCGGCTACGGCGTTGACCCGGAAATCGTCGCTCGCACGGTGACGTTGGCGCTGCGGGCCGGCGCTATCGGTTTCAATTTCGAGGATCAGATTGTCGGTGGCAGCGGCCTGCATGACATTTCCGTGCAGGCAAAGCGCATCGAAGCCGCGGCGGCGGCCGTCAAGGCTTCCGGCATACCGGCGTTCATCAACGCTCGAACCGACATCTTCCTCAAGGCGAAACCGGATGCGCATGATGACGTTCTGCTCGACCAGGCCATTGAGCGCGCACAGGCCTTCGAAAAAGCCGGCGCGCACGGCTTCTTTGCGCCGGGCCTTGGCGACGAAGGCCTGATCGAGACGCTCTGCAAGGCAATTGCGTTGCCGGTCAACATCATTGCGCTGGCGCATGTGCCGCCGCGCCAGCGGCTGGCGGAACTGGGTGTCGCCCGCATCAGTCACGGCCCGGTGCCTTACCGGCAGATGGCGGAATGGCTGGAGGCGAAGGCGCGACTGGCTATTTCGGGCTAAGTCAGTCCTCCAGCGTTCCCGACCGGGCATCAGTGCTCTTCCTGTCGCCGACCAGCTTCAGAAGATCTTCGCCGGCGCGGATGATGCGGCGCGAGCGGCGGGTCAGGATGATGCCGTCCTGCGGTGCGAACACTTCGGTGCGGCCATCGGCTTCACCCGGTGCATGGACGATGGTGGCGAGGCGCGCGCCCTTGGCGACGCGGTCGCCGGGCTTCACGTCGTAGAGCACGGCACCGGCCCGTGGCGCCGGCATCATGTCGATGTTTTCCAATGGCGCCACGAAGCCGGTGAAAGGACCCGGCGCGGGCAGGGCGCTGTCGGCGATCACGCCGCGCGCCACCAGCAGCCGGTAGAGGCCGTCGGCGTCGGCGGCGGCCAAGGCACCGTCGACATCGAGGATGCCGCGATATTCGACGGTGGTGGCGACGCGACGGTCGAGCTTGGCCACATCGGCGGGGACGTTCTGATAGGGCATGATCGAGGCGCCCTCGAAGGTGCCGTCAGTGTCTTCACTCCACAGCACGACCGCGTCGACGCCCATGGCCGCGGCGCAATCGGCCATACCAGGCCACAGGCTGGTGTGGACGTAGAGATAGGCGAGGCCCTCGTCATCGCAGTGCAGGTCGAGCATGATGTCGTGGCCGAGCGACAGCTGCACCAGCCGCGTCTTCAGCCGCTGGTCGACGCTGCCAAGGGTGGTGTCGGGCAAGAGCGCTGTGTCGGGCGCCGTTAGCAGCGGAAAGCCGCGGTTGAAATTGGTGCGCGTGCCGAGATGAAAGCGGCCCTGATGCTCGCCGAAATGATATTGCGCCCGGCCGATCGGGTTGGCCCAGGGCACGATGGTGAGGTTGCCCTCGATGCGGCCTTCGGCCTCCGCCCTGGCAAGCATCGGCATCAGCGCGTCGATGGCGACGACACCCGGCAATTCGCCGGCATGGAGTGCCGCCTGCAGATAGGCCGAAGGAGCAGCCTTGTCGGAACCAGTGAAGCGGAACAGCGGGAATTCGTAGGAAACCCCTTCGCTTTCGCCGGCGATGCGTTCGATCGATTTCTGCATGACTTCCTCCATCAGGAGCGAGAGACATGCGATTTGAAGGCGCCGATGTCGATTGGTCCAGCCTGCCGCGCTATGGGCGCAAGAGACTATTCAGCCGGAAGCGGGATGACCGGCGCGCGCCGGTCCAGCGCCTGCGACAGCACAGCGACGGTGACCGCCAAAACAGCGAGTGCTGCGCCGACCAGCGGCAAATTGGCATAGGAAACACCGGCGGACAGGGCCACGCCGCCTATCCAGGCGCCGCTGGCATTGCCGATATTGAAGGCGCCCTGGTTCAGCGTGGCGGCGAGGTTCGGTCCCTCGGAGGCCGCCTCGACGACCCGGATCTGCAACGGCGGCACGACGACGAAGATGAGCAGGCCCCACAGGAAGACGATGCCGATGGCAACGCTGGCGATTGCGCCGAACTGCCTGAATCCAACGAAAAGCAGGGCCATCAGCAGCAGGGTGCCGATCACTGTCGGCATCAGTTTCCAGTCGGCCAGTCTGCCGCCGATGATGTTGCCGATGGTCATGCCCGCGCCGAACAGCAGCAGAACCCACGTGACTGCCGAGGTCGACAAGCCCGATACCTCGGTGAGGTAGGGTTTGATGTAGGTGAAGACGGTGAACAGGCTTGCGGAGGTCAGCGCCGCGATCAGCATGGCCAGCCAGACCTGCAGCTTGCCCAGCACGCGCAGCTCGCCGCGCAGGCCGCCACCGCTTGGCTCGGCGACATCGGACGGCACCAACCAGGCGATCGCTGCCACCGAGATCAGGCCGATACCGACCACGGCAACGAAGGTGGAGCGCCAGCCGAACGCTTCGCCAAGTGCGGTTCCGGCGGGAACACCCATGATGTTGGACAGCGTCAGCCCGGCGAACATCAGCGCGATAGCGCTGGCGCGCTTGTTGCGCGGCACCAGGCTGGCGGCAACGACCGAGCCAATGCCGAAGAAGGCGCCGTGGCCGAAAGCGGTGAAGACGCGCGCGGCCATCAGCGTCCAGTAGTTGGGCGAGATGGCGCAAAACAGATTGCCGACGACGAACAGCACGGCCAGCCCGACCAGCACCGGCTTGCGCGGCAAATGCGCAGTGGCCATGGCGACGATCGGGGCGCCGAAGACGACGCCCAGCGCATATCCGGTAACCAGCAGGCCCGCCGCGGGGATCGACACGCCGAGGTCGGCGGCGACCTCAGGCAGCAAGCCCATGATGACGAATTCGGTGGTGCCGATGCAGAAGGACGCAATGGCAAGCGCAAGGATCGGCAAGGGCATGGTGCGTCCAGACTGAATCGGTTCAATTCCAGACTGCGCGAAGCACGCCACCGTGCGCAAGCTGCATTGCTGCATTGCAGCGATGCAGAAAAGGAAGAGCTTTAAAATGGGTCTTCAACGGGCTGTCACGCCAGCGGCTTCAGCTCCTGGGCAATGGTGGGCAGCAACTCCGAAACATTGGGATGGATGTGCACGGCACGCGCCAGCGTGTCGACGGGCGCCTTGGCGTACATCAGGTCGAGCACACAATGGATAGCCTCGTCGCCGCCGGGGCCGAGCACCGAGCAGCCGAGGATCTCCCTGGTGTCGGCATCGACCAGGATTTTCATGAAACCCTGCGTCTCGCCCTTTTCGATAGCGCGGCCGACGCGGGTCATCGGCCGCTGGCCGACCAGCGCGCGACGGCCGGATTTCTTCACTGCGGCCTCGGTCATGCCGCAGCGGCCAAGCGGCGGGTCGATGTAGAGCGCATAGGCTTCGATCCGGTCGCTGACCCTCCGCGGATCGTTGTCGAGCAAATTGGCGGCGACGATCTCGTAGTCGTTGTAGGAGGTGTGGGTGAAGGCGCCCCTGCCGTTGCAGTCGCCCATCGCCCAGATGCCGGGCACGCTGGTGCGCAGCTGGTCGTCGACGGTGACAAAACCGCGCTTGTCGACCTCGACGCCGGCCCTTTCCAGGCCGAGATCGTCGGTGTTGGGCGTGCGCCCCAGCGCCAGCAGCACATGCGAGCCGACCGCCGGTGGCTTGCCGGCGGAGAAGGTCACGGCGATGTCGTCACCCTGTCTGGCGAAGGCAATGTCGTCGGCGCCGACATGGACCGCGATGCCTTCGTTTTCGAGGATCGACAGGATGGCGGCGGAGACATCCTCGTCCTCGCGGCCGGTCAGGCGCGGGCTCTTCTCGACGACGGTGACTTCCGCGCCGAAGCGGCGGAACATCTGAGCGAATTCGAGCGAGATGTAGCTGCCGCCGACGACGACGAGATGGCGCGGCAGCACATCGAGATCCATCATCGACGAGTTGGTCAGATAGTCGATGTCGTGGATGCCGGGAAGGTCGGGCACCGAGGCGCGGCCGCCGGTGTTGAGGAAGATCTTTTCGGCGGTCAAAAGATCGTCGCCGACGCGCACCGTGTTGGCGGATTCGAAACGCGCATGGCCGCGATAGAGGGTGCACTTGTCCATGCCGGCAATCCAGGTCTCAAGATTGGTGCGGGCGTCGATCGTCACCTTGTCCTTGCGCGCCTTGATCCTGGCATAGTCGACGCCGACGGGGCCACTGAGCGTCACGCCGTAGTCGGCGGCGCGGCGCGCCAGATGCGCGGCATAGGCGCTGGCGACCATGGTCTTGGTCGGCATGCAGCCGGTGTTGACGCAGGTGCCGCCGACCAGCTTGCGCTCGATCAGCGCGACGCTCATGCCGGCGGCCGTCAGCCGCCCGGCCAGCGGAGGGCCAGCCTGTCCGGCACCGATGATGATGGCGTCGAAGGTTTTCGTCGTCATGCCACCGCCGCTACGATCAGCAGGCCGCCGATGATCGCCACCGCGTCCTCGATAAAGGCGGCGGGCGGATCCTTGCCGAAGGCGGCCGCGAGCCGGCCGCGAGCTTCGGCGCCGCCCAGCGTGCCGATGACAGCGCCGATGGCGCCCGCGATCAGGCCGCCGATGGTGGCGCCGCCTGTCGCGCCGATCACCGCGCCTGTGAAGGCGCCCATGACGATGCGGGCGCCGAATTGCTGGGGTACTTTACGGCTCGGCGTCGACGGCAACTGGTCGGTGACCAACTCGACAATGGCCAGGATGGTGAAGATGCCGACAGCCGCCCAGTGGCTCATGAAGCTCGCCCAGGTGCCGGCAACCGTCAGCCAGCCGAGATAAGCGCCCCAGGCAATGGCGGCCGGCGCCGTCATGGCGCGAAGACCGGCAATGACGCCGATCAGAAGTGCCAGAATGTAGAGCATGGTCGATCCCCCTCGATCACGGGCCAAGACGGCCTTGAGTCACAGGCTACCATAGGTCCAATATTTGACCAGTACTGGCATCGGCGCTTTTGGCTGCACTTGTGCTTTGCAAGGACGTGAACTGGAGACCGCATCATGGCTGAAAGCGAGCGCGTGAAGATGGTGGCCGGCGAATGGTATACCTGCCTCGATGACGAACTGGAGTCGTTGCGGATGATAGCGCGCGATGCGGTGTTCGAGCACAACTTGCTGCCGCCTCGTCAACGCGGCAATCTCGGGCCGGGTCTGAAGGCACTGCTGGGAAGAGCCGGCGAGGGCGCCCGTATCGAGGCGCCGTTCCACTGCGCCTATGGCTTCAACATCTTTCTCGGCGACGGCGTCTTCCTCAATGCCGGCTGCACCATCCTCGACACGGCGAGCGTGCGCATCGGCAAGGCAACGCTGCTCGGCCCGAACGTGCAGATCTACTGCGCCGAGCACCACAAGGAGGCCAGTGGGCGGCAGGCCGGACTGGAGATCGCCCGACCGATCGAGATCGGCGCCAATGCCTGGATCGGCGGCTCAGCCGTCATCCTTGGCGGCGTCAGCATCGGTGAAGGCGCCATCGTCGGCGCCGGTGCGGTGGTGACGCGCGACGTGGCGGCGAACGCCACGGTGATCGGCAATCCGGCGCGGCCGGTCAAGCGGGGCTGAACAGGTCAGGACGACAGGACATACGTCATGCGCTCTTCCTGATCGCCTCGCCTGGAAAACTCGCGCCGGTATTGCGCCGGCGATGTCTTGAGCCGTGCCGAAAAATGCTGGCGCAGCGAGGTGGCGCTGCCGAAGCCGGCTTCGAAGGCGATCATGTCCATGGATTTCTCCGTCGCTTCCAGCAAACGCTGCGCCAGTTCGATCCGCTGGCTGGTCAGCCAATCGCCAAAGCTGACACCGATCGATTTCTGAAAGCGACGGGTAAAGGTGCGGCGGGTCAGGCCGGCGGCCTCGGCCACGCGGTCCAGGCTATGCGCTTCGCCAAGCGTCGCGCGGACCGCGTCGAGGGCCTGGGTGAAGCGGTCGGCGTCCGCGCTTCTTGCCACCGGATGCTCGATGAATTGCGCCTGGCCGCCCTGGCGATGCGGGGAAAGCACGATCTGGCGAGCAAGCCGCAGTGCTGCTTCCGCACCGTAGCGGGCGCGCACGATGTGGAGACAGCAGTCGAGGCCGGCGGCGACGCCGGCCGAGGTCACGACATCGCCATTGTCGACGTAGAGCACCGCGGCATCGACAGCGATGTCGGGATGGAGTGTTTGCAATTGTTCGCAATAGGCCCAATGCGTCGCGGCACGTCGGCCCGAAAGCAGCCCGGCCGCTGCAATGGCGAAGGTGCCGAGGCACAGGCCGACAATCAAGGCGCCGCGTTGGTGCGCATGGCGCAGCGCTTCCATCAGCAGCGGCGATACCGGTTCGCTCAGATGATGCCAGCTCGGGATGATGACGATATCGGCGCCGTCCAGCCCTTCGAGCCCATGCGGCGCGGCAATTGTCAGCCCGGCTTCGGTATGGATCGGGCCGGCCTTGACCGCGCAGATGCGGAAGTCGAAGCGCGGCAGGCCAAGCGCCGTCCTGTCCTCGCCGAAGACCAGGCACGGTACGGAAAGATGGAACGGGCTGATGCCGTCGAAGGCGAGGACGGCAATGATCGGGTCGTTCATGGGTGCTTCCAGCGGTTGAATGCGGATTGTCCCAATTCTTTCGAATGATGTCAATCGGGCCACTTTCGGCTGTCTGGCAGCCCGCCTATCTTCCATCCATCGAATTCAAGCCGGAAAGGAAACACCATGTCTGACCCAGCCAACACCACGCCGCGCCGGGCGCTGATCGTCATCGATGTGCAGAACGATTATGACGGCGGCAATCTCGCCATCCAGCATCCGCCGTTCCGCGACAGCGTCGTCAATGTGGCACGCGCCATGGATGCAGCGACTGCTGCCGGCATCAAGGTGGTGGTCGTCAAGCAGATGGCGCCCGAGACCTCGCCGATCTTCGCCAAGGGCAGTCACGGCGGCGAACTGCATCCCGAAATCGCCAGGCGCGAGCGCGACCATTATATCGAAAAGAACCTGCCCTCCGCCTTCACCGGCACTGATCTGGAAGACTGGCTTCGCGCCAATGCCATCGATACGATCACGGTGGTCGGCTACATGACGCATAATTGTGACCTGTCGACCATTATCCACGCCGTGCATATGGGCTTTGCCGTCGAGTTCCTGTCGGATGCGACCGGCTCGGTGCCTTACGCCAACAGCGCCGGCTACGCCTCGGCCGAGGAGATCCATCGCGTGGTCACGATCATCCTGCAGTCGCGCTTCGCCGCCGTGCTCAAGACCGCCGAATGGGTGGAGTGCCTGCAGACCGGCGCGCTGCCGGAGCGCGACACGATCTTCGGCTCCAACCAGCGGGCCCTGTCGCGCAGCGCTGCTTAGGGCTATCCGAAAAAACAGAAAGGGCGCCGCATCGCTGCGGCGCCCTTTCTGTTTGAATTGAAGGATTTTAGAACAGGCCTTCGATATTGCCGGCCTCATTGAGGAAGATCTTTTCCGAGGATGGCGCCCTCGGCAGGCCCGGCATGGTCATGACCTCGCCGCAGATGATGACGACGAAGCCGGCACCGGCCGAAAGCCTGACCTCGCGCACCGGCACGGTGTGGCCGGTCGGCGCGCCGCGCAGGTTCGGGTCGGTCGAGAAGGAATACTGGGTCTTGGCCATGCACACCGGCAAATGGCCGTAGCCGGCGTCTTCCCACGCCTTGAGCTGGTCGCGCACCGACTTGTCGGCGATCGCTTCCGAGCCGCGATAGATGCGCTGGACGATGGTGTTGATCTTCTCGAACAGCGGCATGGCGTCGGGATAGAGCGGGGCGAACTGCGAGGCGCCGGATTCGGCCAGTGCCACCACCTTGTTGGCGAGATCCTCGATCCCGGCCGAGCCGTGCGCCCAGTGCTTGCACAGGATCGCTTCTTCGCCCATCGAGGCGACATAGTCCTTCATCGCCTGGATCTCGGCGTCGGTGTCGGAATAGAAATGGTTGATGGCAACCACCGCCGGCACGCCGAACTGCCTGATGTTCTCGATGTGGCGGCCAAGATTGGCGCAGCCCTTCTTCACCGCTTCGACGTTTTCCTTGCCGAGGTCTTCCTTCTTGACGCCGCCATTCATCTTCATGGCGCGCACGGTGGCGACGATGACCGCCGCTGCCGGCTTCAGGCCCGCCTTGCGGCACTTGATGTCGAAGAACTTTTCAGCACCCAAATCGGCGCCGAAGCCGGCTTCGGTGACGACATAGTCGGCGAGCTTGAGCGCCGTCGTGGTGGCGACGACCGAGTTGCAGCCATGCGCGATGTTGGCGAACGGGCCGCCATGCACGAAGGCCGGGTTGTTCTCCAGCGTCTGCACCAGGTTCGGCTGCATGGCGTCCTTCAGCAGCACAGCCATGGCGCCGTCGGCCTTGAGGTCGCGGGCATAGACGGCTGACTTGTCGCGGCGATAGGCGACGATGATGTCGCCGAGGCGCTTTTCCAGGTCCTTCAGGTCGGTCGACAGGCAGAGGATCGCCATGACTTCCGAGGCGACGGTGATGTCGAAACCGCCCTCGCGCGGGAAGCCGTTGGCGACGCCGCCGAGCGAGCAGATGATCTCGCGCAGCGCGCGGTCGTTCATGTCCATGACGCGGCGCCAGACGACCCGGCGGGTGTCGATGCCGAGCTCATTGCCCCAGTAGATGTGGTTGTCGATCAGCGCCGAAAGCAGGTTGTGTGCGGTGGTGATGGCGTGGAAGTCGCCGGTGAAGTGGAGGTTCATGTCCTCCATCGGCACGACCTGCGCATAGCCGCCGCCGGCGGCACCGCCCTTGACGCCGAAGTTCGGGCCGAGCGAAGCCTCGCGGATGCAGACGATCGCCTTCTTGCCGATGCGGTTCAGGCCGTCGCCGAGACCAACCGTGGTCGTGGTCTTGCCTTCGCCGGCCGGCGTCGGGTTGATGGCGGTTACGAGGATCAGCTTGCCGTCCTTGTTGCCCTTCACCGATTTGATGAATTCGGCTGATATCTTGGCCTTGTCGTGGCCGTAGGGCAGCAGGTGTTCGGTCGGGATGCCGATCTTCTGGCCGATCTCCTGGATCTGCTTTTTCCTGGCGCCGCGCGCGATCTCGATGTCGGACTTCACTTCGGCCATGACGGCTTTCCTCTGGATTGGACGGTGGAGGGGACGGGTTTGGTCTTACTGGCAAGCAGGTTGGAACCGGGCGGGGGCATGTTCTAACCCTGTCGCTGCCGCGGCGTCAACTTGTATGCAACTATGTTTCCTCTTGAGAAAATTCTTCTGCGGACCGGCCGACCTGTCGTCGGTTCTTCCTGGCTCCGTTGCCGCGCCGTATAGAAGCCAGAGGACGCGTCGTTCCGCCGTCTCAAAACAGCCGCACAATGCACGGAATGCGACAGAGGCGACGGCGCAAATTCACCATCGCCTGGTCCCTAATGGAACAGCGCTACTGCGTCAGAACGTTGCTGATTTCGACCATGTTGGAGCGCACCCTGAGCACATAGAAGCCCATCGTCGTCAGATGCGTCGGCAACAGCCAGCCATCCTCGCGGCCATTGGCGATGATGAAAGGCTGGATCTTCAGCGCCGAAACGAACTGCGAGTCCATCGTGTCCCACAGGTTCTGCAGATGCTTTTCCTTGATGACGTCCTCGAAGTCGGCCTGGGCGCCCTTCATCAGGCCGTAATAGCCATAGAGCTGGCCATAGGCGAACCAGTAGCGGTCGTCGGCGCGGAAGTCGAACCAGCCATTGTTGTGGTTCTCGGCGCGTTCCTTGAGGATCGCCGAGGTCGAGCCGATGTCGGACGAGATGCGGTCGATATACTGTTTCAGATTGTCGGCGCGGGCGTCGAATGTCGCCTGGCAGGTGGCAAGGCGAGCGTTGAAGGAACGCAGCATGCGCACGGCGTCGCGATAGTAGCTCGGCGTCGGTGTCTTGGGGCCGAACGGGTTCAGGCCGAAATACCAGGTCTCCTCGTCGAACTGCAGGTTGCCGCGGGCATTCTGCAGATCGCTGTCGATCTGCGAGGTGGTGCGGACGCGGCCGAGATTGTCGGCGAGTTCGGTCGCCGTGCGCCGCACCGCCTGGTTGATGCCGCGCTGGAAGGAGGCCTTGTTGTCCATCCACGGCGTGTTGTCCCAGTCGATGCCGAACAGGCCGAGCTTGTAGAGGATCATCGACGAGATCCAGGCATTCTGGTTGACGTTGAAGTCGGTCAGGTCGGCGGCGATCTGGGCAATGCCGGAGTTGCCGCAGGTCTTGGCCGTGTCGGTGCCGGCGCCGGCGGAGACCTGTTCGCCAGCGGAGACATTGCGCTTCTCGAACGTGTAGGTGTCTGGATAGTTCGGGTTGAAATTGTTCCACCACTGGGTGGCGTAGAAGAAATTGGCATAGAGGCCGATCAGCACCAGCAGAGCAAGGCCGACCGCCGCCTTGAGGATCCAGCCGCGCTGCGTGTACCAGCGTCCGGCCCACAGGAACGGCCACAGGATGACGCCGATCAAAAGCCCGATACCGCGGCCGATCCACTGGAAAATGCGGGTGAAGAAGTTCACGATCGGATCGAGCATGGCTGTGTCACCCCCTCAAAGCATGATGCCAAAAAGTTGCAGACTTTTTGGATAACATTATGCGCCAAAACAAGAAGTTAGAACAAAATAAACGGTTCATTTCGTTCTAGTCAGTCAGGCCGTAGAGGCGCGTGCGAAACGCCACCTTGTCCTTCAAATATGTGGTTTTGAGAACGTCCACAACATGCGATCGCCAGGCGTCGCTGAAGCCGCCATAGTCCTTGTAGAAGCCGTCCTTGTTGAAGATGTAGCGCGAGACGAAGTCCGACGGTACGAAATCCGAGATCAGCCGGTTGGTCAGCCAGGCGTCAGGATGGTCAGGCTTGGCGCGGATCACCAGGAAGCGCTGCTGCGGGAAGACATCCTCGATCTTCAGGTGGCCGAGCTGGGCGATCTCGCGCTTGGCGGCGTTGAGGAAAGGGAAATTGCCGTCCCTGGTGATCAGGTCGGCATGGCTCTGGATCCAGGTCTGCAGCCAGACCTTGTCGACATTGGTCAAGTTGCGGTTCGGCTCGGCATCGCGGATCAGCGCGCGCACCACCATCTCGGCGCGGTGCTCGAGATAGCCCGAGGCCTCGACCCAGGAGGCGCGCGGCAACTCGATGCGGCCGGTGGTGGCGAGGAACTTGAACACCTTGTCGGCGTCGTTAATGGAGAGATAGCTGACCTGCCACGGCCGCGAACGGCGGAAGCCTGGCGCCGCAGGATCGCTGATCACCGTCGTCACATCCGGGTCGACGAAGACGTAAAGGCCACCGAAATGGCTGGTCCAGTAGGCGTTGTGGCGGAAGATCACCTGGTCGGGCACCAGCGCGTTCTCGCGGATGTCGCCGCAGATCTTGGCGAGCTCGACCATGCGGTTCAGCATGGCGCTGTCGCGCCAGGCGTCGGGCTCCTGCTTCAACCAGTCGACGAGCTTGCCGAGCTCGGCGGCCTTGCCCAGCACATCCTCAGCCGACAGCACCTTGAACTCGACCTGGCTGATCGACAGCAGGTCCTCGATATCGTTGACCTTGGGAACGGAATCCTCGATCTCGCCGTAGATGACATCCTTGATCGTCAGCGCATCGATGGCGCGCTGGTTCTTGGACATGAACTCGAACATCAGCTGCGAGGTATTGGAGAAGGCGGTGTGCACCACCGGCAGGTCGATCTGCGACGGCGTCAGGATGATGAAACGGCGGTTGACCTCGTTGGGATCGAGATAGTCGTAGTCGTCGCATTCCTCGGCCACTTCGGGCGAAAAGCCGGTGCGATCGATCTGGAAGGTCTTCAGCTTGGTCGGCTTCAAGCCGAATGCGGCGAGCGCCTTGTTGTAGCGCTGGATCAGATGCGGCTCGTCGACCGTCAGCAGCCGGCCATAGATCAGCTCATTGTCGCGCAGGAGATCGGGTTTCTTGGCGGGGCTCATCTTGCCTTCTCCCACAAGGGGTGAAGGGAAGGCCGGCGCAGCTCACGCATTCCATAGCCCCTTCTTCTTCATCTCCTCCATCTCGCGCGCAGCCCGTTCGCGCAGGCGGGCGTCGCGCAGCAGTTTTTCCACGGCGGAGTCGTCGGACTTGTCGGAATAGCGGAACTCCGAGTCGGCGTAGCGGTTGATCTCCTGCATGA
Source organism: Mesorhizobium sp. WSM1293 (assembly GCF_000513875.1). Taxonomy (NCBI): domain Bacteria; kingdom Pseudomonadati; phylum Pseudomonadota; class Alphaproteobacteria; order Hyphomicrobiales; family Phyllobacteriaceae; genus Mesorhizobium; species Mesorhizobium sp. WSM1293. Next base: position 218,763 of record NZ_AZUV01000011.1, on the reverse strand, counting down.
CCATGTCCATCGAGAACGGCCCGCGCAGTTCCTCGATCATCGCTTTCTTCTCGTCGTAGCCCTTGTGCATGAAGACTTCCGGCTTCTCGAACCAATCGTCGGGAAGCTCGATGTCCATGGCGCGCATCTTGATGGCGTCGGTGACATTCTTGATGGCGCGACCGGTGAAGCGGGGCTCGGCATCCTTGATCAGGTGCAGATAGGTGCCGATATCGGCCATCGATTTCGGCGCGCCGTTCTCCTTCATGTAGCGCTCGTAGACCTTCATCAGCCCATCTTCCTGCGGCTTCTCGTGCTCCTCATAGGCTTCGGTCACGGCGCGCTGGATTTCCTGCGCGGCGTAGAGGTCGTGGTCGCCGAGCGGGATCTTGTGGTTTTTCCCCGCCAGCAGGACAAAAATATCGATGTAGTCGTCGCGGCTCTGCGGCCCGTCGACCAGCCAGCGGGCGCCGGCGCGCTGGCGCAGCGCGTCGTCGACATTTTCGGGGTAGTTGGAGAACATGCCGAACGAGCAGTTGCCGCGCACCACGGTGGCGGCGCCGGCGAAGGCGTCCATCAAGACGCCTGTTATCTCCTGCTGGCCGGCGGAGGCGCGGTCGTCGGAGCGTCTGGCGGCCACCTGGTCGATGTCGTCGATGGTGCCGAAGCCGATGACGCGTGGGTTCAAGACATTGTTGATGAACTGGCGGCAGTTCTGGCCCGACTTGCCCTGGTAGGACGAGATCTGGTCGACGCCGAAATTCTCGTAGGCGAAGGGATAGCCGGCGACCTGGCAATAGCCGTTGACGAGGCCGGCGATCATCTGGATCAGCGTCGTCTTGCCGGTGCCGGGGGCGCCGTCGCCGATGAAGGTGAACAGGAAGCCGCCGAGCTCGACGAACGGATTGAGTTCGCGCTCGAAATCATAGGCCATCAGCATCTTGGCGAGCTTGACCGACTGGTATTTGGCGATGTGGTTGCCGACGACCTCTTCCGGCTTCTTGAAGGTCATCACCAGCGGTTTTGAGCGCTTGCCCGGCGCGACGTCGAAACCATCGAGAGTGAAATCGTCGGCATCGATGCGGATATGGGCGTTCTCGAACGGGCCGATGCCGTCGAAGCGGCCCTTGCGGGCCAGAAGCCCGTCGATGGCGACGCGGGCGAAGGCGCGTGCCCTTGTCATCAAATCGGCATCATCGGACGATCCCGAGATCGCCTTGTCGAGGCCAGCGAGGATCGACTTCACCGCATCCTGCGGCGTGTCGAACAGGAAGTCCGGCTCGGGGATGTCGTTGGGTGCCTCGCCGTCGCTGTCGATCAGCTGGAACAGGTAGGAGGCGAGGCTGAAGGCGGAGATGTAAGCCGAGGCCGACAGAAGCTTCTTGAAGGTGGCCGCTTCGTCGCCTTCGAGCGGCGCGCGGGTATTCCTGGCCTGCAGGCTTTCGAGGTCGGAGCCTTCGGCAAAGACGTCCGATATGGCCAGCGCGATCGCCGTGCCGCGCCGGGCGCGAAACAGGAGCGTGTGCTGCGGGATGGTCAGCAGCTGGTCGTCGGGATGAACGGCGCCGACGGTCTTGGCCAGCTCGACCTCGCGCGTGCGACGCACCGAGCCGACCGAGACGGTCGAGACGAAGCGGCGGTTGGTGCCGGCAAGCGCGGTGCCGGACTCCCGTGACAGGTCCTCCAGCACGACGATGCGGGTGATGAAGCTCTGCGCGGTGGCGCGGTGCTTCTCGATGGCGGCTTCCGGAATGGTGGTCAGGCCGGTATCCATGAAGGGTGCTCCGTGGTGTGACGGTCAGACGTCTGAGATGACCTGTCCGTTGGACAGGATATGAACCTTGTAGCCGGCAAAAATCTTCTGTGCTTCGCCGGCGGCGTAGAGTGCCTGATAGGCCTCGTGCGGAATCAGCGCATGGTTTTCATAGCTCGACACGCCCTGACGCGCGGCTTCCAGATCATCAGTGTTGATGAAGAATTCCTGCGTTGTCTTCTCACTCGAAAACAGGCCCTTGCGGCCGGGCTTCTCGCTCTTGGAATAGACCTCCTGGATCGTCCAGGTCAAAAGCCAGGCATTTTGCGGCTTGCGCACCTTGGCCAGAACCTCGGTCACCGTCGAATTGTTGTCGGTAATCCCCACCGAATAGAACGGGCCGAGCACGACGCGGCGCAGCTGCTTGGGGTGCAGCGGTTCGAAATCCTTGTCGAGGTTGACCGCGATGGTTGCCGGCGACAGCGTATAGGCGGAGTTCTTCTCGGTGAAATCGTCGAAACGATGGGCAAGCTCGGGATTGAGCAGGCCGTCGACCGGCAGCGGAATGTCGACCGTCTCGTTGAGTTTGCCGTTTCTGTCGACAAGCTGGCGGATCATCGCGTCGGAAGAATCCTCCACCGTCACCATGTAGACCAGAGGCAGGTTGGCGCTGCCGTCGAACGTCGCCCAATGGACGAGATAATAGGGCCGTCCCGTCTTCGGATTGACCGAGACCTTGGCGGTTTGCGCCAGCGTGAAGGGACCGAAGGTGTTCTCGCTTTTCACGTCCTCGAGATAGAGCCGCTCGGCCATCGACTTCTGCAGCGCCTCGGGGAATTCCTTGTGGCGCAGGATGAAGTCGGCCATTTCCTCGCGCAATTCGCCGGCGAGCGGGATGTTGGCAAGCCGCGCGTCGGCCTGGCGGCGGTCGTTTTCCAGTTCGAGCAGGTTCTGGAACACCGGGAATCCGCTTTCGGCCCGCGAAATGCGGAACGTGTCCATGAAGCCCAGCCGGTTGCGCCAGCAGGAAAACGACTTGTCGAGCCGGGCGATGTATTCGGCGACGATCTTGGCGACGATGCCGTGCCGGTAAAGCGGCGAGCGATCGTCGCGCATGAACACTTCAAGGCCGCTCAGCGCGGCCGTGATGGCGGAGAAATATCGTGCCGCCGCTTCGTTTTCGGGGGTCATGCCTGTGCGCTCGCGGGCAGTCCTATCACCCCTAAGACTGCACGTAGTTTGCCGAATTGTGCTTCTTCAGCACCTCGTCGAAGCGGCGGGCAAAGGCATCGTCGGCCAGCTTCTTGCGGCGCTGGATGTCGGCGGTGGCGACCATGTTCTTCTCGTGCATCTCGAGTAGGTCGCCGATGTGTTTTTGCGAAGCAGCACCGATGCCGGCCATGGTTTCCTCGGCGGTGTTGTCGACCTGGCTGCCCAGCGTGTTGATCTTGTGGGCGACGTCCTGCTGGGCGGCGGTCTTCAGCGAATCTTCCAGCGCCTTGTAGAGCACGATGCGCTGCTCGGTATCGATGGTCAGCTTGTTGATCAGCGTCGATTGCGCGGCGATCTGGTTGTTGAGCGAATCGACGAAGGTCTGGAACATCGAGGTGTAGCGCTCGAGCGTCTGGCTCTCGGCCAGCAGCTCCTGCTCCTTGGCCTGCTTTTCGTTGTATTCCGTCGCCAGCTTGGAGCGTTCGCCTTCGAGCTGCGTGCGGTCCTTCTGGCTGGTCGAAGCGGCGATCTTGTTTTCGATGTCGAGCAGCATCGGGTTGAGCTCCTCGATGCGCTTCTGCACGGCTTCGAGGTTGGTCATGGTGGTCTTGCGGCGCTCGATCACCTGCGACAGGCTGGTTTCCGAGGTCTTGTAGCGCTGGTCGAGGACCTCTTTCTGCGCCTTCAATATGCCGACGATGGTGTCGGATTTGACCAGCAATTCCTGCAGATTGCCCGCCAGCGACATGTTGCGGACGCGGTCGGTGCGCATGCGCTGCTTGCTCTGGCTGGAGAAGATACCGATGAATTTTTCCCAGCCGGTGTAGTTCTTCATGCTCTCGAACTCGGAGCCGAAGACGTTGGTGGCGTCCTCCAGGCCGATGATCAGGTCGGCAATGTTGCCTTCCATCACCTTTTGCTGCTTCAGCACATCCTCGATGCGGGCGTTCTCGAGGTCGAAATTGGCGTCGCCGATCTTCTTGTCCGATGTGGCGAGCGTATCAAGCATGGTGCCGGACTGCTCGATCTTGGAGCGCATGTCCTGCACGACCTGCTTGGTCTTGGCAATTTCGGCGTCGAAATTCTGCAATGTCGCCATTGGGGCCTCCCGCTTCGGCATGACGTCGCTGGTCGCGAACAGCGGCGAATATATGTGGGGCATCGGGGGATTGAAAGACGTGAGGACAAGGGCGGCGTGAAAACAAAAGAATCCATCAGGGTCTTGAAAACCAGTGAAGGCGGGGGCCTGGCGTGATTAGCTTGCCTGCCAGCCGTAGTTCAGCTGTCATTGAACTTTCATGCGGCAAGCCGATGGCGCACGGATGCCTTTGTATTCGGCAAACGACTGAAGCAATCGCGGCCGCGATATGCGAGGGGAAAGCCGGTTTTACAGAGCTGACGAACAGCGGATCAAGGCTTGGGATCGGCCTTCAGATAGGCGATGACATTGGCGATGTCGTCGTCATTGGTCAGGCCGCCGAAGGCCATCTTGTTGCCCGGCACCTTCAGCTTTGGGGCCTTGAGATACTCGGCGAGATTGGCTTCATCCCAGACCAGGCCGGCGGCGCCAGCACTCTTCATCGCCTCGGAATAGTGGCCAAGAAAGCTCTCGGCGCTGCCGGCGGTGCGGCCAACGACGCCCAACAGATGCGGACCGACCTTGTCGCGGTCGGTGGCTGCGTCATGGCAGGCCATGCATCGGTTGAAGACCTTCTTGCCCAGGGCAGGATCACCGCCGGCATGGGCTACGAGCGAGCTGGCAAGGAGAAGGATACTGGCGAACGAAGCGGCTCGAAGCATGGCTGACCCCGGGGAGCTCTGGCTGGCTGCGTTATAGTACCGAGGCCTTAAGAAACGCTGCATAGGGCCGGGGTCAAGGCCGCCGACCGTCAGCCCTTGATAAAGCCGATGAAGTCGTCTGGCGCGGCGCGGCCCATCTCTTCCTCCCAGTGGCGGCGGCAGAGCGAGACATAGACGTCCTTGCCGATCGCCACCTGCTCGCCCTGGCGCGCCACCTTGCCATCGGGGCCGAGGCGCACGACCATCGTCGCCTTGCGGCCGCATCGGCAGATGGTGCGCACTTCTCGCAAATCGTCGGCGATGGCCAGCAGCGCGCGCGAGCCGGGAAACAGCTTGCCCTGGAAATCGGTGCGCAGGCCGTAGCACATGACCGGGATGTTCAGCCGGTCGGCGATGCGGGCGAGCTGCCAGACCTGCTCTTCCTCGAGGAACTGCGCCTCGTCGACGAAGACGCAATGCACCGACGTATGCGCGTGATGAGCGGCGACGCGGGCGAACAGATCGTCGCCGTCGCGAAACATCTCGGCTTCCGTCTCCAGGCCTATGCGCGACGAGATCAGGCCTGTATCGCCCTTGCGGTAGTGGCCGGCGACGAACAGCATCGTGCCCATGCCGCGCTCGCGGTAATTGTAAGAGGCCTGCAAGAGCATCGTCGTCTTGCCGGCGTTCATCGTCGCGTAGTGGAAGTAAAGCTTGGCCATGCCGCTCTTTTAAGCCGACTTGGCCTGACACGGGGAGGGGCCAGAGCGGCATTCCCCTGAAAAAGCCGGCTGGCCAGACAAAAGCGCCTGATGTGTCGCTGATTGGCCAGCCCGCGCCGTTGATCGTGATTGTCTTAATGCTTGAAACCACACCAGAATGGTGTTTGGCTGACGAAACAAGGCGGGCATAGAAACCGTAGCTACGCTTCGCCAAAGAATCACAATGGGAGACTGTCTATGTCGCGTATGAACTCTTTCGTCGCCGGCCTCGGCCTGGCGGCTTTTTTGTCCACCAGCGCTGCCTACGCCGGTGATCCGGCGAGCTGCAAGGCGGTGCGCCTTTCCGATGTCGGATGGACCGACATCCAGGCGACGACCGGCGTCGCCTCCGTGCTGCTGACCGCGCTCGGCTATGAGCCGCAAACGATCCAGCTGTCGGTGCCGGTGACCATGGCGTCGCTGAAGAACAAGGATCTCGACGTGTTCCTCGGCAACTGGATGCCGTCGATGACCAACGACATCAAGGACTATACAGCCGACGGTTCGGTCGAGACGATCAGCACCAACCTGACCGGCGCCGGCTACGGCATCGTCGTGCCGACCTATGTCGCCGACGCCGGCGTCAAATCGCTGACCGATATCGGCAAGTTCAAGGACAAGTTCAACGGCAAGATCTATGGCATCGAGGCCGGCAATGACGGCAACCGCATCATCCTCGACATGATCAAGAACCCGAAGGACAATCTCGAAGGCTTCGAGCTGGTCGAATCCTCGGAAGCCGGCATGCTGACGCAGGCCGAGCAGTCGATGAAGAACAATGAATGGATCGCCTTCCTCGGCTGGACGCCGCATCCGGTGATGGGCGCCATGAAGATCACCTATCTCGACGGCATGGGCGACAGCGGCTTCGGCGCCGCCACCGTCTACACCAATGTGCGCAAGGGCTACACCACCGAATGCCCGAACGCCGGCAAGTTCATCGCCAACCTGAAGTTCAACCTGGACATGGAAGGCGAGATGATGGACGCGATCCTCAAGGGCGGCGACGCCAATACGGTTGCAACCGACTGGCTGAAGAAGCACCCGGATGCCGTTGCCCCGTGGATAGCCGGCGTGACTACCTTCGACGGCGGTGACGCTGCCGCCGCCATCAAGACCGCGCTCGGAAGCTGAGCCGACTGAATTCGGCAAAGCCGAACCAGGAAGGGCAGCCATCTTAGAAAAGGCTGCCCTTTTTCATATCCTGTGACAAGATGACGACGGCCGAGGCCGAGGGGCAGGGCGGTCTCCTGCACGAGAGGGGCGATATGGATCCGATTTCGAAATTCATGGTCGATCACAAGATTCCGATCGGCGCCTGGGGAAAGGCCTTCTTCGGTTTCCTCACCGACAATTTCGACACTGTGTTCAGGGCCTTTTCGAATGGCCTCAATTTCCTGCTGGATGGGCTGGTCGGCATCCTCTTGATGGTGCCGCCGGTGCTGCTGGCGCTGGTCATCGCCGTTGTCGCCTGGCTGCTGCAACGCTCGCGGCCACTTGCCATCGGCGTCTTTCTCGGCCTGATCTTCATCATCAACCAGAACCTTTGGAAGCAGACGGTGCAGACGCTGGTGCTGGTCGTCGCGGCCGCTGCCATGGCCATGGCCATCGGCGTGCCGCTCGGCATCTGGGCAGCGCACAAGCCGAAGGTCTACCGCGTCATGCTGCCGGTGCTCGACCTGATGCAGACGCTGCCGACCTTCGTCTACCTGATCCCGGTGCTGACGCTGTTCGGCCTCGGCAACGCGCCCGGCCTCATCGTCACCATCATCTTCGTCATTCCGACCGCGGTCCGGCTCACGCATCTGGGCGTCGTCTCGGTGCCGAAGTCGATCGTCGAGGCCGGCGAGGCTTTCGGCGCCACCAAGAGCCAGCTGCTGTGGAAGGTGGAACTGCCGTCGGCACTGCCCACCATCATGGCCGGCCTGACGCAATCGATCATGCTGTCGCTGTCGATGGTGGTGTTTGCCGCACTGATCGGCGCCGGCGGGCTCGGCACCGAGATCAACCGGGCGCTCGGCTCGCGCCGCATCGACCTCGGGCTTGAGGCGGGGCTTGCCATCGTCGTTTTGGCCATCGTGCTCGACCGGATGACCCGCATCGCCGTTGGAGGCAAGAAATGACCGTCGCCGTCGATTTCAGGAACGTCGATATCGTCTTCGGGGCCGACCAGGCCGGATCGCTGAAGATGATCGACGCCGGCGCCAGCCGCGCCGAGATCCTCGAAAAGACCGGCAATGTACTGGGCTGCGCCGGCGCCAGCCTGACCGTGAACGAGGGCGAGATCTCCGTTCTGATGGGCCTCTCCGGTTCGGGCAAGTCGACATTGCTGCGGGCGGTCAACCGGCTCAACGTGGTGTCGCGCGGCCAGGTGCTGGTCAAGGATGGCGACAAGACCGTCGATGTCGTCACCTGCGACGAGGCGACCTTGCGGCGCCTGCGCCAGAAACAGGTGGCGATGGTGTTCCAGCAGTTCGGCCTTTTGCCCTGGCGCACGGTGGAGGAGAATGTCGGTCTCGGCCTCGAACTGGCCGGCGTCCCGGAAGCCGAACGCAAGGAGCGCGTCCAACGCCAGCTCAAGCTGGTCAATCTCGACCAGTGGTCGAAGAAATATGCGCATGAGCTTTCGGGCGGCATGCAGCAGCGCGTCGGCCTGGCGCGGGCCTTCGCCACCGAGGCGCCGATCCTGTTGATGGATGAGCCGTTCTCGGCGCTCGACCCGCTCATCCGCACCAAGCTGCAGGACGAATTGCTGCAGCTGCAGACTGAATTGAAGAAGACCATCATCTTCGTCAGCCACGACCTCGAGGAGGCGCTGAAGATCGGCTCCCACATCACCATCATGGAGGGTGGGCGCATCGTGCAAACCGGCGCGCCCGAAGACATCGTGCTGCGGCCCGCCAACGACTATGTCCGAGACTTCATCGCCAATGTGAACCCGCTGTCGGTGCTGACCGCCTGGAACGTGATGCGCGACCGTCGCGATCTGGAGCACGGCAAGGACGGCTGGGTCTGGCTCGACCGCCGCAAGACGACGCGCTTCAAGATCGACGATCACGGGCTGGTTGCGGCGGCCGAACGCGACGGCAAGCCGGCGGTCTGGGTGTCGTGCGCCGACGTCGAAGGCCAATCCGAGGAAGCCGCGCAAGTGTTCTGGGCCAACCCGGGCACCTCGCTGAAAACCGTCATGCTGGCCATGCACCGTTCGCAGACCGCTCCGGTAGCGCTGTTTGACGACCAGTCGCGCTTCGTCGGCGCCATCGGCATTCGCGACGTGCTGAGCGCGGTGTTGCGGCGGTAGTTTCTCCGGAATCCAACGGCGGCGAGGCGCGGCGACCGGGCGCGCCTTGTTTTTATGCCGCCAGCGGCAGGCGCAGTTGCGTCAGCAGGCCGCCGCCGGGATTGTTGGACAGGCGGATCTCGCCACCTGCGGCGCGCGCGATGTTGCGGGCAATGGTCAGGCCGAGACCAAGACCGCCGGTCTGGCGGTTGCGCGATTGTTCGAGGCGCACGAACGAGCCGAACACGGCGTCGATCTGCGCCTGCGGTATGCCAGGCCCTTCATCGCGGATGGTGAGCAGGATCATGTCCTCCGACCGGCGCAGCGAAAGATGCGCCTTCTTGCCGTAGGTGACCGCGTTCTGCACCAGATTGGTGACGCAGCGCTTGAGCGCGACCGGCCGCGCCATGCAGATCAGCCCGCGCGAACGGGTCTCGTCGTCGAACGAGACGTCGTCATAGCCGTCGGCGATCGATTCCACGAGCGACCAGAAGTCGATGCGTTCGTTCTTTTCCTCGGTCACTTCGAAGGTGGCGAAGTCGATCACCGAGCTGGCGATGCTCTCGACATCGGCGAGGTCGTGCGCCAGCGCCTCGCGGACCGCCGATTTGCGCAACAGCTCCAGGCGCAGGCGCATCCTGGTCATCGGCGTGCGCAGGTCATGCGCCAGTGCCGCCGCCAGATGTTCGCGGTCCTCGACATATTCGCGCAATCTCGCCTGCATGGCATTGATCGCCTTGGCGGCGGCACGCACCTCGCGGCTGCCGCTCTCGGCGATCGGCGGGCTCTTCAGATCCTTGCCGATCCGGTTCACGGCGGTTTCCATCATCCGGTAGGGCGCCGTCAGCCGGCGCAGCGACCAGATCGACATGATCACCACCAGCCCTGCGATCAGCGAATAGAGCGGCAGGCTGTCGAAGCTCAGGATCGGGCCGACGGGCGTGATCGGTTCGGTGAAATTCAGCCATTGGCCGTCGGCGAAGCGCAGCGATGCCGTCAGCTTGTCGCTCTGGGCGAAGTCGGCGGCCAGCACCAGAAGGTCGCGCTCGACCTGGCCGATGTCGGGTCCTGGCGTCGTGCCGTCCGCGTCGTCGGCCTCGCGCGTCGCCGGATCGCGGCGCACGCGTGCATCGGTGATGCCGAATTTGGACAGCCGGCCGACGAGGATGTCTTCGAGTTCGGCCAGTTCGTCATCGCCGGCGATCGACGAAGTGACCGCCGGCGTGTCCGAAACGGTGAGCGCGTAGGTGGAGTTGAACAGGCCGGTCGCCGTCGCCTTGCGCTCGTCCGGACTGGCGTCATGCATGAGCTGCACCAGCGAGAAGGCACGGTCGTTGAGCCGGTAGAGGTCGACGACGTCGTTGGCGGCAGCGCGGTCGCGCGAGACGATGTAGAGGGTCGCGACCTGGCTGATCAGCAGGCCGGCAATGACGATCAGCAGCACCCAGACAGGCAAGGTCTGCGGCAGGAAACGTCTCATTCGGAGGTCGTCTCGGGCAGGAACTGGTAGCCGCCGCTGCGTACGGTCAGGATCAGCTTGGGCGCCTTCGGGTCGTCCTCCATCTTGCGCCGCAACCGGCTGACCAGGATGTCGATGCTGCGGTCGAAGGAATAGTCGCTGTCGCCGCCGGACAGTTCGATGAGCTGGTCGCGGGTCAGCACACGCTGCGCACTCTTGACGAAGGTCTGCAGCAGGTTGAATTCGGCCATGGTCAGCTCGACCCTGACATCGTCGGGTGCGATCAGCCGGCGCCGGGCACAGTCCATCGTCCAGCCGGCGAAGCGGTAGATCTGCTTGGTGGTGGCGCGCTTCGGCTCGGCGGCGCCATTGCGCCTGAGCACGGCCCGGATGCGCGCCAAAAGCTCGCGCGGGTCGAAGGGCTTGGGCACATAGTCGTCGGCGCCCATTTCCAGGCCGACGACGCGGTCGGTCGTCTCGGTGACGGCGGTCAGCATGATGATCGGCGTCGAATACTGGGCGCGCAGGTCGCGGCACAGCTCCAGCCCGCTTTTGCCGGGCAGCATCACGTCGAGGACGATGAGGTCCACCTGGACGCGCCGCAGGATGGTCTCCATCTCGATGCCGTCGGCCGCAACCGAGGTGTGCAGGCCCCGCTTCTGGAAGAATTCCTGCAGCAGGTCGCGGATGCCCTTGTCGTCGTCGACGATCAGTATGTGTGCATCGGATTTCACAGCAGCCCTGTCATTGTTGCCAAGCCCTTCTGTCTTTGATTGCCAAGCCCTTCGGTCGCAACCCACACGATAGAATTCAGGCCATATGTTGGCCAGTGGCTATGATGGGGTTCACACCGGCTTTCTCAGACACACTCCAGAAACAAAATTCTACAGTTCAGAAAAACTCCTGAAAAATTTCAAAGGCATAACTGATCTCGTGGCGGTCAGGTCATCGGCTGCGACGCTAGTCTCCGGGTTTACGGATAAACCGATGCCAAGGTTGTCGATCAGTTTGTTGGGTGCGTTGCTGGGCTTCTGCCTGGTCACTGCCGCTGTCGGACAATCGGACGCAAAGGCGACGCTCACAACCCGGAGCGAACGGTGCGCCAATCTCAGCCACCAATTTGATGAAGCCCTCGAAACCCATGCCACGGCAACGCAGGTCACCGCGGCAAAGGCACTTCAGAGAAAGGGCAACCGGTACTGCGCCGCCAAGAAACAGGCACAGGGCATCCGGATGCTCGCCAATGCTTTGAAGCTGCTTGGAGTGACGCCGAACGACCCGGTTCAGTAACGCTCCGAAACTTGACCCGCATAAAAAGGAAACGAAGCCATGAAAAAGTCCATCCTCTCCGCAACCGGTCTCGCCGTCGCTCTCGCTTTCGCGATGCCGGCTCTCGGCAACGCCGCCGCCACCACGACCGCTGCTCCGGCTGCTTCGACGACCACCGCTCCGGCGACTGCCGCTCCGGCCAAGGCTGCTCCGAAGAAGGTCGTCAAGAAGACCGTCAAGAAGCACAAGAAGGCTGCTGAGAAGGCCGTCAAGAAGGACGCCCCGAAGACCTGATAAGGTCCGGCATAAAATGCCGGCCTGTTGACCAAGGCCGCTCCAGCTGGTTTCGGTTGGAGCGGCCTTCTTCCTGTCCGAGCCGCTGAAGCCCTGACATTGGCGATGAAGCGGGTCGATGGGTTCAACTGATCTTTGGCGAAGTCTGGCACCGGCAGTTTCCGCCTCGACTGACACTTAACCCGTTTGCAACGCCGGCCGTGTAGGACAATCCGCATGAAGAAGCGGCTTTCGTCCATTTTGCGCTCGATGGTGATCGGCGGTCTGGTTGCCACCGGCCTCGCCAGAGTGCTTATCCTGTTCACCGCCAGCCCGGTCCCCGATCCGGCCAGCGGACGCACCGAGCCTTCGCTGTTCGCGCCGGCGATTTCCACCAACTGGGACTACATAACGCCGGCACAGACCTGGCTGCTGGTCGTGCTGACCGGCGCGACGTTGATCTGCGTCGCCGCGTGGCCGATCGCGACCTGGCTGGAACGCCGGGCGGATGCCGGCGGAAACCGTTTTCGGTCCGATATACCGCCCGCTGCGGCCGTGCGGCAGATTCCCGGCCGTCGCATATTCGGCCGCCAGGGCCGTTGAACGGCAACCGACACTTTCCCACATGATTGTGAATGGCCGCGTCGGCGGACACCGGTTTCGCGCGTCGATCAAAATGGACGACCGTTTTCACCGGTGCCAGAATGGCGGTCACGTCGCTTACGCAAAACTGTCGGTTCCGATGCCTGAAATCACCACAAAACCGCGTACCCAGATCAAGCCGCAAGTCGAACGGCCAAAACTCTACAAGGTCATCCTCATCAACGACGATTTCACGCCGCGCGAATTCGTGGTGACGGTGCTGAAGGGCGAGTTCAAACTCAGCGAGGACCAAGCGCACCGGGTGATGATCACTGCGCATCGGCGTGGCGTCTGCGTCGTCGCCGTGTTCACCAAGGATGTCGCCGAGACCAAGGCGACGCGCGCCACCGATGCCGGCAAGGCCAAGGGCTATCCGCTGATGTTCACGACGGAGCCGGAGGAGTAGAGCAGGGGGCTTTCCCTTCTCCCACAACAAGGGGAGAAGGAAAAAGAGCGCCGCGCTACCGTCCCTCGCGGTACCACATCGAACCCATTGCCAGAAGCAGCAGGCCGAGGCCGAGGAAGCCGCCGAACAGCGGCACGCGCGAGACGGCTTTGAGCACGCTGTCGTCTGTCGTGCGCAGGCCGATCCAGTCGCTGCCGGATGCGGCACCAGCCGAGCGCACCGGCACGATGGAAGGCAGCGTCACGTCGCTGCCAAGGGCTGTGGAAGACGCCAGCCGGCGCACGCTGCCGCCGGTGGCTTCCGCCGGCGCCTTCAGCCGGTTTTCGGTGGAAATGACGTCGGCGAATTCCGGTGCGTTGACCGGCCCGACATGGGCGAGCGCGGTGAGGTCGCCATTGGCGACCTGGTAGAGCCCGATCTCGCTGGTCTCGACGCTGCCGAGGAAGACCCCGGGCTCGGCTTTGTCGAGCTTGACCGTCAAGGTTTTGCCGGACGGAGTGATGATCTGCGCGGCGCCGGGATCGTCGGCCATCGTCTGGCGGCGGATTTCCAGCACCATGCCACGACCATCGGCGGTCAGCCGCTCCTCCTCGAGCTCCGGCTCCTTCATCAGCCAGTGCGCGATGCGCCGATAAAGCTGGACATGCGGGCCGCCGCCCTCGAAGCCGCGCGCCCACAGCCAGCCCTGATCGGACAGCAGCATGCCGACGCGGCCTTCTCCCTTGCGGTCGAGCAGCAGCAGCGGCCGGTTGTCGGCGCCCTTCATGACCACTTCGCCTTCCGGGTTCTGCACGCCTATGGTGCGGAACCAGCGGCTCCAGTGCGGCGGCTCGGTGGCCGAGCCATCGAGCCCACGCGTCACCGGGTGGCGCTGGCCGAGTTCGGTGAGGCGCGGATAGAAGGCCTTGTCGACAACTTCGCCGGTCGGCATCGCCGGCAGGGCGGCCATCAGCGGCGTGCGCGCGATCGAGCTTTCGCCGGCATATTCGGGGCCGGCCGCGATCAGCAGCGCGCCGCCCTTTTCGACATATTCGGAGATGTAGTCGTAATAGAGGATCGGCAGCACGTCGCGATGCTGGTAGCGGTCGAAGATGATGAGGTCGAAATCCTTGATCTTCTCGACGAACAGTTCGCGGGTCGGGAAGGCGATAAGCGACAATTCGTTGATCGGCGTGCCATCCTGCTTTTCCGGCGGCCGCAGGATGGTGAAATGGACAAGATCGACCGAGGCGTCGGATTTCAGCAGGTTGCGCCAGGTGCGCTCGCCGGCATGCGGCTCGCCGGAGACGAGCAGCACACGCAGGTTCTCGCGAATGCCGTCGATCAGTGCGATGGCGCGGTTGTTGGTGTCGGTCAGTTCGCCCGGCTCGCGATCGATGGCGAGTTCGACGATGTTGCGGCCGGCACCCGGAATGGTGACCTGCAGCGGCATGGCCTGGCCAACGGTGGCGTGCTCGACGGCGACCTGCTCGCCATTGACCGAGACGCGCACATCGACCGGGCCAGTCTCGTTTTCGGTCGAGATGACGCGGTAGGTCATGTCGAGCGGCTTGCCAACAAGGCCGAAGCGCGGCGCGTTCTCGAAGCGGATGCGGCGGTCCTTTTCGTGGTCGTTGCCGGTGATCAGCGCATGCAGCGGGGCGTTGAAATCGGGCGCGCCCGGCGGCGCGTCATGGACCTCGCCATCGGTGATCATGATCGCGCCGCCGATGCGTGACGGCGGCACGTCGCGGAAGGCGCCTTCAAGCGCGCCGAACAGCCGTGTCTCGGTGCGCTCTTCGGCGGCCTCGGATTTGCCGGCCTCGACGACCCGCACGTCGAACTGCTTGAAGCGGCCAAGCCGCTGCTGCAGCCCGGCCAGCGCCTCGTCGGTCTGCTTGGTGCGATCGCCGATATCCTGGCTCTGGCTGCGGTCGACGACGAGGGCGACAACGCTTTTCAGCGGCTCGCGCTCCTCGTTGAGGAACACCGGGTTGAACAAAGCGGCGGCGAGCGCCAAAAGGGCGATGAAGCGGAAGACCGAGCCGCGCTGGCGAAACCACAGGCCGACAAGCGCCAGCAGCGCCAGCGGCACCAGCGCCAAGGCCAACAGGGGCCAGGAGATCAGCGGTTCGAAGGAAATCGACCAGTTCATCCCTTACCCTCCTCTTTTTGGGGAGGGTTTATCCGCGACCGGAGGGAACCAAACAAACTCATCTTACTGCCCCAGCCGTTCGAGCAGTATGGGCACGTGCACCTGGTCGGATTTGTAGTTGCCGGTCAGCATGTACATCATGATGTTGACGCCGGCGCGCAGCGCGTAGACGCGCTGCATCGGGTCCGCCGGTACGGTCGGCAGCAGCGGATCGCCATTCTCGTCGACCGCCCAGGCGCCGGCAAAATCATTGGCGGTGATCATGATAGGCGAGACGCCGTCGCCGGTGCGCACCGGCCGGTTCTCGGCATTGCTGGCGTCGAGCGACGCCTCGACCCACAGTGGGCTGCCGGCGAAGCGGCCGGGGAATTCGGGCAGGATGAAGAAG
The DNA here is from genome assembly GCF_000513875.1 of Mesorhizobium sp. WSM1293. NCBI lineage: Bacteria > Pseudomonadati > Pseudomonadota > Alphaproteobacteria > Hyphomicrobiales > Phyllobacteriaceae > Mesorhizobium > Mesorhizobium sp. WSM1293. The sequence goes on along the minus strand of NZ_AZUV01000011.1, from coordinate 203,428 downwards.
GATTTGGTCAGCACGTGGTCGGACGGCACCGGCTCCAGCGGCGGCACGTTGAGGTTGCCGAGGATGTCGCGCAGCCGCTCCGTCGCCGGGCTGGTCGAATCGGCGCCGATGCCGTTGGCGAACTGGTCGCGGGTGTCGAACAGCACCGTGCCGCCCTGCTGCATATAGGCGTCGATGCGGGCGATGGCGGCCTGGCTCGGCATCGGGGCGGCCGGATCGATCGGCCAGTAGATCAAAGGATAGAACGACAGCTCGTCCTTCGAAATGTCGACACCGGCTGGTGCGCCCGGTTCAAGGGCCGTCTTTTCGACCAGGAAGCGGGTCAGGCCCTCGAGCCCGGCACGGCTGATCGAATCGTCGCCCGGCACACCGGTCAGCACATAGGCGATGCGGGTCTTCGAAATCGCCTCGATGGCAATTTCGTCACCCGGCTTGGCGTCGTCGGCGCGGGCAAGGTCGGCATGACCAAACAAGCTACCCAGCGCAATCAGGACCGCGGCGGTGGTTGCCACGGCACCGGCGCGGCGCGGTCGGCGTGAGAACAGGCCGCCCATCCAGAACACCGCCAGCGTATCGAGCAGCATCAGCACCAGGGCGGCCGCGACCAGCGCGCCCTTCAAATTGCGCGATTCGTCAAAGGCATACTGGATCGAGGTGACGGGAACAGTGATTTGCGGGCGCGCCAGCGGGGCCAGCGTGCTGTCGGCTTCAAGCAGATTATGGGCAAACACGCCCGTCTCGGAACCATAGAGACCGGGCGGGTTTTCAAAGGTCACCGGCAGCGCGCCGGCGCCCGGTACAAGCGGCCGTGCATCCGGCGTCGGCGGCACCAGCGAGCCGTCGGCTGCAATCATGCGATAGGGCGCCAGCGACGCCGCGGCGGCTTCGGCATTGGCGATGGCCGCGCCCTGGTTGCGCGACAGCTGCACGATGCGGCGCAGCATCTCGACGAAGCTGCCGGAGATCGGCAGGTTCGACCAGGTTGCCTCAGGGGTGACGTGGAACAGCACCAGCGTGCCCTTGCCTTTCTTCAATCCGGTGACCAGCGGCGTGCCGTCGGCAAGGGCCGCCCAGGTGCGCTCGACGATATCGGGTGTCGGCTCGGCCAGCACCTGTCTGCTGACAGTGACCTCGGCCGGCGGCGCCAGATCGGCGAACGGGCCGGCCTTGGGGAATTCGGTGACAGGCTGCGGCGACGTCCATGACAGCGCGCCGCCGAGCGAACGCTCGCCGGTGCGCAGGCGGACCGGCAGCAAATCGTCGTCATCGCCTGCGGTGGCCAGCCGCGAACCGGCGAAACGCACCAGCGTGCCGCCATTGTTGACCCAATCGACAAGTCTCTGCCGGACCTGTCCGGGAATGGTGCCGATATCGGCCATGACAATCATCGCGGGCTTCTGGTCGAGGATCTGCGGGATGGCGTCAGCGAGGTCGGCGCTGGAGGGTTCGACCAGATCGGCGAAGGGCTGCAGCGCCCGCCTGATGTAGTAGAGCGGCGACAAAAGCGGCTGCGCCTGGTCGGCCTCGGCCTGCGACAGCAGCCCGACGCGGCGACGCTTGGAGCTTTCGTCGAGGACGCGCACCGCACCGGCCTGCCGCTCGCCGTCGAGCGCGATCGAAGCGAAGTCGTTGCGCAATTCGAACGGCACCGCCATGGTGCCGGTGGCGGTGGTTTCGCCAGGCGAAAAGGTCAGCGTCGCATCGGCGATGCGGCGGCCCTTGTCGTCGAAGGCGCCGGCGGTGACCTGCGCCGGGGCAGGGTCGCCCGGCGCGCGGATGGCGGTCAGCGCAAAGCCGTCGACCTGGTTGTCGGCGGCGGTCAGGCCCGTCAGCGATAGCCTGTCGGCGGTTGCCCAGACGACACGGGCGGCATTTTTCGACAAAAGCGTGTTGAAGGCGGCTTCATCGCCTTTTGCCGCCAGGCCGTCGGCAAGCACGGCGACACTGGCCCCGGGCAAGGTCTCCAGCACGCCGGCGACGCGGGTATAGACGGCCGGCCGGTCGGTCGGGATCGGCCGCGGCTTGGCGGCGCGCAGCCGGTCAAGGGCGGTGGCGGCATCGAACGGGCCGATCTCGGCATTGGCCTTTTCGGCAGTGAAGGCGATGACGACCGGCACGCCGTTGGAGCCGGCGTCGTTGATCAGCCGCTCGGCGGTGGCGACGCGTTTGCCCCAGTCGGCGGCACTTGCCCAGTCATTGTCGATGACCAGGGCAAGGGCGGCTCCCTCGGCCGGCAGCTTTTCGCGCGGATTGAAGACCGGGTCGGCCAATGCCGCGACGATGAGGGCCGCCATCAAGAGCCTGAGCAGCGTCAGCCACCACGGACTCTGCTGCGGCGTCTCCTCGCGCTTCAGTACGCGCGCCAGGATCTTCAGCGGCGGGAAGATCTCGGTCTGCGGCTTGGGCGGCGTCAGCCTGAGCAGCCACCAGATCACCGGCAGTGCCAGCAGGCCCCACAGCACCATGGGGGCGCCAAAGGAGAGCGGCAGCCAACTCATGCGACAGCCTTTCCTGGCCGATCGCCACCAGCGATGCCTGCACGACCGCCAGCGGTCGGCCTGACCGAGGGGCCATCAGTGGTCATCGCCATGTGCAGCCGCACCAGCGCGTCGGAGGCGAGCCGATCGGTGTGGTTGACGGTAAAGCTCCAGCCAAGCCGCTTGCACCAGGCGGCCAGTTCGTGGCGGCGGGCGGTGTAGAGCAGGCGATACTCATCACCCAGCATTTCGGCGCGGCCGGCGGTCAGCTTGTCGCCGGTCTCGGGATCGGTGAATTCGGTGCGGCCGGCATAGGGGAAGGTCTCCTCGGCCGGGTCGGCGACCTCGATCAGGTGGGCACGCACGCCGTGGCGGGCCAGCACGTCGAGCCAGGCCATCGTCTCCTCGACAGGATCGAGGAAGTCGCTGACGATGACGATGTCGCAGAAGCGCCTGATGTCGGACAGGTCGGGTTTTGCCGGCAGCTCGCCGGCATGCATCAACTGGGCGGCAATGCGTTCGGCGCCGTTGCGGGCGGTGAACGGGTCGGTGAGGCCCGGCCAGGCGATGCGTTCGCCGCTGCGCGACAACAGCTCGGCCATGGCCAGCGCCAGCACCAGCGCGCGCGATTGCTTGGAAACGCTGGCGCCTGTCGATTTGTAGAGCATCGACGGCGAGGGGTCGGCCCACAGCCAGACGGTATGGGCGGCTTCCCATTCGCGGTCGCGCACATAGGTGTGATCGTCGCGGGCCGAGCGGCGCCAGTCGATGCGCGAGGAATCACCCTCGACGTAGGGGCGGAACTGCCAGAAATTCTCGCCGATGCCGCGCTTGCGGCGGCCGTGCCAGCCGGCGATCACGGTGTTGACGATGCGCCGCGCCTCGACCAGCAGGTCTGGCACAAGCGAGGCCCGCAACCGGCCACGGGCGAGCGCGTCGCGCGTCGCTGCCGGAGCCTGGACCTCGCCGATGCGCGGCATCAAATCCCTTTCACGAGTTTCGCCACCACGTCACGCACGCTGGTGCCTTCGGCGCGGGCGGCGAAGGTCAGCGCCATACGATGCTGCAGCACCGGCTCGGCCAGCGCACGGACGTCGTCGACCGAGGGCGCCAGCCGTCCGTCGTAAAGCGCGCGCGCCCTTGTGCACAGCATCAGCGCCTGGCTGGCGCGCGGGCCGGGACCCCAGGCGACGTTCTTGTCGGTCTCGGCATTGCCTTGGCCGGGACGCGCCGAGCGCACCAGCGTCAGGATCGCCTCGACGACGCTTTCAGGCACCGGCATGCGGCGGATCAGCGTCTGGATCTCCTTCAGCCGCACCGGCTGCAGCACGTTTTGCGCTTTCGCGTCCTCGATGCCGGTGGTTTCCAGAAGGATGCGGCGCTCCGCCTCGATTTCGGGATAGAGGATGTCCACCTGCATCAGGAAGCGGTCAAGCTGTGCCTCGGGCAGCGGATAGGTGCCCTCCTGCTCCAGCGGGTTCTGGGTTGCCAGCACGTGGAAGGGCGCCGGCAGGTCATGGCGGGCGCCGGCAATGGTGACGTGGTATTCCTGCATGGCCTGCAGCAGCGCCGACTGGGTGCGCGGCGACGCGCGATTGATCTCGTCGGCCATCAGCAGCTGGGCGAAGATCGGCCCGGAGATGAAGCGGAAGGAGCGTTTTCCGGTCTCGTCCTGCTCCATCACTTCGGAGCCGAGGATATCGGACGGCATCAGATCCGGCGTGAACTGGATGCGACGCGAATCGAGGCCGAGCACGATGCCAAGTGTTTCGACCAGCTTGGTTTTGGCGAGACCCGGCACCCCGACCAGCAGCGCATGGCCACCGGCCAGCAGCGCCACCAGCGTGCGCTCGACGACGCTTTCCTGTCCGAAGATGACCCGGCCGACCCCGTCGCGGATCCGGGAGATGTCGGCAAGCGCCTTTTCGGCCTCGGCGATCATGTCCTTTTCGCTGATCGGGCTTTCCTTGACCATCACGCTCATGCCGCATCGATCCTTGTGGTTGGAATACCATGGCTGGAACAACGGCTGCACCATACCATAAGTTGCCGCGATTCGGCCTCGCGTGGCGCCTACATCGAAACTTAAATCACAGACTTAGGCTGACAAGCGGAACAACAGTGACTATTTCGTGACCATGACGGGACCCTTGGGACATCGTGAAGAAAGCCTGACTGATGCCACCGAGGCGCGTGGTCTCGAGGCGCTGATCTCGCGCGCCGCCCGTGCCGGCAAGGGCGCGGCACCTGTCGAACGCTGGAATCCCGACTTCTGCGGCGATCTGGACATGGAGATCAAGGCCGACGGCACCTGGTTCTATCTGGGCACGCCGATCGGGCGCATGCCGCTGGTGCAGCTTTTCTCCTCGGTGCTGCGCAAGGACGCCGATGGCAGGACCTATCTGGTGACACCGGTGGAAAAGGTCGGCATCCGCGTCGCCGATGCGCCGTTCATCGCCGTCGAAATGGACGTTTCGGGCAGCGGCGAGGCGCAGACAATCACCTTCCGCACCAATGTCGGCGACGTCGTCGAAGCCGGGCCGCAACGGCCGCTGCGGTTTGTCGACGAGAACGAGACCGGCGGGTTGAAGCCCTATGTGCTGGTGCGTGGCCGTCTGGAGGCGCTGGTGGCGCGGCCGGTGATGTATGAACTGGTCGGGCATGGCGAGGAGATCGAAATCGACGGCGAGACGATGTTCGCGGTGCGCTCCAAGGGCGCCGTGTTCCCGATCATGCCGGCGGACCAGTTGAAGCGGTTGAGCGCGTGATGGACCAGGCGACGCCGGCGCCGTTTTCATCCGCGGATTTTCGCGCGCGCTTTGCCGTGCAGCCCGATGCGCATGCAGGCGACGACGACTATGGCGACCATCGCTTCAACCCCGGCCATCCGCGCCTCAACCAGGGCAAGGCGCTGCGCAATGCCGCGGTGCTGATCCCGGTGGTCGATCATGAGGGCGATGCGACGGTTCTTCTGACCAAACGGGCCGAAAAGCTGCGCAGCCATTCGGGGCAGGTGGCCTTTCCCGGCGGCACTATCGATCCGACCGATCCGAGCCCTGAGGCGGCGGCGCTGCGCGAGACCTTCGAGGAGATCGGGCTTGGCCGAGATCGCATCGAGATCATCGGCCGCATGCCCGACTATGTCGCCGGCAGCGGCTACCGCATCGCCCCGGTGCTTGGCATCGTGCGGCCCGGTTTCCAACTGACGCTCAACGCAGACGAGGTCGATGCCGCTTTCGAAGTGCCGCTGCGCTTCCTGATGGACCCGGCCAACCACAAGCGCGACAGCCGTATGTGGAACGATCTCGAATGGTTCTTCTACGACATGCCTTACGGCGACCGGCGCATCTGGGGCGTCACCGCCGGCATCATTCGTACTCTCTATGAAAGGCTCTATGCGTGAGTGTCTCGATCGCAGGCAGGGCCGATTGGCTCACCGACAAGCATCTGCAGCGCCTGCTGTTCGCACTGGCCGAAGGCGGTGAAGAGGCGCGAGTCGCCGGCGGCGCGGTGCGCAACACACTGATGGGCCAGCCGGTCGCCGACATCGACATCGCCACCACCTGCTTGCCGCAGGAAACCCTCCGCCGCGCCGAAGCGGAAGGGTTCAAGGCGGTGCCAACCGGTATCGAGCATGGGACAATCACCGTGGTTGCCGGTGGAAAGCCCTATGAAATCACCACCTTGCGCGCCGATATCGAAACCGACGGGCGGCGCGCGAAAGTGTCGTTCGGGCGCGACTGGAAGCTCGATGCCGAGCGGCGCGACTTCACCATCAACGCGCTCTATGCCGAGGCCGATGGCAAGGTGGTCGACCTGGTCGGCGGCATTGCCGACATCGAGGCGCGCCGGCTGCGATTCATCGGCGACCCGGAAGCGCGCATTCGCGAAGACTACCTGCGCATCCTGCGCTTCTTCCGCTTCTTCGCCTGGTACGGCGACGGACGGCCGGACGCCGAGGGGCTGAAAGCCTGCGCCCGTCTGAAGGAAGGGCTGGCCCAGCTTTCGTCCGAGCGCATCTGGTCGGAACTGAAGAAACTTTTGTCGGCGCCCGATCCGTCACGGGCGCTGCTTTGGATGCGGCAGGCAGGTGTCTTGACCGCGGCGCTGCCGGAAAGCGAGAAATGGGGTATCGATGCCATCCATGGGTTGGCCAAGGCCGGCAAGGATCTGGGCTGGGCACCCGACCCGCTGCTCAGACTGGAAGCGATCGTGCCGCCCGATGCCGCTCGCATGAAGTCGCTCGCCGAGCGGCTCAAACTCTCGACCGCCGAAGCGGATCGCCTGCGCCACTGGGCGCTCGCCACCGCCGTCGAGCCGAAGACGACCGAGGGCGAACTGGCAAAAAGGCTCTATCGCGGCGACCGGCAGGGGTTTGTCGACCGTCTGCGGCTGTCGCTTGCGGCAGCCAGGATGCGCGCCGTCGAGGACAATGAGGCGCTGCTCGAAGCCGGTGGCTTTTCGCGCCTGCTTGGCTTCGCCACCAAATGGGAAAAGCCGTTGTTTCCGCTGAAAGGTGCCGATCTGACGGTGCTCGGCGCAACTCCAGGCCCGAAACTCGGCGAAATCCTGAGGAATCTCGAAGCGGAATGGGTCGAAGCCGGGTTTGCCCCTGATCGCGACGCGCTCCTCAAGCGCGCCGCCGAAGCCTTGCAGGCCGGGTAGATCAGGCCGCGTCGCGGGTCTTTTCGATGCGCGAACGGATCGCCTCGATCATCGTCTCGCGGATGACCGTCTCGCCATGTGTCTCGCGCATGTGCTCGACGGCACGGCGCATGACCTCGGCTTCCTCGTCGGCACGTGTGTGCCAGTCACAGCCGGGCACGAGCGACCCGCAGTGAAATTCCTTCATGAGATTTCTCCTTTTCCTCCGTGGAGCCTGGTCGAGGCTCCGGCACTTTTTTTGGCTCATGTCCGGTTCCAGGGTTGAAACCGCGGACCGCGAACGGGTGAGAAGCATAACACAGATGGGGTGGTATTGGTTGCCGTCAACGGCAAAAGGGCGGAGCAGCATCGCTCCGCCCTCTAAACACTACCCCGAAACAGGGCCAGACATCGTCTCGTCCCGTTTTGGCGGGCAGGCCTTCACTTGGCGATCTTGACAGCCTCGGCAATCTTTTTCTTGCCGCTCATGTCCCATGAGACACGGACCTTTTCACCGACCTGCAGGCCAGGATCCTTGAAGGTCTTGGGAAGCGTAAAAGACGATCCATCGTCGAGGACCAGGCTCATGGCCGTCGTGTCAAAGGTCTTGATCGTCCCGGTGGTGTGCTTGACGGCGGCGAACGCCACCGAACCGGAAGCAAGAAGGGCAGCGGCGGCCGCCGAAACAATGATCTTGCGCATTGCGAAGTACTCCTGGAAAGGCGGGTATCTTTTTGACGAAGATGTCCCGCGTCGTCTTGGGCCGTCCGGTCGCGTCGGGTCGCGGCTCGCTTTGTCTTGACGCAATTCCGGTCGGAAAGCCGTTTCGCACTTTCCTGAAATTGCGCGCAGGCGAACCGCCGGCGCTTCCCGACCCCGCGCCACAAATAGACCAGTCTTTTCAAGAGCCTATTAGACGAAAAAGAAATTTTTCGCCGCACCGTGTGCCACATTCCATGCCCATTTCGAGCGAATGGGACATCAATGCGGCTCACGCCGGGCTCACCATTTTGTTACGGCCAGCGGACCTCGGGCGGCAGGCTGGAGAGGATGGCGGCGACATTGCCGCCGGTCTTCAGTCCGAATATGGTGCCGCGATCGTGAAGCAGATTGAATTCGACGTAGCGGCCGCGGCGGATGAGCTGTTCGTCACGGTCGCCATCGGTCCAGTTCTCGTTGAAGTTGGCGCGCACAAGGTGGCCGTAGACGACGAGAAAAGCGCGGCCGACATCCTGGACGAAGTTGAAATCGGCATTCCAGCCGCCCTTGTCCTCACCCGAATGCAGCCAGTCGAAGAAGATGCCGCCGGTGCCGCGCGGCTCGTTGCGGTGCGACAGATAGAAGTACTCGTCGCACCAGGCCTTGAATTTTGGGTAATCGGCCACCGCGACATTCTTCTCGCAAGCGAATTGCATGGCGCGGTGGAAGGCGACCGTGTCGGGGTCGTCCTGGGTGCGGCGGCGATCGAGCACCGGTGTCAGATCGGCACCGCCGCCGAACCATTGGCTGGATGTGACCACCATGCGCGTGTTCATGTGCACGGCCGGAACGTTGGGATTCCATGGGTGCGCGATCAGCGAAATGCCGGATGCCCAGAAGCGCGGGTCTTCCTCGGCCCCGGGCATCTGCTTCCTGAATTCGGGTGAGAACTCGCCATGGACGGTCGATGTGTGGACGCCGACCTTTTCGAAGACGCGACCGTGCATCATCGACATGGTGCCGCCGCCGCCGCGCCCCTCGTCACGTTCCCATGGCGTCTTTTCGAAGCGGCCGGGTGACCACGAGGCCAGCGGCCCGCCAAGATCCTGCTCGATCTGCTCGAAGGTGGCGCAGATGCGTTCGCGCAGCGCCTCGAACCAGAGGCGCGCCTTCATCTTCTTCTGTTCGATGTCGGCGGGCAGGCCCGCCGGTATTTCTGGTCGTTCCAAATGCCGTCTCCGGTTGGGGCGGCGAGTCCCACAAATGACTCGTCTTTTGCCGGCGCGATCCCTAATCTCTTAGGGGACAGGGTCAAGTGTCATTACGGTGCAAGGAGTTGTTTCGTGCGCACCCCGGCAAGACCGCCGCTGGATGGCCTAAAGAAAAGGCTCGACCAAAGCCGTGCCGAGCGCGTGCGTATGCCGCGCGACGGTTTCCTGCGCGAGACCTTCGTGCTGCCACGCTCCGATGCCCGGCTCAAGGCCAAGGAATGGTTCGAGCGCTTTCCCAAGCAGGCCTACTGGACCGAGATCGAAAGCTGGTTCGAGCGGCCGGGCGACCTGATCGAGTTCACCATCAGGCGGTTGCCTGCGGCCGACTAGGATTTCGTCGCCCCGTTTACGGGGAGAGGGTGCCGGCAGGCAGGTTGAGGAGCGGCACGAACCTCTCAATGCTGGCGCCGCCCCTCATCTGCCTTCACTGCGTTCAGGCACCTTCTCCCCGTGAACGGGGAGAAGGAAGAGCGACCAGCCTCCTTGCCCCCGTTCCCTCGCGTGCCAGCCGGTCACCCTTGTTGCGCAGCGGGCATTTGTCGATCGACATGCAGCCGCAGCCGATGCAGTCGGTCAGCCCTTCGCGCAGTTTCTTCAACTGGGCGATCTTGTGATCGAGCCCGTCGCGCCAGGCGGTCGACAAAAGGTTCCAGTCGTCGCGCGTCGGCGTGCGGCTTTCGGGCAGTGATTCAAGTGCGGCACCGATTTCGGCCAGCGAGATGCCGACCTCCTGTGCAACCTTGATGATCGCCACGCGCCGCAGCACGTCGCGGCCGTAGCGGCGCTGGTTGCCCGACGTGCGGTGGCTGCGGATCAAGCCGCGGGCCTCGTAGAAATGCAGCGCCGACACCGCCACCCCGCTGCGCATGGCCATCTGGCCAACCGTTAATTCCGTTACAGGCGCCATGTCTGATTTTCCGTCCCGATTTTTCTGCTTGACCTCAAGTTAAGTTGAGCTTGTAGCGAAGAAACCCTGGATGTGCAAACGAAGGAGAAGGCGATGTGCGCCTGGGTCAAGATGTCGGGAGACGGAGTGCCGTTATCCGAGTTGCCGGATGGCTTCGCCCACCACCATGGCGACGGAGAGCGCCACGTTGATGCTGCGCGCCGTACCCTGCATGGGGATGGTCAGGCGCGCATCCGCCGCCTGATGGACAGGATCCGGCACGCCTGCGGATTCGCGGCCGAACAGGAGGACGTCACCGTCCGCGAAGCTGAAGCTGGTGTAGGCCGTCGTGGCTTTGGTCGACAGCAGCACCAGCCGGTGCGAATCAGCCTTGCGCCATTCCTCGAAGGCGTGCCAGTCGACGTGCCGGGTCAGGGCAGCCATTTCGAGGTAGTCCATGCCGGCTCGCTTGAGCGCCTTGTCGGAGAGCGGAAATCCGACCGGTTCGATGATGTCGACGCCAAGTCCGAGGCACGCGGCGAAGCGCAGGATTGTTCCGGTGTTGCCGGCAATGTCAGGCTGGTAGAGCGCGATGCGGAGACGACGGTTCATTTCCGCGTCCTTCTAATAAGTGGCGGATCGGCCACAGCGGCTTGGCGGTTTTGGAAATTGCTGGACCTGCGGGTGGCCATTTTCTGCGAAGTCGGGTATACAACCAGCATTGTCAACCCGAACCGATGGAGGGGTAATTCATGATGACCATGCACATCCAGCGCCCCTCTCGTGGGCTTACCTGCCTGCCGGCGGTTTCGGTACGACGATTCTCCTGACTCTCTAAGACTTGATCGCACCGATTCCCGCCGAAACGATTTTTCGGCTCTCGAAGGAATCCTGCGATGTTTTTCAAAAAGTCAAAAGGGCTGAACGCCCCAACTGAAGCTGTCCGGACCGACACTCGTCATGTCCGGACCGATGCAATGCGTGTCTCCGGGCGAATGCCGGCGGACGATATTGCTTCGCCTTTTTATCTCGATTTTCACACGGAGGACGGACCGATGTTCGATCCCTACAGAATACCGGGCTCGAGGAGCCTGCATATCCACCGACTGCCGACCTGGGCGCTGCTGATCGGCGACACCTATTCGTCGGCGGTTCACGCCGAGGTTCGCCGCCGGCCGCATCGCGGCATGCTGCCGGATGTCGATTTTTCGCGCGCGGTTCCCGATCCCGGGCGGCCGTCGCTGGTGCGCCGGATCATCCGGCTGATCCGGCCTGGCCCGAAAAACCGGGCTGGCGGCACCGTGTCGTCAGGATCGTCTGGCGCAGCTGTCGGCGAAAAGCCCGCGAGCCCCTATATTGCGCGAAGCATTGCCGACGGTCCGGGTGATTCCGGACCGTCGGCACTCGACGCCATCGGTTCCGGGGACTTCGTACGCTCACGTGCCGCGTAAGCGGCAAACCCATTTCACAGGCATGACCTATGTTGTTGTTTAGCTGGTTTGAAAAAAGGCTCGATCCGTTCCCCGCGGCGGAACCGGTCGAGCCGCCCAAGACGCTGGTTGCCTTCTGCCTGCATTATACGCGCGGCGCCTGGCCCTATATCCTTTTCGACGCAGTGCTGGTGACGGCCATCGCGATCGCGGAAGTGTGGATGTTCGGCTTCCTCGGCCGCATCGTCGACTGGCTGTCGGGACAGAATCGCGAAACCTTCCTGCAGACGGAAGCCTGGAAGCTTGCCGGCATGGCCTTCATCGTGCTGTTCGCACTGCCGGGCACCGTATGGCTGCATTCGCTCCTCAACCAGCAAACGCTGATGGGCAACTATCCCATGCGCATCCGCTGGCAGGTGCACCGCTATCTGCTCAAGCAGTCGATGAGTTTCTACCAGGACGAGTTCGCCGGCCGCATCGCGACCAAGCTGATGCAGACGGCTCTCGCCGTGCGCGAATGCGTCATCAAGGTGATCGACGTCCTGAATTACGTTATCGTCTACTTCCTCGGCATGCTGCTCATCGTCGGCTCGGCCGACTGGCGGCTGGCCGCGCCGCTCGGCGTCTGGCTGGTCGGCTATATCCTTTTGCTGCGGTTTTTCATTCCCCGGCTGGGCAAGGTCGGCGAGGAACAGGCCAATGCGCGCTCGATCATGACGGGCCGGGTCGTCGACAGCTACTCAAACATCCAGACGGTCAAGCTGTTCAGCCATGCACGCCGCGAAGCGTCATTCGCCAAAGACGGTATGTCCGGCTTTCTCGAAACGGTCTACCGGTCGATGCGCCTGGTGACAGTGCTTTTCGGCTCGCTCTACATACTGAACGCGCTGCTCTTGTTCTCGGTGACCGCGATGGCGCTGTGGCTGTGGCTGGGGCGAGCAGTGACGATCGGCGCGGTCGCCGTGGTCATCGGCCTTGTGCTCAGGTTGTGGGGCATGTCGCAATGGATCATGTGGGAAATGTCGGGCCTGTTCGAGAACATCGGCACGGTGCAGGACGGTATCGCCTCGATCTCGCTGCCGCGCCTTGTCGAGGACCGGCCGGACGCGAAGGAGATCAGCGTCTCCAGGGGTGAGATCCGCTTCGAGGACATCCGCTTCCACTACGGCAAGCAGAAGGGTGTGATCGAGGGCCTGTCGCTGGCGGTGAAGCCGGGCGAGAAGGTCGGCATCGTCGGCCGTTCCGGCGCCGGCAAGTCGACGCTGGTCAACCTGTTGCTGCGCTTCTACGACCTCGAAGCCGGGCAGATATTGGTCGATGGCCAGGAAATCGCCGCTGTGAAGCAGGATTCGCTTCGTGCGCAGATCGGCATGGTCACGCAGGACACCTCGCTGCTGCATCGTTCGGTGCGCGAGAACATCCTTTATGGCCGGCCCGATGCAACCGACGAGATGCTTGCCGAGGCGGCGCGGCGCGCCGAGGCGCTGGACTTCATATCAGGGCTTTCGGATGCCAGCGGCCGCAAGGGCTTCGACGCCCATGTCGGTGACCGCGGCGTCAAATTGTCCGGTGGCCAGCGGCAACGCGTCGCCATTGCTCGCGTTATGTTGAAGGACGCACCTATACTTATCCTTGACGAAGCGACCTCGGCGCTTGATTCCGAAGCCGAGGCGGCGATCCAGGAGAATCTCTACAAGCTCATGCAAGGCAAGACCGTCATCGCCATCGCGCACCGGCTGTCGACCATCGCGGCGATGGACAGGCTGGTGGTGATGGACAAGGGCCGTGTCATCGAGGAAGGTTCGCACGAAGAACTCGTCGCCAAGGGCGGGCTCTACGCGCAGCTCTGGCAGCGCCAGTCGGGCGGGTTCCTGCTTGAGGACGGTCCCGCCGACGCCGCCAACGACGCACTTGCAAAGGGGCAAGCCGCAGAATGATGGCCGCCGCATGATGACAGCCGTCTATCGCTGGTTCGAGAACTGGGTCTATCCGTTCAGGGAGCCGGCGAATCTTCGGCCACCGATCAGTGTCGGCGGCTTTCTCTGGCACTATGTCGGCCAGGCGAAGTTCGCCTTCTTCGCCATGCTGGTCATCGGCGGCATCGCGCCGCTGGTCGAGGCCGGCCTGTTCTACTTCGTCGGGCGGCTGGTCGATATTCTCGACCAGCTTCCCGCCGAGCGCAGCTGGCACGCACTGTGGGCCGCTGCCGGCCCTGAACTGGTTTTCATGGCCGTGGTGGTGCTGGTCATCCGCACCGTCGTCGTCGGCTTGTCGGCGCTGGTCGACGAACAGACGATCACGCCGGGCTTCTACAATCTGGTGCGCTGGCAGGCGCACCGGCATGTCTCGCGCCAGTCCTACGCTTTTTTCCAGAACGATTTCGCCGGCCGCATCGCGACAAAGGTCTGGCAGGCGGGCCAGGCGACCGGCGACTTGATGGAAAGCTTCATCGAGGTCGTCTGGTTTATGATCGTCTACACGGTGACGACGCTGGCGCTGGTCGCAGGCCTCGATCTCAGGCTGGCGGTTCTGGTGGTGATCTGGATTTCCGCCTTCGGCTGGCTGGCCAAGCTCTATTTGCCGGCAATCCGCAAGCATGCCGAGGAAACAGCCGAGGCCGGCTCGATGATCACCGGCCGCATCGTCGATTCCTATTCCAACGTGCAGACGCTGAAACTGTTCTCGGCCGATGGCGACGACCGCTACATCAGGAACGGTTTCGACATCTATCTCGACGCATTGCGCCCGTTCACCCGCCGGCTGACCGGCGTGCGCATGGCGCTGACCACGCTGTCAGGCATCATGATCACGGCGATCGGCTGCTTTGCCGTCTATCTCTGGGTCGAGGGCTCGATCACCGTCGGCGCGGTCGCCTTCACCCTGTCGCTGGTGCTGCGGCTCAACATGCTGCTCGGCCGGCTGATGATGCAGCTCAACAGCATCTTGCGAAACCTCGGCGTGCTGGAGAACTCCAAGGCGCTGATTTCGCAGCCGCTCGGCCTCACCGATGCGCCCGACGCCAAGGAACTCGTCGTGGCAGGCGGCCGTATCGCGGTGAAGAACGTCGAGTTCCACTACGGCAAAGGTTTCGGCGTGCTGAACGGCATCGACCTTGTCGTCAGGCCAGGCGAGAAGGTCGGGCTGGTCGGACCGTCCGGCGCCGGCAAGACGACCCTCGCCAATCTGATCCTGCGCCTCTACGATCTCGAGAGCGGGTCGATCACCATCGATGGCCAGGATGTCGCCAAAGTTACGCAGAATTCGCTGCGCGCCAATATCGGCGTCGTCAGCCAGGACACGGCGCTGTTCCACCGTTCGCTGCGCGACAACATCAAGCTCGGCATGCCTGACGCGACCGATGCGGAGGTGATCGCGGCGGCGAAAAAGGCCGAGGCGCACGAGTTCATCCTGACCTTGCGCGACAACAGGGACCGCGCCGGCTACGAGGCGTTTGTCGGCGAGCGCGGCGTCAAGCTGTCGGGAGGCCAGCGCCAGCGCGTGGCGATCGCCCGCGTCTTCCTCAAGGATGCGCCGATCCTGATTCTCGATGAGGCGACCTCGGCACTCGATTCCGACATCGAGGCGGCGATCCAGGAGAATCTGACACGGCTGATGGAAAACAAGACGGTCATCGCCATCGCCCACCGGCTGTCGACGATCGCAGCACTCGATCGTCTGGTGGTGCTCGACGGCGGCCGCATTGTCGAGCAAGGCACGCATGACCAATTGGTGGCGCTCGACGGGCTCTATGCGCGGCTGTGGAAGCGGCAGTCCGGCGGTTTTCTCTATCACGAAGACAGCGTGCTCGAAGAGACGCGCCCGGCGGAGTAGCTCCATGGGTGGATCGACAGGCGCCATCCCAGAGGTCGGCTACGTGCTCAAGCGGCTCCGGCCGACCATGCCGGCCTTCGACACGCTGAAGGAAGAGAGCCGGCTGGAAGGCTACTGGATGCTGGTACGCCTTGCGGATGGCTGGGCAAGTGGCCGCAACAAGTTCCTGAAACGGGGGGAGGCGCTGTACGGAGCATGGTATGGAAGGGAACTCGCCGGCGTGTGCGGGTTGAACATCGATCCCTATTTCGAGGGCAGGGGCCACGGCCGGGTCCGGCACCTGTTTGTGAGCGCGCGCCACCGTCGCGCCGGCCTTGGCCGGATGCTGGTCGAAACCGTTGTCGACAGGGCACGTCACCATTTCGCCATGCTGAACACCCGCGCGCCGCAAGAAGCCTTTCAGTTTTTATGAACGGCTTGGCTTTCAGCGCGTAGCAGGCGAAGAGTTCGTCACACACCGCATGGTTTTCGGGAAAGGAGGCTGAAATGTCCTTGCGTCCGCCATCTCATCTTGCCGGCGCCTCGGCCGCCGAAGCCGCCTTCGACGCGCTCGGCCATGAAATATTGGCGGAAAAGGCGGCAGCACTCGGCCGCGCCGGCCAGCGGGTAGAGGAAACGCTGGCCAGGCTGCGCGACAATGCCGACGAGCAACTGCGCCCCCTTCTGCTCAAGGATGCCGCCGAGGCGGTGCATGGCTATTTCATCCAGCGCGAGCTGTGCGGCTTGCGCAAGCACGATGCCGTCATTCGTGAATACAACATCCCGAAAGCGGTGCTGGCCAGGCTCGGCGCGAAATAGGGATCACTCCAGCCATTCGGTGATGAAGCTGCCATTCTCGTGGATGTCGGTCGTTTCCAGCGGGCCTGGGCCGAGATTGGTGAATTTGTGCGGCGTATTGGGTGGCACGATCAGGATCTGGCCGGCGGATGCCTCGATTTCCTGGTCGCCGACAGTGAACAGGCCGGTGCCCTGGCGGATGATGAAGATCTCCGCGTAGGGATGTGTGTGCAGGCGCGGGCCGCCGCCGACATCAGACAGATAGTTGAAGATCAGGCAGGAGTTGGAGCCGTAGGCGCCACATTGCAACTCGCCCTTCCAATGGTCCGAGCGAACGGCCCAGGTGTCGCGGTCTATGACGTGTGCCATGATGACAAGGATAGACCCGGCTGGGGCCTTGTGTCGAGCCGAACAAGGGCGTCGGATTTGCGGTTGTTTCCCGGTTGTTTAGTGATGGTTGGCGGCTATCCGGCGTCGTGTTGACCGGCGGCGGATTTTGTCCCCGCGACAATCTGCCCTTGTGCCTTCACCCGTCTGGACAAAAACGGGCTTCACGCATAAACCGAAGTCCAAATGCCGGAGGAATTCGCAAGCCTGTTCGCCATGCGCTGTCGGGTTGGCGTAATTGAGCGGGGAACAAGGCTCAACCACCGGCACGGAAGAGGCGAAAGGATCAGGCACCCGTGAGCGCAACCGACACCCAGGATCCCAACCGTCGTGATTTTCTCTACGTCGCCACCGGCATGGCCGCAGTGGTCGGCGCGGGTGCTTTCGCGTGGCCGTTCATCGACCAGATGCGCCCTGACGCCTCGACGCTGGCGCTCGCCTCGGTCGAAGTCGACGTCGCCTCGCTGACGCCGGGTATGTCGCTGATCGTCAAATGGCGCGGCAAGCCGGTCGTGGTCCGCAACCGCACCGAACAGGAAATGAAGGACGGCGAGGCGGTCAAGCTGGCCGATCTCAAGGATCCGATCGCCCGCAACGCCAATCTCCCGGCCGACGCACCGGCGACCGACGCCAATCGCACCACGCCCGGCAAGGAAGCCTGGATGGTGATGGTTCAGGTCTGCACGCATCTCGGCTGCATTCCGCTTGGCCAGGAAGGCGATTTCGGCGGCTGGTTCTGCCCGTGCCACGGTTCGCAATACGACACCGCCGGCCGCATCCGCAAAGGCCCGGCGCCGGAGAACATGGCGGTTCCGGTATTCAAGTTCATTTCCGATACCAAGATCCTTATCGGTTGAGGCAGGGGGATATTTCGATGAGCGAGGGACACTCGACCTATACGCCCAAAACCGGTCTCGGACGCTGGTTCGACGCCCGCATGCCGCTGCCGCGGCTGGTCTATGACAGCTTCGTTGCCTATCCGGTGCCGCGCAACCTCAACTATGCATGGACCTTTGGCGGCATCCTGTCGATCATGCTGGTGGCGCAGATCCTGACCGGCATCGTGCTGGCCATGCATTACACGGCCGACACCAATCTGGCCTTCGGCTCGGTCGAGAAGATCATGCGCGACGTGAATTCGGGCTGGCTGCTGCGCTACATGCATTCGAACGGCGCCTCGTTTTTCTTCGTCGCCGTCTACATCCACATCTTCCGTGGCCTCTATTACGGCTCCTACAAGGCGCCGCGCGAACTGCTGTGGATCCTCGGCTGCATCATCTATCTCCTGATGATGGCGACCGGCTTCATGGGCTACGTGCTGCCATGGGGCCAGATGAGCTTCTGGGGCGCCACCGTCATCACCGGCTTCTTCAGCGCCATTCCGCTGGTCGGCGACTGGATCCAGCAGCTGCTGCTCGGCGGCTTTGCCGTCGACAACCCGACGCTGAATCGTTTCTTTGCACTGCACTACCTGCTGCCGTTCATGATTGCCGGCGTCGTCGTTTTGCACATCTGGGCGCTGCATGTCGTCGGCCAGTCGAACCCGACGGGCATCGAGGTCAAGTCGAAGACCGACACCGTCGCCTTCACTCCTTACGCGACCATCAAGGACGCGTTCGGCATGATCGTGTTCCTGTTCTTCTTCGCCTATTTCGTCTTCTACCTGCCGAACTATCTCGGCCATCCCGACAACTACATCGTCGCCAACCCGCTGAAGACGCCGGCCCACATCGTGCCCGAATGGTACTTCCTGCCGTTCTACGCGATCCTGCGCGCCATCACCTTCAATGTCGGGCCGATCAACTCCAAGCTCGGCGGCGTGCTATGCATGTTCGGCGCCATCGTCATGTTGTTCCTGGTGCCGTGGCTCGACACTTCGAAGGTGCGCTCGGCTGTTTACCGGCCCTGGTACAAGCTGTTCTTCTGGCTGTTCGTGGCCGATGCCATCCTGCTTGGCTGGCTGGGCTCGCAGCCGGCGGAAGGCAGCTATGTGTTCATGGCGCAGATGGCGACATTGTTCTACTTCGCCTTCTTCCTGATCGCGCTGCCGGTGCTCGGCCTGATTGAGACGCCGCGACGGTTGCCGAACTCGATCACCGAGGCGGTGCTCGAGAAGAACAAGGGCGGCAGCGGACATCCGGCGGGCGCTACGGCGGCTCCGGAAACCAAAGGCTGAGCGGGTAGAGAATCTAAGGGGATTTGGCATGAAAAAGATTCTCACCTCGCTGGCGCTGATCGGCCTTGTGGCCGTCGCCGCTGGGGCCGCGGGCACTCGGGCGATCGCCGCCGAAGAGGCACACAATGTGGCCAATCCGACGCATTTCCCGATCGACGAGCCGAAGGAAATGGACTGGAGTTTCACCGGCCCATTCGGCACCTATGACAAGGCGCAGCTGCAGCGCGGCCTCAAGGTCTACAAGGAAGTCTGCTCGGCCTGCCATTCGATGAACCTGGTGGCGTTCCGCACGCTGTCGGACCTCGGCTATTCCGATGCGCAGATCAAGACGCTGTCGGCCGAGTACACCATCCACGACGGTCCCAACGATGCCGGCGACATGTTCGACCGTCCCGGCAAGCCGTCCGACCACTTCCCGCCGCCCTTCGCCAATGAGGAAGCCGCCGCTGCCTCCAATGGCGGTGCTGCTCCGCCAGACATGTCCCTGCTGGCCAAGGCTCGCGGTGTCGAACGCGGTTTTCCGCAGTTCGTCTTCGATATCTTCACCCAGTATGACGCGGGCGGCCCCGACTATATCCACTCGCTGCTGACCGGCTACGACCAGACGCCGCCTGCCGGCATGGTGATCCCGGAAGGCACCCACTACAATCCGTACTTCATGTCCGGCGTGTCGCTGAAGATGCCCAAGCCGCTCTCCGACGGCCAGGTGACCTATGATGACGGTGCGCCGCAGACCATCGACCAGTATTCCCGCGACGTCTCCGCCTTCCTGGCATGGGCGGCCGAGCCGCATATGGAAGACCGCAAGAAGACCGGTTTTCGCGTTCTGGTGTTCCTGCTTTTGTTCGGCGCGCTGGTCTATCTCACCAAGCGCAAGGTGTGGGAAGGCGTGGCGCATTAAGCCACACGATCAAGTGATCACGAAGGGCGCCGAGAGGCGCCCTTTTGCATTTCCAGAAGCCGGCCATGTCACATGGCCGTCACCGCATCCGGCGATCCTGTGCTGCTCTCATCAAAGGATCGCACCCATGAAAAGATACGCATCGCTCGCGGCAGGCCTGTTGCTGCTCATCGTCGGCTCGGCCGCGCAAGCGGAAGACGCCCAGCCTTTCGTCACCAACAAGGATGTCGACCTGACGATGATCCTGCCGCCGCCGCCGGCAAACGATTCGGCGCAGACCAAGGCCGAACTCGGCGAGGTGCTGATGCTGCAGGTGACACGCACGCCCGAGATGGTAGCCAGCGCCGTCGCCGATGCCGACGAGAATGTCTGGCGCTTCGCCAACGTCATGGGGCCGAAATTCAACAAGGAAACGCTGCCCAAATTCAGCGCCTTCTTCGATCGCGTCGTGGCCACCGAAGGCGCCGTCGTCGATCCGGCCAAGGATTTCTGGAAGCGCCCGCGTCCGCACCAGCTCAGCGACCTCGTCAAGCCGGCGGTCAAGTTGTCGAGCTCCGGTTCCTGGCCGTCCGGCCACGCCACCGTCGGCACCATGATGGGCATTATCCTGTCCGATATGGTTCCTGAAAAGCGCGCAGAGATCATGGCGCGTGCGGCCGAATACGCCCACAACCGCGAGGTCGGCGGCATCCACTATGCGTCCGACGTCGAGATGGGCAGGATTTCCGGCAGCGTCATCGCCGCGGTCCTGCTCAACCGGGACGACTTCAAGGCCGAGTATGAAGTGGCCAGGGCCGAGCTTCGTTCGGATCTCGGCATGTAATCTTCGTCAGTCGGATTAGACCAGAAAGGGGCGCTTCGGCGTCCCTTTTTTTGCTCATGGCCATGTCCGGAGGGCAGCTCGAAAAATAGTCCGTTGGCACGCCGACAACAGGTTGATATTCGATGCATCGAACGGTGGCGAGAAACTTGTCCCGCCATGGCCTTTGGAATTCGATGATGCGGCTCAGCGACTGTCACAACTTTTCCGATTACCGCCGCATGGCGCAGCAGCGGCTGCCGGGGCCGATCTTTAACTACATCGACGGCGCGGCCGACGACGAGGTCACCTATCGCCGCAACACCGAAAGCTTCGAGACCTGCGATCTGGTTCCCAACGTGCTGCGCGGGGTGAGCGAGGTCGACATGTCGGTGACGGTCATGGGCCAGAAGCTGGCGATGCCGTTCTATTGCTCGCCGACCGCCTTGCAGCGCCTGTTCCATCACCAGGGCGAGCGCGCGGTCGCCAAGGCCGCCGCCAAATACGGCACGATGTTCGGCGTGTCGTCGCTGGGCACTGTCAGCCTCGAGGAGGCGCGCAGCATCAGCAGCGGCCCGCAAGTCTACCAGTTCTATTTCCACCGGGATCGCGGTCTTAACCGGGCGATGATGCAGCGGGCAAAGGCGGTCGGGGTCGAGGTGATGATGCTGACCGTCGACAGCATCACCGGGGGAAACCGCGAGCGCGACAAACGAACCGGCTTTGCCATTCCCTTCAAGCTCAACCTTACCGGAATGGCGCAGTTCGCGCTCAAGCCGGCCTGGGCGATCAACTATTTCACCCATGAGGGCTTCAAGCTGCCGCAGCTCGACGAGCATGTCGACATGGGCGGCGGCACGATGTCGATCAGCCGTTACTTCACCGAGATGCTCGATCCGTCGATGACATGGGACGACGTCGCCGAGATGGTCAAGCTCTGGTCGGGTCCGTTCTGCCTCAAGGGCGTCATGTCGGTGGAGGATGCCAAACGCGCTGTCGACATCGGCTGCAGCGGCATCGTGCTGTCGAACCATGGCGGGCGGCAGTTGGATGGCTCACGGGCGGCGTTCGACCAGCTTGCCGAGATCGTCGATGCCGTTGGCGACAGGATCGACGTCATCATGGATGGCGGCGTGCAGCGCGGCACACACGTGCTGAAAGCGCTGTCGCTCGGCGCCAAGGCCGTCGGCGTCGGACGCTACTATCTGTTTCCGCTCGCGGCGGCCGGCCAGCCCGGCGTGGAACGGGCGCTCGAACAGATGCGGGTCGAGATCGAACGCGGCATGAAGCTGATGGGCTGCAGCTCTATCGAACAATTGTCGCGCAACAATCTCCGTTTCAGGTAATCTCGACCCATGAAATCCTCGCTCGAAGACACGCTGCTTGCCGCGATCCGCACCATTCCGGACTATCCCAAGCCCGGCATCCTGTTTCGCGACATCACCACGCTGCTTGGCAATGCGCGCGCCTTCCGCCGCGCCATCGACGAACTGGTGCATCCCTATGCCGGCCAGAAGATCGACAAGATCGCCGGCATCGAGGCGCGCGGCTTTATCCTTGGCGGCGCCGTCGCCCATCAGCTCTCGGCCGGTTTCGTGCCGATCCGCAAGAAGGGCAAGCTGCCCTACGAGACGGTGCGCGTCGCCTACAGCCTGGAATACGGGCTGGACGAAATGGAGATGCACAAGGACGGTGTTGCTCCGGGCGAGAAAGTGATCCTGGTCGACGATCTGATCGCCACCGGCGGCACGGCTGAAGCGGCGGTCAAGCTGCTGCGCCAGATCGGCGCCGACATCCTCGCCGCCTGTTTCGTCATCGACCTGCCGGACCTCGGCGGCCGCGCCAAGCTGGAAGCGCTTGGCGTGCCGGTGCGGACGCTGATTGGGTTCGAGGGGCATTGAGTGTTCTTCCCTTCTCCCACATGGGAGAAGAAAGAAGCGCCGCCTCTACTCGGCCTTCACCAGCACGGCGCTTTCGAACTCGAGCACTTTGTCGCCGGTCGAATCGAAAGCTTCCGAACGCAGCGCCAGCAGCCGCCAGCCGGGGCGTGAGGCAATCGGGCGGTGCGACAGCGCGGTGCGCGTAAAGGTGATGGTTTGCCCGGCATAGACCGGCTTCAGCCATTTCAGGTTCTTGAAGCCAGGCGAGGGGCCGAATTCCGGCACCGGACCGGGGCCGCTCCACGCAGCGATCTCGGCGTCCATGCGGTTTTCGAGATTGAGTTTCATCCAGGTGGCGGCGGTGTGCCAGCCGGATGCGCAGAGCCCGCCGAGCACGCTTTTCTTCGCGGCCTCCTCGTCGGTATGGAAGATCTGCGGGTCGTATTTGCGGGCGAAGGCCTTGATCGCCTCGGGCTCGAATGTGTGCGAGCCGAGCGTCACCGTGGTGCCGATACGAAAGAACTCGTCCAGTGTCATGCTTGGCTCCCCGCGGCATCGCGCGTGAGGAACATGGCGGAGTTCTCGAGCTCGAAGACGCTTTCGCCGCGCTGGTTGAACAGTTCGCTGCGCATTGTAACGAAGCCGAGTTGCGGCTTCGATTTGGACAGGCGCTTGGCAACGACCACCAGGGTGCCGGTCAGTTGATCGCCGGCCAGGACCGGCTTCTTCCATTTGACCTGATCGACGCCGGGCGCGCCCTGGCAGGTCGAGTCCAACAGGAAGGCATCGCACAGCATGCGCATGAACATGGCGCAGGTGTGCCAGCCCGACGCCGCCAGCCCACCGAGGATGCTGGCCTTGCCGGCTTCCTCGTCGAGATGCATCGGCTGCGGGTCGAATTCTCCGGCGAATTCGACGATCTCGGCGGCACTCACGAGCTTCGAGCCGAGGTCGATCGATGCACCCTCGATGAAGTCCTCATAGGCCCATGTTTTTATCTCTGCGGTCATGGTCTGGAATCCGGCTTGTCGACCCACGATCCTCAGGATCGGGGTTTCCGGATGCAGGCCGGCGTTCATTTGGTCAAGCGATTTCTACTGCGCCAGCCTGTGGCAGCCGATCGACAGGCCCACTCAGAGCCAGCCGCGGCGGCGGAAATACCAGAAGGGCAGGATCGCCGACAGCACCATCATGGCGATGGCGAAGGGATAGCCAAGTTCCCATTTCAACTCGGGGATGACGTCGAAATTCATGCCGTAGATCGAGGCGACCAAAGTCGGCGGCAGGAAGATGACGGCGGCGACCGAAAAGATCTTGATGATGGCGTTCTGCTCGATCGAGATCATGCCGAGCGTCGCGTCGAGCAGGAAGGAGATCTTCTGCGACAGGAAGGTGGCGTGGTCGGCGAGTGACAGCACGTCGCGAGACAGCGTCTTGATGCGCGCCTTGGTGTCCTTGCTCATCTTGGTGCGGGTCGAGGCATGGGCGAAAAAGCCCGCCAGGCGCTGCAGCGAGATCAGGCTGTCGCGGATCGAAGACGCGATGTCCTCCTTGCGGCCGATGGCTTTCAACAATTCCTGGAAGTCGCGATTGCGCTTGGAAACCTTGGTCGATCGCGCCTCGAAGATATCGCGCGAGATCGCCTCGATGTCACGGCCGGCACGCTCCAGAATGTCGGCGAGACGGTCGACGATCGCCTCCAGCAAGCCGATCAGGATGGTGTCGCCGCTGGTGCAGCCGGTCGCCACCTTCTCGGCGCGCTGCGGAAAGGTCTTGAAGGCCTTCGGCTCGTGGTAGCGCACAGTGATCAACCTTGTGCCGGCGAGCACGAAGGTGACCGGCGACATCAAGGGATCGTCGACCTCGGTCTGGGCGGGCAGGGTTGCGGTCATGAAGTAGGCGCCGTCCTCGACATAGAGGCGGCTCGAAATCTCGATCTCCTCCATCTCCTCGCGTGTCGGAATGGCCACGCCGAGCCAGCTCTCGATCGTCGCTTCCTCTTCCTTTGTCGGGTTGAACAGGTCCGCCCAGACGATGGTCTCGCTGTTTGCCAGGAGATCGTCGACGAGGCGCAGGCGATCATTGTCCACGACGAAGGCCTTGATCATCGCCTGATATCCCTTGCTGGGGCCAAAGGGTGTGTTCGGATTGACGCGTCGTGTTGGATTGCACGGTTCCCGGCGCCAGCGCCGACCGTGCGTCTGCCGCTTAGACCTGTGACGTGACAAAATCAAGACAAGCCCGAATCGGGCCGGGGGACGGCCCTCGCGGCTCGGAAGCCGCGTCAGCGGATCGATCTAAAGACTGGCTAGAGTGACCTCCAAGTCCTCGTATGCGCCGACGAGGGCATCCGCGCCATGTCGCAACAGAGCATCGCCATGAGTGCCGGTGCAATGACTGCCAGCGGTAAATCCGATCACGCGCATACCTGCTGCCTTGCCCGCCAGGACGCCATTCACGCTGTCCTCGACCACGATGCACTCCTTTGCATGAACACCGATCGTGTCCGCCGCATGCAAGAACAGGTCTGGTTCCGGCTTTCCATTGACGACCATGTCCGATGAAAAAATATTAGGATCGAAAAGGTCGACAAGGCCCGTGTGTTCGAGTTTCCAACGCAATCGGGCCAGCGGCGTGCTTGACGCCACACATCTCCATGCGGCGAGCCGGCCAATCACATTCCGTGCATCGGGTAAGGCCGCCAGATTCTTACGCAAGCGTTCGTTGGTGTGGTCGGCAAGCTGTTCAAAAAAGAGCGGAGAGAGCGGCTTGGCTCGCTCTTGGCCGATCGCTTCGAGCTTCGCCTGCCACATAGCGGGAGACAATCCCATGAAGGCTTGCGTATAGGCGCTTGGTTCGAACGTGATGCCGGCCGCCGCCAGATATTCAAGCTCGGTTGCCTGGTATATCTCCTCGCTGTTCACGAGGACGCCGTCACAATCAAATATTATCAGCTTTATAGGCGACACTTTGGGCCTGATATCTGGTGGTCGGCTCAGCCGGCCCGCGGACAGTCTCGAAGGACTTCCATCAAATCACGTGTTGAACTTGAACAGCAGGATGTCGCCGTCCTGGACGACATATTCCTTGCCTTCGTCGCGGGCCTTGCCGGCTTCCTTGGCCGCCACTTCGCCGCCCAGTGTGACGAAGTCATTGTAGGCGATGGTCTGGGCGCGGATGAAGCCGCGCTCGAAATCGGTGTGGATGACGCCGGCGGCCTGGGGGGCCTTGTCGCCCTTATGGATGGTCCAGGCGCGCGTCTCCTTCGGCCCGACGGTGAAGTAGGTGATGAGGTGCAACAGATCGTAGCCGGCGCGGATGACCTTGTTGAGGCCGGGCTCGTCGAGGCCGAGCGAGGACAGGAATTCCATCTCTTCCTCATCGGAGAGCTGTGCGACCTCGGCTTCGATGGCGGCCGAGATCACCACGGTGCCGGCGCCCTGGGCGGTCGCCATCTTTTCCACGGCCCTGGTGTGCTCGTTGCCGGTGGCTGCGTCGGCCTCGGCGACGTTGCAGACATAGAGCACGGGATGCGAGGTCAGAAGGTTCAGGCCCTGCAGGATGCGCAAATCTTCGGCCGAAATATCCTTGAGCAGGATGCGGGTCGGCTTGCCGGCCTGCAGCAGTTCTAGCGCTGCCTCCATCATCGGCAGCACTGACGTCGCTTCCTTGTCCTTGCTGCCGGCGCGCTTGCGGAATTGCACGATGCGGCGCTCGAGGCTGTCGAGGTCGGCGAGCATCAGCTCGGTTTCGACCGTCTCGGCATCGGCCACCGGGTCGATGCGGCCCTCGACATGGGTAATGTCGTCATCCTCGAAGCAGCGCAGCACATGCACGATGGCGTCGACCTCGCGGATGTTGGCGAGGAACTGGTTGCCCAGCCCTTCGCCCTTCGAGGCGCCGCGCACCAGACCGGCAATGTCGACGAAGGAGATGCGGGTCGGGATGATCTCCTTTGACTTGCCAATCGCCGCGATCTTCTGCAGGCGCGGATCGGGCACCGCGACCTCGCCGGTATTCGGTTCGATGGTGCAGAACGGATAGTTGGCGGCCTGCGCCGCAGCCGTTCTGGTCAACGCGTTGAAAAGCGTCGACTTGCCGACGTTGGGCAAGCCAACGATGCCGCATTTGAAACCCATTTTGTCCGGTCCTATCGGGAAATAGAAATTTGATCAGGGCTATGGGCGATAGGGGTGATCAACGTCAAGCCCTTCGGTTCCCTTGATGCTCAGTCCTTGCCGCCGAACAGCTTCTTCAGCATGGCGGCCATCGGACCGCTTTCCGGCAGCTTGGCCAGGGGCTGTTGGGGCCGTGCCTGGCGGACGTGACTTTGCTGCTTCTGCGCCGGCTGCTTAGGTGCCGATTTTTCGGGCTCCGGCCCGGCCTTGCCCTGGACGGCGAGACTGGCTTTGTTCATGAAGCCGGATTCGTCGCCTTTGGCGATCATGGCGGCGTTGTCGGCGATCGCGTCGAGCAGCGGGTCAAGCCATTCGCGGTCGGCCTTGTCGAAATCGCCGAGCACATGGTGCTGGACCATTTCCTTGACGCCTGGATGGCCGACGCCGATGCGTACGCGGCGATAGGCGTTGCCGACATGGCCATCGATCGAACGGATGCCGTTATGGCCGCCGGCGCCGCCGCCGGTCTTTATGCGCAGCTTGCCTTCGGCAAGATCGATCTCGTCATAGAAGACGGTGAGCGCGGAAAGCTCGAGCTTGTAGAAGCGCAGCGCTTCGCCGACCGACTGGCCGGACAGGTTCATGAAGGTCTGCGGCTTGATCAGGACGACTTTTTCGCCGCCGAGCGAGCCCTCGGCGATCAGGCCCTGAAATTTCTTCGACCAGGGCGAAAAGGAATGGCGGCGGGCGATTGCGTCCGCCGCCATGAAACCGACATTGTGCCGATTGCCGGCGTATTTCGCGCCCGGATTGCCGAGACCTGCAAACAGCAGCATCGCCTGCTCCGGGCGTGAAAGAGTTACTTCTCTTCGGCGGCAGGAGCCGCTTCAGGTGCAGCCGCTTCAGCCGTCTCTTCCGTCTCCGGCTTCATCGCCGACGAACCGGCAATGGTCGCGATGGTGAAGTCGCGGTCGGAGATCACAGGCTTGACCCCAGCCGGCAGCTTGACCGCCGAGATGTGGATCGAATCGCCAATGTTGGCGCCGGTGAGATCGACGGTGATGAATTCCGGGATCGCATTGGCCGGGCAGTGGAACTCGACTTCGTGACGCACGATGTTGAGCACGCCGCCGCGCTTGATGCCGGGCGACTTGTCCTCGTTGATGAAGTGGACAGGCACGTCGACATTGACTTCGGTGTCCTTGCCGATGCGCAGGAAGTCGACATGGACAGGGAAATCCTTGACCGGGTCGAGCTGGAAGTCCTTCGGCAGGACCTGGATCTTCTTGCCGTCGACATCGATCGTGGCGATCGTGGTCAGGAATCCGCCGCCATGGATCTTGTAGTAGATGTCCTTGTAGGTGAGCGCGATAGCCAGGGGAGGCTGCTTGTCACCATAAATTACTGCAGGCACTTTACCGTTGCGGCGAACTGCACGGGCGGACCCCTTACCGACCTGTTCGCGTGCTTCGGCCTTGAGCTCGTAAGTGTCGTGGCTCATGGCATTTCCTTTCGGTTTGTTCTGGAGCGCTCACGGTGGGCAGAGTGCCTGGACCGTAAACGTCGAAAGCCGACATACCCATGCATGATCTGGTCCGAAAACCGGAATCCACTTTTCGGGATCATGCGGGAAGGCGGCCTTCCGCCGCGTTGCCTCCAAGGGTGTCTACGCGGGTGGCGGCTCTATAGCGGAAGGCGGCCGGAGGTGCAAGCCAAAGGCACGACCGGCCTGGTGCAGCCCAGACGGCCGCTATCCGCGCTTTTCGATGACGGCATAGAGCACGTTGCGGTTCTCGCCGAAGAATACCTGCGCCTCGACGGTGTTGCGGTCGACGCTGGCATTGACGATGTTCCACATATCGACCTCCGATCGCAGCAGCAACACCCAGTCCATGAACGTCTCCCGATACCCCGCGTCGGGGGTGCCCTCGGCGTAGTTGGCGAACAGGAATGTTCCGTTCGGCTTCAACATCTGCAGGCAGGTCTTCGTGAGTTTCACCGCGACGTTGTGGGCGAGGTAGTCGTAAAGGCCGGAGGCGTAGATGAAGTCGAATTTGCCGAGCTTGTGGCCCCGCGTGAGCACGGTTCGCACCGAGCCGTCGATGGCTTCGACGGCGGTGCCCTGGAAGTCGCGCGAGATCAGCCCAACGCTCTGGGGATCCTGGTCGAGCGCAACCCAGCGCTTGAGACGGCCCTCCGTCAGGGCGACCGAACGATTGGCTTCCCGCAAATGGCCGGCCGCGATCGCCAGAACCTCGGTTTCCGGTCCGTTCTTGGCCGCGATCTCGTCGACATATCGGGTCAGGAGGTCGCGTCGTTCCCGGGCCGCGACGCATGACGGTACGTTCTGGGTATGGCTATAGAGTGCTTTGCCGACCTCCGAGGCGTTCGCCACGCTCTCTGCCACGTGCGGATCACAATAGATGTAGTCGAGCAACTGCGCGTCGCCGGAATAGCCCCTAGGTTTGGTGAAGGACCAGTGCGTCAGTGGATCCTCGAGAAAATACTTCAGGATCGGATGGTTCTGCGCGACCGGTATCAACGCATGCCAGACGTCGGGATGAACCTTGGAATGCAGGCCATTGAGGAAGGACAGCAAGCGGCCGACGATCTCGGCCGGGTTCTTGTCCTGTTCGACCTGCTGCTGTGTCGCGTGGAGAATGAGGGCAAGCTCCGCGCGCGCGGTTTCGAACGCCTCGCCATGATGCTCGATCTTTCCCCGAGGCAGCGTGCCGGCGAGCATCTCGGCAGTAATCAAGCTTTTGCCATCAAGAACGGTCTGCACGCCATCACTCCATAGTTAACAGTCGGTTAACTTATTGCGTAGAATGCTCCCTTTGCCAATGTCGGGCCGACGGCATTTTAGGTTTATGATTAATTTCCCGCCAACCATGTTCGTTGGTTAATCAGTTTCCGAGCCGGATTCCGGGTTCGAGTTAACGGAAACTTGTCTTGCGCGATTGCATTTGTTTGCCCGGCGTTCGCAATCGCCGTCGCGTCCCAAGGAGCCGGCCCGCGTGGGGGCAGAAGCTGGAAATGAGTTCGGAAAACAAAATCCCTTTCAAAAGGGGTCGATTGTGATGAACGAACACGTGTCATCCGCATTGGCCGATACGGTTGACGCTGAGCCGTACGAGCCGCGCTACGAACTGGGGGCCGACGAACTTCGCGCCCTCTACCGCACCGAAGCCCGGGCGACGCGAAGAGGGGAAGCCAGGCCAGGGCTTTGGATCGCAGTTGCGATCTATCTCTTGTTTTCGGCAACGGATCTGCTGCTGATCCCGGATGTGGCCGCCTATACGATCACGGCGCGCTTCGCGGTCGGCTTGAGCGCGCTTTTGATCCTGGAAGCGCAGCTTCGCCACGGCGTCGGGACGGAATGGCTCGACGTGACCTGCGCCGGGGCCATCATCTTTGGCTATGTTGGTTGGCTGTGTCCGGCGATTATGGGCGCGGACAAGGAAAGCGTCTCTTACTATATGGTCTTTGGGACCATATTCATGATGAGCGCCAATCTTTTCTTTACATTCAATTTCAAGCTTTCTATCGTAACCTCGACAATAATCTTATGTATACTTTATATCGTAAATTACTTTGTTCCATCAACCCTCATATACAAAATGGTATTTGGGGCTTTCTATGTTTCTTGTTTCACGTTCACCTCATATGTGAACTGGAAACTGAACGAGGAACGCTACAACGTCTTCCTGAACGCCCTGGAAGCCAAGATCCAGCACAATGAGGCGACCGAACGCGGCAAGGCCCTGCTGAGGTTGTCGCGGACCGATCCGCTCACGGGTCTGGAGAACCGGCGCGCGATCGACGAGAAGCTGCGAGACTACTGGAACGATTGGCAAAAGGTCGGCACCAGCTTTGGGGCGATCCTCATCGACGTGGACTTCTTCAAGAAGTTCAATGACTGCTACGGCCATCAGGAAGGCGACCGCTGCCTGATCCATGTCGCCAATGCCCTTAGCGATATGATCAAACAGTATAATGGCTCCATCGGCCGCTATGGCGGCGAAGAGTTCATCGTCCTGGCTCGCATGGAGAAAAAGGAGCAGATCCTGGACATTGCGGAAGCCATTTGCAGCACGGTGGAGAACCTGGCTCTGACGCACGAACTGCGGCGCGACGGCGTCTCGATCGTAACGGTAAGCGTTGGCGCCGCATTCACCCGGACGCAGACCGGGGCCAAGCTGGAGAAAATCATTCACGAGGCCGATCGCGCTCTCTATCTGGCAAAAGCCGGCGGCCGAAATTGTGCCCGGCTGTTCGATCCAACCGACCCGCAAAGCAGTGACGAGAGCGAGAACATTGCGGCTTTGCTGAAGATCGCGATCGGCCAGAATCTCGTTTCACTCGTTTACCAGCCTATCCAGGATGTCAAATCGGACCGGGTTGAAGCGGTGGAGGCTCTGATGCGCCTCAAGATGCTCGACGGCACATCGGTTCCGCCGAGCCTGTTCATTCCGGTCGCCGAACGGACCGGTGCGATCCTGGAACTCGGGCGCTGGGCGATAAGGACAGTGTGCGCCGAACTGCTGGCGGACGACCACGTCCGTGTCGTCAGTGTCAACGTCTCCCCGATCCAGCTCAAGACACCGGGCTTCGCGACGTCGGTCGCGACCATTCTGGGCGAGACGGGTGTCGCAGGCAGCAGGCTGGCCTTCGAGATCACCGAAGGGCTGGAGATGGAGATGCACTCCGACATCCTGCGCTGCATCAGCGACCTGAAGCTGCTCGGGATCAAGATCTGGCTTGATGATTTCGGGACCGGCTTTGCGGGCCTTTCGTGGCTTCGCCTGATCGATTTCGATACGGTGAAGATCGATCGCTCGTTTCTGCATGACTGCAGCTCCCCGAGCGGCAAGGCGATGCTGCAGGACATTATCACCCTGGTTCGAAATCGCGGCCACAAAATCCTGGTCGAAGGGGTGGAGACAGACGAGCAGATGGCCCTTATGCGCGAATTCGGCATAGACAAGATCCAGGGCTTCCATGTCGGCCGTCCCGCTCCCGCCGTCAGTTTCCAGGCAAAGCGGGCCATGCGCAAACGGCCATTTGCCGTGCTTAAGTCCGCATGATGGTGGCCTCTTCCGACGTTTGGCTTAGCCGTCGTCAAAAGCCGTGCTAGCGGTCGCCGGTCAACGCGGCGCGTAACGCCTGGATCTGCCGGTTCAGCGCATCGAGCTCAGTCAGCGTCATGCCCGAGCGTTCGACCAAGGCTTCGTTCAGGCAGTTGCATTGGACAAGCAGTGCGCGCCCGGCTGATGTCAGATCGACCTGCACCTGGCGCTCGTCGGTCTGGCTGCGCTGGCGGGTCACCAGCCCGGCCTGCTCCATTCGCTTCACCAGCGGCGTGACGGTGCTCGATTCCAAAGCGAGCCGATGGGCGATGGTGCCGACCGACATGCCGTCGGCCTCTCCAAGCGCGTTCAACACCAGGTACTGCGGATAGGTGATGCCCATCTCGTCCAGCATCGGCTTGTAGGTGCGGTTGATGGCCATGCTGGTGGCATAGAGCGTGAAACAGAGCTGATTGTCCAACGGGAGAGGCACGGCGCATTCCTTTTGCCAATGTGGGCATCAAATCGATACCACGAAAAATGATATCGCGATACATATTTTTGTGGACAAGGGTTTTAGGCCGCGTTAGCTATATCGATATCGCGATATTGTTTATCGCGAAAATAACCAGAAGGAGATTGAGATGACCTCGCAAACCAAACCCAGCTCCGGCAGCGGCATGATCACCACCAGGGACGGAACGCAGATTTACTACAAGGACTGGGGGACCGGGCAGCCTGTCGTCTTTCATCACGGCTGGCCGTTGAGCAGCGACGATTGGGACGCCCAGATGCTGTTCTTCGTGTCACAGGGCTACCGTGTCATTGCCCATGATCGCCGAGGCCATGGCCGCTCGACCCAGACGGATATCGGCAACGAGATGGACACCTATGCCGCCGACGTCGCGGAACTCGCAGCCCATCTGGAACTCAAGAACGCCATCCATGTCGGCCATTCGACCGGCGGCGGCGAAGTGGCGCGTTATGTCGCCAAGTATGGCGCCGGCGGCCGTGTCGCCAAGGCGGTGCTGATCGGCGCGGTGCCGCCAATCATGCTCAAGACTGCCGCCAATCCCGGCGGCCTGCCGATCGAAGTGTTCGACGGCTTCCGCTCCGCGCAGGCAGCCAATCGCGCCCAGTTCTTCCGCGACGTTCCATCAGGTCCGTTCTACGGCTTCAACCGCCTGGGCGCAGAGGTATCGCAGGGCGTCATCGACAATTGGTGGCGCCAGGGCATGATGGGCGGCACCAAGGCGCATTATGATTGCATCAAGGCCTTTTCGGAAACCGACTTCACCGAGGATCTGAAGGCGATCGACGTGCCTGTGCTGGTCATGCACGGCGACGACGACCAGATCGTTCCCATCGCGGACTCGGCGCTGCTGACGATCAAGCTGCTCAAGAAGGGCGAGCTCAAGGTCTACAAGGGCTTCCCGCACGGCATGGCCACGACCCATGCAGACATCGTCAACGCCGACCTGCTGGCCTTCTTCAAAGCATAGGCCGTTGGAACGAAAAAAGCACCCGCCGTCCGGCGGGTGCTTTTCCTTGCGTGGGTTTCAGGCCTGATCTAGGCGGCCGCCTGCGCCTTGCGCGCTTCCTTCATGTTGGGCAGGAACACGGTCAGCAATCCAAGGAACGGCAAATAGGAGCAGATCTGGAAGACGAAATCGATGCCCTTCATGTCGGCGACGACGCCGAGCACGGCCGCCGCGATGCCGCCCATGCCGAAGGCGAAGCCGAAGAAGATGCCGGCGATCATGCCGACGCGGCCCGGCACGAGTTCCTGCGCAAAGACGACAATGTTGGAGAAGGCCGAGGAGAGGATCAGCCCGATCAGCACCGTCAGCACCATCGTCCATTCCAGATTGGCGTAGGGCAGGGCGAGCGTGAAGGGCAGCACGCCGACGATGGAGAACCAGATCATCGCCTTTTGCCCATAGCGGTCGCCGAACGGGCCGCCGAGCAGGATGCCCAGCGCCGAGGCACCGAGGAACAGGAACAGCATGACCTGGCTCATCTGCACAGAAACGCCGAACTTATGCATGGAATAAAAGGTGTAGTAGCTGGCGAGGCTGGCGATGTAGGCATTCTTGCTCAGCACCAGCAGTGTCAGCACCATCAGTGCAGTCATCACCTTGCGGCGCGGGAAGGGCGAAACGAAGCTCGCCGCCTTGCGGGTGCCCTGCGCGGCACGCAGCCGGCTGTACCAGCCGCCGACCTGCCACAAAACGATGATGCCGATCAGCGAGCCGACGGCGAACCAGGAAATGCTGGTCTGGCCGAACGGCACGACGATGAAGGCCGCCAGCAGCGGCCCCATGGACTGGCCGAAATTGCCGCCCACCTGGAACAGCGACTGCGCCAGGCCGAAGCGGCCGCCGGAAGCGAAGCGGGCGATGCGCGAGGATTCCGGGTGGAAGATCGCCGAGCCGATGCCGATCAGCGAGGCGCCGATCAGCAGCAGCGAATAATGCCCGGCATAGGCGAGCACGATCAGGCCGATCAGCGACGACGCCATGCCGTAGGGCAGCGAATAGGGCATCGGCCGCTTGTCGGTGATCATGCCGATCAGCGGCTGCAGCAAGGATGCGGTCACCTGGAAAGTGAAGGTCAACAAGCCGATCTGCCAGAAATCGAGGCCATAATTCTCTTTCAGGAGCGGGTAAATGGCCGATAGCAGCGACTGCATGATGTCGTTGATGCAGTGGCAGAAGCTCACCGCCAGGATGACGGTGAAGGCCGTCGCCTGGGCTGAGGCGTGACTGGCGCTCGCCGGTGGGGCGACGCTGGCTGCTGTCGTATCGGTCAAGGTAGGCTCCGTGGTCTTTTTGGCGGGCACGCCCGCAGGCAACTGGCGGACGCTCCTTGCGGCCACCCTAGGGACGGTGCCTTATAAGCCGCTTGCGAGACGACTTCTTTCGTGGTTTGGTCCAATAGTTTCGCAAGTGGGCCATAACTAGATGCCGCACGGCAAAGAAGTCTTTCACGCTGGCAATGCCAATCTCGGCCAGTTGCACGAGAGCCGCTGGCAGTGGCTTGAGCAAGTGGCCGGGCCGGCGGTGGCATTGCCGACCGAATATCCTGACGGCTACCGCGTGCCACAGCACCGCCACAGCCGCAGCCAGCTCTTGCATGCGCTTGTCGGTGTGGTGCTGGTGACGACACGCTACGGGCGCTGGATGGTGCCGCCCGACCACGCGATGTGGATTCCAGCCGGCACCGAGCATTCCGTCGAGATGCTGGGCGACGTCTCGATGCGTTCGGTTTATGTCATGCCACAGGCGATCCCCGGGCTGCCCGAAGGCTTGCGCGTCGTCGGCGTCACCGACCTGATGCACAGCCTGATCGTGGAATCGGAGAAGCTCCCGCAAGGCGGCGTTCTGGAAGGACGCGGTGGGCTGATCATGAACCTTCTGCTGCACGAAATCCCGACCTTGCCGGAACGGCCTCTCGGGCTGCCATTTCCGTCGGATCCAAGATTGTCGGCGCTGTGCCGACGCTTCGTCGCAGCACCATCGCCGCATGCGACCATCGACGAGTGGGCCGATGCAGCCGGCATGAGCCGCCGTTCCTTCACGCGCGCCTTCCAGCGCCAGACCGGCCTGCCGCTGTCGACATGGCGCCAGCAGGCCTGCCTGTTCGCGGCGCTGCCCAGGCTGGCGGACGGCGAGCCGATCACCAGGGTGGCGCTTGATCTCGGCTATGACAGCGTGCCGGCCTTCATCACCATGTTCAAGCGCATGCTGGGGACCTCGCCGCGCGGCTATATGCGCGGCGCACGCGAGAACGTCGAGGTCGCTCGTCGCCTGATCGGCCCGGTTCGGTTGGAAAGCTCCGCGCCTTAAGGGCAGGCGGGTTTAGTCGAACAGGCTGGACACCGATTCCTCAGTCGCCGTGCGCGAGATGGCTTCGCCCATCAGGTCGGCGATCGAGATGACGCGGATGTTGGGCGCGTCGAGCACGCCCTGGGTCGGCTGGATGGAATCGGTGATCACCAGTTCCTGCAGCTTCGAGCCGCTGATGCGGGCAACGGCACCGCCCGACAGCACGCCGTGGGTGATATAGGCGGTGACGCTGGTGGCGCCGTTGGCCAGCAGCGCATCGGCGGCGTTGCACAGCGTGCCGCCGGAATCGACGATGTCGTCGATCAGCAGGCAATCCTTGCCGGCGACCGCGCCGATGATGTTCATGACTTCCGATTCGCCCGGCCGTTCGCGGCGCTTGTCGACGATGGCCAGTTGCGCATCGAAGCGCTTGGCCAGCGCACGGGCGCGGACCACGCCGCCAATGTCGGGCGAAACCACCACGACGTTGCCGAGTTGCTTGTATTTGGCCTTCACGTCGCGGGCCATCACCGGCACGGAAAACAGATTGTCGGTCGGGATGTCGAAGAAGCCCTGGATCTGGCCGGCATGCAGGTCGAGCGTCAGAACGCGGTCGACGCCGGCGCGGGTGATCATGTTGGCAACCAGCTTGGCCGAGATCGGCGTGCGGCCGGAGGCGCGGCGGTCCTGCCTGGCGTAGCCGAAATAAGGGATGACCGCCGTGATGCGCTTGGCCGAGGAGCGCATGAAGGCATCGATCATGATAAGCAATTCCATCAAATGATCGTTGGTCGGGAACGAGGTCGACTGCAAGATGAAGACATCCTCGCCGCGCACGTTTTCCTGGATTTCGACGAAGATTTCCTGGTCGGCGAAGCGCCTGACCGTGGCTTTGCCCAGCGGGACGTTGAGGTACCGGGCGACTGCTTCGGCCAGCACCCTGTTGGAATTGCCCGCGAAGAGTTTCATGCACGGTTCCTGGTGGAGGATGATGAGGCCTGACGGACTCGCTTGCGCCCTTTAACCGGGCTTTTAGCGGCCCGCGCTGGTATTGCAAGCGCCGAGATCGGGAATCCGCCGGCTAAACTCAAGAAAGCTCCGCGCCATCGCCGGACTGCAACAGGGAGCAGGGGACTTGTGCTGGTTCTTCTTCTCATTGGGCATCGGATTTTCCCAAAACCGTCTCCACTCTGGGGTCCGATGCCTCTAGCCCGCCTTGCCGCCGAGCCAGGCGGCGAACTGGTCGATGGTCTGGTCGGCGATCGCCTGCATGGTGGCCGGCGAGATCCCCTTCCAGCTGTCGCCGCCCGCGCTGGCGCCGGAATTGACCGACGGAGCCTTCTGCTGGCCATTGATGCGGTGCAGCCGGTTGCCAGCGGGGTCATAGACGTCCCAGACATAGATGACGGTGGTGTCGGCGCCTTCCGACATCGTCGAGAAATAGCCTTTCAGCACATGTGTCACGGTCTGGTCGGCGCTGCCGGCGAGAGTGATGCCGCGCTGCCTGGCACGGGTCTGCAACTCCGCCGTCAGAGGTGTCGCAGCTTCCACCGAAGCGCCTACGATCGGCGCGATCTGCAAGCGGGTCTTCGACAGGATGGCAGTGCTTTGGGCCGATGTGACCGGTGCGGCGGCGGTTGCGGGAGCGCCAGACGTGCTGGTGGCGGGCCCGGCCGGAACCGTTGCCGCCGTGTTGCCTGACGTTGCGGGCAGCGTCTGGGTCGACGTCGCCGGCGGGGTGATCGCCGACGGTTCGAGCACGTCCTTTGCGTTGGTGCAGGCGGCAAGAGCCAATGCCACAAGCAATGACACGGTCGTCACATGCGATCGTCTCATTTGCCTTCTAACTCCTTGGCGAAGAACGCCTCCCACTGTGGATTCACTTTACGATCAAGTCGAGATCATGGCGGGACAGCGGCCTGGGCTGGGATTCGGTGGTCAGGTAGGTGCGGCCAAGCGTCATCGCCGTCTCGGTGTCGGAGTCCATGATGATCATATGGGCGAACAGCGTCATGTTGGGCGCGATCGGTTCGGGATTGCCCTGGTAGAACATCGGCATGTCCATCCAGGACGGGGTGAAGCGGGCGCCGACCGAATAGCCGCAGGCGTTCAGCCGGTGCTTGGTCAGGCCGTGTGCCTCCATGGTGCGGGCATGCGCATCGAAGACGTCGCCGAAGCTGTTGCCCGGCATCATCGCCTTCTCGACAGCCAGGAGTGCTGCGCGGGCGGCGTCGAACAGTTCCTGATGGCGCTTCGACACCTTGCCGGTCAGCACCGTGCGCATCATCGGCGCATGGTAGTGGTTGAAGACGCCGGCCCATTCGAGCGTCAGCTGGTCGTTCTTGGTGAGCTTGCGGCGGCCGGCCTTGTAGCGGCACAGCAGCGCATCGACGCCGGAGCCGATGATGAACTCGTTGGCCGGATAGTCGCCGCCGCCGGCGAAGATCGCGCCCTGCATGGCGGCCAGGATCAGAGCTTCGTCGCCGCCTTGCTTGATCAGCGGCAGTGCCGCGTCGAACGCATCGTCGGAGAGATTGGCGGCCTTCTCGGCCTTGGCGATCTCGGCCGGGCTCTTGAACAGGCGCAGCCGGCCGACAATGCCGGACGCATCGGCGATCTGGCCGAAGGTCTGCAACTGCTCGTCCAGGCGGCGGCCGTTGAAGGCGGTCAGGCCGTGGGTGTCATATTCGACACCGATGCGGGCGCCGAGCAGGTCGAGTTCGTTGAGCAGATTGCGCAGGTCGACCGCGGGATTGGCGCCGTTGCGGTCGGTCCACAAGACGATGTTGTCGATAATCGAGGTCTGACGTGCCTGGCGCAGGTCGGCCGAGCGGGTCAGAAGCACCATCGAACCGTCGGCCTTGACCACCAGGCACTGGAAGAAGCAGAAGCCGAACGTGTCGTAGCCGGTCAGCCAATACATGCTTTCCTGCGCGAACAGCAGGATGGCGTCGAGCTTCTTTTCGGCCATCTCGATGATCAGCCGGTCGCGCCGCGCGTCAAATTCAGATCGTTCAAAATGCAGCGCCATTATTCCCTCTCCAAGACAATTGCCGAAACCTGCCGGCCGTAATCGGGCTCCTTGCGATGCGTGGTGCGCCGATAGGAGTAGAACAGGCCTTCCTCAGCGTAAGTGCAGCGGTCGAGGCCCTCAGCCGTCACGCCTGCCTTGGCCAGCCGGTCAACCGTGTAGCGGTTGAGGTCGAACATCGCATGGCCGGCATTGGCGGACGGAGCGAAATAGAGGATGTTTTCGGCGTCGGATTCGACAAAGCGGGCGACGAATTCCGGGCCGACCTCGTAGTTTCGCGGGCCGATGGAGGGGCCTAGCACGGCGACGATGTTTTGGCGCCGGGCGCCGAGGCTTTCCATCGCCAGGATGGTGTTTTCGAGCACGCCGGTGAACGCGCCTTTCCAGCCGGCATGCGCAGCGCCGATGATGCGCGCCTGCGCATCAGCGAACAGCACGGGACCGCAATCGGCGGTCGAGGCGCCGATGGCGATGCCCGGCCGATCGGTGACGATGGCGTCCGCCTTGGGGCGCTCGCCGGCAAAGGGCTCCCTGGCAATGACGACATCGGGCGAATGGATTTGCCAGGCGGTCAACAGATGGCTTGCCGGCACGCCCATCCAGGCAGCGACACGGGCGCGGTTCTCGGCAACCAGCGTCTGGTCGTCATTCGATCCGGTGCCGATGTTGAGGCCCTGATAGATGCCGCCGGAAACACCGCCGACGCGGGTGAAATAGCCGTGGCGGATGCCTTGTGCCTGCGCCTCGTCCAGCAGCGGCGACCGAACGGGATCCGGTTTGGTCTGATTCAGCATGCGGGCGTTGTTGTCCGTGTGGGCGGTTTCGTCAAGAAGAAGGTGCTTGGTCGAGAACAGGCTGCAAAGCGCGGACGGGAGATTGGGAGGGGCGGCGGTAAAAAGTCAATCC
The DNA here is from genome assembly GCF_000513875.1 of Mesorhizobium sp. WSM1293. Lineage (NCBI taxonomy): Bacteria > Pseudomonadati > Pseudomonadota > Alphaproteobacteria > Hyphomicrobiales > Phyllobacteriaceae > Mesorhizobium > Mesorhizobium sp. WSM1293. Next base: position 164,319 of record NZ_AZUV01000011.1, on the reverse strand, counting down.
GCCTCGGCAAAGGGCCGAACCGCCACGCCGCGAGGCAGCACCGCAAGCACCTTGAACAGCTCGCCCATGGCTTGCGGCCCGGCGAGGCGCTCGACGTCGCCGGCGATCCTTTCGCGCGCCGCCTGACCGGCATCGGCGCCAAGGCGGCCGGCGCGCTCGAGGATGCCCATGCCGAGCAGGAAGTCGCCCTGTGTCGTCAGATGGGCTTCGAGGCCATGTGCACGCGCGATCGCGGCAAGGGCGGCGAAATCGACGTGGGACGTGAGGTCGGCCTCACCGGGATTGGCCAGCACATCTTCGTGATCGTGGCTGCGCAAGGCCTGCAGCGTGTCCCCGACACCCGGCTGGAAATGGCCGTAATCGAGAAACAGGCCGGCGCCGCCATGCCTGGATATGCGCTCGGCGATTGTTGCCATCAGCGCGGTGCGGGCAGGTGCCACTTCGGCGATCGCGCCTTGCGGCGCGTGAGCGGCATCGGCGGGCAGCAGCGTCGGGTCGACCGAGCCGGCGCCGGCGAAGAAGCAAAGGTCGTTGGTCTCGTCGAGGCCGACCATGCGCTCGCGCCAGCCGGCGCCGGCGCGGATGAACTGGCGGATGGGAACGGCGTCGAACAGTTCGTTGCCGACGATGAACAGCGATTGTTGCGGCAAGGTCTCGATGGTTTCGTGCCAGCCAACCGCGAAGGGTGTGACGCCAAGCGTCTTTTTTTGCACCTCGGTCAGGCGCGGGCTTGTCTCGATCATGGCGAAGGTGGCGCCGTTGGCCAGGTCAGGATCGAGCCGCGACAGCGTGCGCAGCATGTCCTTCATCAGCGTGCCGCGGCCGGGTCCGATCTCGGCGATGGTGGCCGACCGCGACCGGCCGCCCGCCAGCCAGGCTTGATAAAGCCACACGGCGACCAGTTCGCCGAACATCTGGCTGATTTCCGGCGCGGTGATGAAGTCGCCGCCCGCACCAAAGGGCTCGCGCGTCGTGTAGTAGCCGTCCGCCGGGTCGAACAGGCAGAGCGCCATGTACTCGTTGACGGGAAGCGGCCCCAGGGCCTCGATCAGGTCGACGATGCGGGTCTTCAGCCGTGTCATGCCGGCTGCGGCTGTGCCACCGGCTTGGCGGTCAGCATCGCCCAGATGCCGGCCAACACCATCGGCGACGACAGGATCATGCCCATGGTCAACCAGTTGGTGCCGAGGAGATAGCCGAGCTGCTGGTCGGGTTCGCGGAAGAACTCGACGAAGATACGCGACAGGCCGTAGCCGCAGATGAAGGCGCCGCCGACGAAGCGCGGCGTCTTCAGCTTAAGGCGCGAATGGGTGAGGATGCGCAGCACGAGGAACAGCACCACGCCCTCCAGAAGCGCCTCGTAAAGCTGGCTCGGATGACGGGCAAACGGCCCGCCATTGGGGAATTCGAACGCCCAGGGCACGTCGGTTGGCCGGCCCCACAGCTCGGAATTGATGAAGTTGGCGACGCGCACCAGGCCAAGGCCGACCGGCACGCCGGCCGCCACGACATCGAACAGCGACCAGGTGCGGATGCCGCGCTTGATGGAAAACAGCGTCATGGCGAGGATGACGCCGAGCAGGCCGCCATGGAACGACATCCCGCCCTGCCACACGGCGAAGATATCGAGCGGGTGCGCGATGTAGCGCGCCAGATCATAGAAGAGCACATAGCCGGTGCGGCCTCCGAGCACGACGCCGATGGCCGCCCAGACGATGAAATCGTCGAGATCCTCCGGCTTCATCGGCAGGACGCCGTTCGGCCACAGCCTGGCATTGGCGGCGAGCCGCTTGGCATACCACCAGGCGAACAGGATGCCGACGATATAGCCGACGCCATACCAGTGCACCGCCAGCGGCCCGATCTGGATGAGGATCGGGTTGATGTTGGGGAAGGGCAGGGAGGCCAGCGGCAGCAGGAAATATTCGTTCAACGGGGAACTCTCGATTGCGAGCGTGTTTGGGCGCGGACCATGCGGCAGGGTTTTGGCAGGGTCAAGGCAAGGTGGGCGCACTCGACTTGATGCCGCAGCAAGGTGCAACAAGCTTGCATTCGACGCGCGGCGCCACTACGTCAATTTTGTGCAAGCGCGAGGATTTGCCATGTCGACCGGACCGAACCGCATTCTCGATGAATTCGCCAAGCTGATGACCGACGCCGCCGGCGCCGCCCAGGGCGTGCGCCGTGAGGTGGAGACCGCCTTCAAGGGTCAGGCCGAGCGCATTCTCAACACGATGGACGTGGTGCAGCGCGAAGAGTTCGAAGCCGCGCGCGAGATGGCCGCCAAGGCGCGGGAAGAAAACACCCGCCTTGCCGCCCGCATCGAGGCGCTCGAGGCGAAGCTTGCCGAACTGGCCGGTGACGCCACACCAGCGACGGCCGCCAAGCCGCGCACAAAAAAATAATCGTTAAACTTTTCCACATAGCCCGATCCTGAAAAGCGCTTTGCCGTGAATCGCTTAACGGCATTGCATGAATCTTTGTGACAGCGGCTTTCCACATGCGAATGACGCAGTGCGAAAAATTGGGCTGTTCACGCGACTCCCGATCAATAGACTGAATTTGTTGCATGATTCGGAGCAGGATCATGCGACCGGGCGGTGGGGTCCGGTCTGGGGTCTTTGCGTCGAGAAGTCGTCTTTGCGCGAAGAAAGTCCTGGCCGTCCGAGTTCTAGACAAGATTGTTCGTTGTGTGTGCCCTCCCGCGGAGCGTGTGGCGGCGCTCGTACAGAACGACAGGAAGCATTCCATGGAACTTCTCGAACTCGAATTCTCCCGCGAAATCCATCCGGTGGATGTTATCGAGCAGGTGGCCCACAACAACGACTGGTCCTTCGAGCGGGCCGGCGACGACGAGATTTCGATCTCGGTTGCCGGAAGCTGGACCGACTATCACGTCTCCTTTTCGTGGATGGAGGATTTCGAGGCGCTGCACCTGGCCTGCGCCTTCGATATCAAGGTGCCGGAGACCCGCACGCTGGAAGTGATGCGGCTCTTGTCGCTGATCAACGAGCAGATGCTGTTTGGCCATTTCGACCTCTGGGAGCAGGAGGGCGCGATCATGTTCCGCCAGTCGCTGCTGCTGGCCGGCGGGGTCGAGCCGTCGAGCCAGCAGGTCGAAGTGTTGCTGTCGTCGGCGCTGGAAGCCTGCGAATGCTATTTCCAGGCATTCCAGTTCGTCGTCTGGTCGGGAACCTCGGCCAAGGATGCCCTGGCCGGCGTGCTGTTCGAGACTTACGGCAACGCCTGAGTCCCCGTTAAGGCAGACAAGACCAAGATGAGTTCGAACACCGAGCGCAAGCCCGAGATCAGTTTTGCCGATTTCGATCGTGTCGACATCCGCGCCGGCACGATCGTCGAGGCCGAACCGTTTCCCGAGGCGCGCAAGCCCGCGTTCAAGCTGAAGATCGATTTCGGCGCCGGCATCGGTATCAAGAAATCGTCGGCGCAGATCACCAAATACTATACACCGGAGACGCTGATCGGCCGGCAGGTGTTCGCGGTGGTCAATTTCCCGCCGCGCCAGATCGGTCCATTCATGTCGGAAGTGCTCACTCTCGGCTTTCCCGACGAAGAGGGCGCCGTGGTGCTCGGCGCGATCGAGCGTAAGGTGCCGGATGGCGGGCGGTTGTTTTAGGCCGCCAGCTTTCGCGGTGTGCCCAGTGCTTCCTCGACCGTATCGAGGAACATTTCCGCACAGGCCTTCCAGCTATAGCGCATGGCGCGTTCGCGGGCTTCGGCACGGTCGACGTTGAGCGCGGCGAGTGAGGCCTCGCGCAAATCGTTGGAGACCGCGCCGCCAAAACCATCGCCGACAATGTCGATCGGCCCGGTCACCGGATAGGCGGCAACCGGCGTGCCGCTGGCCAGTGCCTCGATGATGACGTTGCCGAACGTGTCGGTGCGGCTCGGGAAGACGAAGACGTCGGCCGAGGCATAGATCTCGGCCAGTTCGTCGTTGGGGCGATGGCCGAGGAAATGCGCTTGCGGATATTTCGCCTTCAGTCTGGCAAGCTCGGGGCCTTCGCCGACGATCACCTTGCTGCCGGGCAGGTCGAGGTCGAGGAAAGCACCCAGGTTCTTTTCGATGGCGACGCGGCCGACGCAGAGGAAGATCGGGCCGGGGAAGCCGAGGTCCTTCTTCCTGTCCGGGCGGAAATGGTCGGTGTCGACGCCGCGCGTCCATGGCCGCAGCTTGGTGAAGCCGCGCGCGGAAAGGTCGTCGGCGAGCGACTGGGTGGCCACCAGCGTGCCCTGGCCGGAATTATGGAAATCGCGCAGCCAGCGATAGGCCCAGCTTTCCGGCACCGGCAGGCGGGCGCTGAGATATTCGGGAAAGCGCGTGTGATAGCTGGTGGTGAATGGACGGCCGGCATTGCGGCAATAGCGCCGCGCCATGATGCCCAGCGGTCCTTCGGTGACGATGTGGATGTGGTCGGCCTTGCCGGCGTCGATCAGGCGCGCGACATGGCCGGGCGTGGTCAGCGCCAGCCTGATGTCGGGATAGGTCGGCAAGGGCAGGGTGCGAAAGATATTGGGCGTCAGGAAATCCACCGCGACGTCGAAGGATTTCAGCGTCTCGGTGAGCCGCTCCAACGTGTGGACGACGCCGTTGACCTGCGGGCGCCAGGCATCGGTGACCATCAGTATGCGCATGGCGGCCCTTTGCTTGAAAGGTCGACGGTTGCCTTGAGACGATGCCGGAACGGCGACCAGCCTGCTGCTCTCGCTTCGCTCCAGCGCACCCGGACAGGTACGGGGTCGAAGATAGGCGGCAAGGCCGAATCAATTGAGGTCGCGCGCTTCATGCGCGCTCTTGATCATGGTTTCATGACGGGCGGATGAAGCGGTTTCCACTTTTCGGAATCGTGCCCGGTTATGCCGGAACCTTGATGATGGCGCGCAGTCCGCCGAGCGGGCTGTCTTCAAGAGTGATGTCTCCGCCATGGGAGCGGGCGATGTCGCGGGCGATCGACAGGCCGAGCCCGGTGCCGCTGGCATCGAGGTTGCGGGCCTCGTCGAGCCGCACGAAAGGCTTGAACACGTCTTCGCGTCGGTCGGCGGGAATGCCCGGACCATCGTCATCGATGGTGACCAGCAGCGAGCCGCGGCCATGGGTGGCGTTGACCTCCACCGTCTTGGCATAGCGGAAGGCGTTGCCGATGACGTTGGACATCAGCCGGGCAAAGGCATTGGGCCGCACATGCACATCGTGATCGCCGGCAAGCGTCGTCGACAGCTTACGCTTGCGCAGCCTGGCTTCCTCGTCGAGCTTTTCGAAATAGGCCTCGAGATCGAACCGTCCGGCGTCTTCCGAAGCTTCGCCGCGGGCAAAGGACAGATAGCCTTCGAGCATCGACTGCATGTCGTCGATGTCCTGGTCGAGCGCTGCCTTGGTCTCGGCCTTGCCGCCGGAAAGCGCCAGCTGCAGCTTGAAGCGAGTGAGGATGGTTCTGAGGTCATGGCTGACGCCGGTCAGCATGGCGGTGCGCTGTTCGATCTGGCGTTCGATGCGCTCGCGCATCTGCATGAAGGCAAAGCCGGCGCGGCGAACCTCCTCGGCGCCGCGCGGCCGGAAATCGCGCGGCATCGGCCGGCCCTTGCCAAAGCTTTCGGCGGCTTCGGCAAGCATCAGGATCGGCCGGATCTGGTTGCGCAGGAAGGGAATGGCGATCATCAGCAGCACCAGCGAGGTGCCGACCATCCAGATCAGGAAGATGTGGGTGTTCGAGGCATAGGCCTGGCTGCGGCGCACGAAGACGCGCAGCACCTTGCCCTCGAGCTGCACGCGCACCTCGACGATGTTGGAGTTGCCGACCGTGTCGATCCAGAACGGGCGGTTGATCTGGCGGGTGATCTCGGATGAGAGAACATCATCCAAAATCGAGAAAAACGGCTTTGGACCGGGCGCGGGGAGTGGGTCGGGCGGCAAGAGGTCGACCTTCAGCTGCATGCGGTCCTGGGCGATGCGGATGATGTTGGTGTAGTCGGCATCGCGCGGATAGGTCTCGATCAGGTCGATGATGGCGGCGATGTCGCGCACGGTGGCCTGCGACAGGCGCTGCGTCACGGTTGCCCAGTGACGTTCCATGAAGACGAAGGCGACGACCGATTGCAGCAGGATCATCGGCGCGATGACGATGATCAGCGAGCGGGCATAGAGCCGCTTGGGCATATAGAGCGAGACGAGGCGCCAGAAGCGGTTCCAGGCGCGCGGCACCGCCTTCAGCGTCCGCGCGGCGCGTGCGCTCAAGCCGCCATTGCCCGGCTGTTCCAGTTCCGTGGTTGCCATTCGCTCTTTTCGCTTGCCCGCAGCCGTTCAGCCGGCCGCAGGCGGCATTCTATTCCACGCTGAGCCGATACCCAATACCGCGTACGGTCTGCAGCCAGACCGGATTGGACGGATCGCGCTCGATCTTGCGGCGCAGGCGGTTGATCTGGACGTCGATGGTGCGCTCGCCGACTTCCGAATCGTCGCCGACAAGCTCGTGGCGGGGTATCGTCTCGCCCGCCCGCGCGGCGAAGATCGCCAGGATCTCCTGCTCGCGATCGGTCAGCTTCAACGCCTCGCCGCCACGCTTCAATTCGCGCCGGGCGATCTGGAACGTGTAGGGGCCGAAGACCAACTGCTCGACCTTGGGCGTGGTCGCCGGGCCACCGCGGCGCAGGATGTTGTTGATGCGCAGGATCAGCTCGCGCGGATCGAACGGCTTTGGCAGATAGTCGTCGGCGCCAGCCTCCAGCCCTGAGATGCGGCTGTCGGTCTCCGACAGCGCTGTGAGCATCAGGATCGGTACGTTCTTTTCGGCCCGCAGCGACTTGGTCAGGTCGACGCCCGTCTCGCCGGGCATCATGACGTCCAGCACCAGAAGGTCGAAGTCGAGGCCGGCAAGCTTGCGCCTGGCTTCGCCGGCATTGCCGGCAACGGTGACGCGAAAGCCATTTTCGGTCAGATACTGCTTGAGAAGATTGCGGATGCGGGTGTCGTCGTCGACGACAAGCAGATGCGGCGCGTCGTCGTCCGGCGCGGCCGCGTGATCGACCCGTTCAGTGCTCTCCATGGCTTTTCCCTGACATTTTTGCGGACCCAACGTCGATCTGCGCCCTCAGTTCCGGATTGACCATCGCTTCGAGGAACCGTTCCACCAAGGTCCGTTCGGTTACTCCGGAATCCCCCAATGCAGCATGGATGCGGCGCGACTGTGGCCGCGCCAGCGCCAGCGCCAGCGCACGGCCCTTGGCTGTCGGATAAAGTTCGCGCTGGCGGCGGTCGCGCGGACCTTGCAACTGCACGATATGGTCGGTGTCGATCAGTTGCTTGAGCACACGGGCCAGGCTCTGCTTGGTGATCTTCAGCACGTCGAGCAGTTCGGCGACCGTCAGGCCCGGCCTGCGGTTGACGAAATGCAGCACCCGGTGGTGGGCCCGGCCGAAGCCGTAATCGGCCAGGATCTGGTCCGGATCGGAGGTGAAGTCGCGATAGGCAAAGAAGAGCAGCTCGATGATGGCGAAGTCGATGCCGTCCTCGACCGACATTGCGGTCCTGATCGGTTTTCCGGCGGCTGGGCTTCGATCCGTCATTATTTCTCCGTGGGAAAGAGAGATTATGTCAGTACTATTGACGTAATTTCCCTGCAATGGTAATTTTTGACAAGCTTTTGGGCGGATTGCGAACGAAAAGGCAAGGGAAGCCGGTTTTTCCGGAATTTCCTAAGTTTGCCAGAGCGCAATTATCCGCCTACGCTCCACCATAAAAGCCGCTTTGGGCGGCCGACACGAAACACACAACGATACAACTATCCGGGCTGCCGCCCGTGGGAGGTTACCATGGCATCCGTTCCCTTCGATCAACTCGATGGCTTCATCTGGATGAACGGCGAATTCGTCCAATGGGGTGACGCCAAGATCCATGTGCTGACGCACGGGCTGCATTACGCCAGCGCTGTTTTCGAGGGAGAGCGCGCCTATGGCGGCGAGATCTTCAAGCTCAACGAACACACCGAGCGCCTGCATGAATCGGCACGCCTGCTCGGTTTCAAGATCCCCTATTCGGTGGCCGAGCTCAACGACGCCTCTTCCACGCTTCTCAAGAAGCAGGGTTTCCAGGACGCCTATGTCCGGCCGATCGCCTGGCGCGGCAGTGAGCAGATGGGCGTCTCGGCGCAGAACAACCGCATCAACTGCGCCATCGCCATCTGGCAATGGCCAAGCTATTTCGATCCTGCGCAGAAGCTGAAAGGCATCCGTCTCGATGTGGCGGAATGGCGCCGGCCCGACCCGCGCACCGCGCCTTCCAAGTCGAAGGCCGCCGGGCTCTACATGATCTGCACCATGTCCAAGCACGCCGCCGAGGCCAAGGGCTATGCCGACGCCATGATGCTCGACTGGCGTGGCCAGGTCGCCGAAGCGACCGGAGCCAACATCTTCTTCGTCAAGGACGGCAAGATCCACACACCCAAGCCCGACTGCTTCCTCGACGGCATCACCCGCCGCACGGTCATCGGGTTGGCCAAGGATCGCGGCCTGGAGGTAATTGAACGCGCCATCCTGCCGGAAGAGCTGGAAAGCTTCGAGCAGTGCTTCCTGACCGGGACGGCAGCGGAAGTGACGCCGGTTTCGGAGATCGGGCCTTACCGATTCGAGGTCGGCGAAATAGCCAAGAATCTTATGAATGACTATTCTGCGGCCGTTCAGCCCAAGCACGCGATCGCCGCAGAATAACGAAAGCCACAGCTTTTTTAAGAAGTAGGGGCGGTTTTCGGGCCGCCCCTTTTATTTCAGCGTTTCTGCATTTGACTTTCGTCCAATTCGGCGTCTCATGATGGTGTCGGCCCGGGAGGCTGACAGCTATGGAGGGACTAATCATATGGACATGAACACGCTTCTTCCGATCATCATACAGGTGATTACTGGCATCATCGGTGGTCAGGCGGTCGGTGCGGCGCTCAAGACGGCGGCGATGGGTCAGCTTCCCAAAATCCTGGGCGGAGCCATTGGCGGCGTCGGTGGTGCGGCGATCCTCGGCAGCCTGCTGGGTGGCGGTGCGGTCGATCCGGCGGCTGCGGCAGCAGCAACGAGCGGTCTCGGCAGCGCGCTGAACCTGCAGAACATCGTCGGCGGCGCCGGCGGCGGCGCGATCCTGACCGCCATTCTCGGCGCGGTCATGGGCGCCATGAAGAAGTAAGCAGGCCGTTTCGGTCTTTTCAAATGGGCGGCTTCGGCCGCCCATTTCCGTTTTGGGGCTACTGACTGTTCGTCTTTCGAGGGTGGACGCCCTTTGTCCGCGCCTCTACATCACCCGTGAACATCGAAAGGACGATCATGGGTCAGCTCAATGCCGGCATCGTGCCGGTCACACCGTTCCAGCAGAATTGCACCATCCTGTTCGACATGGATGACAAGCATGGCGTCGTCGTCGATCCGGGCGGCGATATCGACAAGGTACTGGCGGTGCTGAAGGACAATGCGATCTCAGCCGGAGCTATCTGGATAACGCATGGCCACATCGACCATGCCGGCGGTGCAATGGAGTTGAAGGAGGCGCTCGGCGTCGAGATCATCGGTCCGCATGAGGCCGACAAGTCGCTGCTCGACAATCTGGAAAACCAGGGCAAGCGCTACGGCATCGCCGGAGCGCGCAACTGCGTGCCCGACCGGTTCCTGGCCGAAGGCGAGACCGTGTCGTTCGGCGGCCATGTGTTCGAGGTGCTGCACTGCCCCGGCCATGCGCCCGGTCACGTCGTCTACTACAACCGCGCAGCCAAGTTCGCCCATGTCGGCGACGTGCTGTTCCGCGGCTCGGTCGGCCGCACCGACCTGCCGGGCGGCGACCACGCGGCGCTGATCGCTTCGATCAAGGACAAGCTCCTGCCGCTCGGCGACGACATCGGCTTCATCTGTGGCCACGGTCCCGGCGGACGTTTTGGCGAGGAGAGGCGGACCAATCCTTTTTTGACTTGAACCAGGCTCGGAACCGTAGCTGTTTTTCATCAGCCCAAGCGGACCGTTGACATTGTAGAGACCACAACAAAAAAGCGCTGGCCTTGCGGTCAGCGCTTTTCTGTTTTGGGGCAGGGAAGCCCTTGGTTAGTTGGCAGTGCAGAAATGCTGTTCGCCGTCATTGCCGGTGAACGTGCCGGTACGGGAATTGAAGCTGCGGTAGCGGTCCGAGCAATATTCGTACCAGTCACGCGTCCACGGTTCGGCATAACGATTGGCGTAGACCACCCGCGGCTCCGCATAATAGCGGCGGACCGGGGCCGGGCGCACCACGACGTCACGATCGTAGTAACCGTCATCGTAGTAGCGGTCAGCGTCGGGCGGCGGGCGGTCATTGGCCAATGCGCCACCGATCAGCGCCCCGGCCGCGAGGCCGAGCACGCCGGCGGCAATGGCATCGCCATTGCCATGATGGCCATGATGACGGCGCCAGTCGCGCGCATTGGCGGCGGGCAAGGCCGTGAGCGTGGTGGCGGCCACGGCAGCGGCCAGGACGGCGGTTTTGAAAATTCGGTTCATGTCGGTCTCCTTCGTTCCGGCCCGTGCAGTTTCGGGGATGCGGTCCGGCTTTACCGAAGACTAATATGCGACCGTGGCTGAACGGGGGCTGAACGGATTTTAACGTGTTTATTCAAAACGGACGTCAAAAATCACAGGCTCTCAAGGGAGCGATCTGCCCGGGAGCGCCGGTTCGAAGCCGGCTCAGCCGACCGACAGGTTGACGGCCTTGGGACCCTTGCCGCGCTTATCCGGCTCGGTATCGAACGACACTTTCTGCCCATCCTCGAGGCCGGGAAGACCGGACGCCTGCACAGCTGAAATATGGACGAAAACATCCTTCGCGCCATCATCGGGCGTGATGAAGCCGAAGCCCTTGGCATGATTGAAGAATTTGACGGTGCCGGTCTGCGGCATGGGAAGCTCCTTTGTCCCATAAACTCCAGTCTCGGGCCGGCAAATGCCCGAGTGGAAATTTGTCCTTTATTTTAGCGTCATCGGCAAGAGAAAGTTTTGCGGGCGTCTAAAGCACGTTGCGGCATGCTTCGGGTCTTTGTTTTTATGCAAGTCGTTGCCCAGAACCCGGCCGCTTGGGCGACATCACTGGCCCGCGCCTTCGATAAGGAAAAGGCGCGACGAAGATCGCCGCGCCTTTCCAAATTCAGATCCCTCTCCAGGCAGGTGCAGGCATGGAGCCTCCGTCGCACGTCTAAGTGACATGCGGCGCGCCGATGGCTCAGGCTGCGCGGAGGTTGACGGCCTTGGGGCCCTTGCCCATGCGGTCCGGCTCGACGTCGAAGGTGACCTTCTGGCCGTCAACGAGCGTGCGCAAGCCGGAAGCTTCGATCGCGGAGATATGGACGAACACATCCTTGGCGCCACCATCGGGCGTGATGAAACCGAAGCCTTTGGTCGCGTTGAAGAATTTAACGGTGCCGGTCTGGGCCATTGGGGAAACTCCTTCACCCGTTCAGTCTTTGGTGGTCCCGCCCGCCGCCTGGCGCAAAGGGCAGTTCCCGGTGGTTGCTTCGGCAGTCATGCATTGGCGCATGGTCAAACCCCCCGCCGAAAACGGGGCCGTCAGAGATTCACAGTATCGGGGAAAGGTCGTCCAAAACGTTCCGCTCTCCGGGTCGCAAATGCCCGAACACGGAATTTATCGCACGGAAACGTGATGGTTGCAAGATACCGCCGCGGGCCGCCGTACTGGCGCGTCCCGACGCATCAATCGACTGACCTGAGCATCGATGGGCTCGGCATAGGCTTGCTTGCCGGCCGGGTCATCGGCCAGAACCGGGCCACGAATGGGCCAGATGTCGAGGTGGCCGAGGAAGTCGACGCCGCCTACAGCCCCAGCGCGTTTCCGACTGAAAGGGCTGCAAACGGGGGTTGCATTTGGCAAGGGAATGGCGAGGATCGGCAACCGGGGACGCGATCGTGGGAGATCATCATGAAATATCTGGCGGCAATCTTTTCGCGGCAGGGTTTTGTCATCCTGTTGCTGTCGGCACTTCTTGCCGCCTGCACCGTCGTCGTCGATGACGGACCAGGGCCGCGTCCGCGTCCGCCCCGGCCGGAACCGCAATATTGCAGCAAGCAGTACGAGCCGGTCTGTGCCCGGCGCGGCGGCGATCGCCAGACCTTCGCCAATGCCTGTCTTGCCGACCGGGCCGGCTACCGCATCGTGCGCGACGGTCCGTGCCGCGACGGTGGCGGCGGTGGCGGTGGCGGCGGTGGTGAAGAGCAGACGTTCTGCACCCGCGAATATGCGCCGGTGTGCGCGCGCCGGCATGGCGAGATGCGCACCTTTCCCAATTCCTGCGAAGCCCGTGCCGCGGACTATCGCGTCGTTGGCGACGGGCCGTGCTGAGAACGCTGCGCCTCGTTGAGGAAGACAATCATCAAGCCGTCGGCTTCACCTGGCGACAGTCGGCGATGAACTCGGACGCGGGCATGGGTCTGGCAAACAGCCGGCCCTGGCCGTAGTCGACGTCGCGCGCCGCGAGGTAGTCGGCCTGCGCCTGCGTTTCCCCGCCTTCGGCAACGATCTTCAGCTTTAGTGTCTTGGCCATGTCGATGATATATGGGGCGACGGAACTGGTGGCGGAATTCGTGCTGATCGTATCGATGAACGATTTGTCGATTATGAGCGCATCGAGCGGCAGCCCCTCGAGATAGGACAGGCTGGAGTAGCCGGTGCCGAAGTCGTCGATTGCCACTGCGTGGCCAAGTTCGTGGGCACGAACGAGCGTTGAGCGGGCCGAGTTGATATTGATGAACGCGCGCTCCGTGGCCTCGAGCAGATTTGCTGGGGCCGGTCCCGGTGTGCTGATTTGATTTTTCCGCACCGACGAAAGGACGAGACAGCAAGCGAAGCCTTGAACCTGCGGCGCCGATGGCCTAGATCGCCACAGGCGGATAAAACACGGCAGGTTTCCCATCAACAGAGATCAAAGACGAGCGGCGGGTGCGGGAGCCAGGTCTGGCGCAGGCGGACAGCCGCCGCTGGGCCTCGACCAGTATGTGCAGCAGGCGTTGCAACTGCATCAGGCCGGGCGCCGGCAAGAGGCTGAGACGATCTACCGGCAGGTGCTGGCGCGTCAGCCCAAGCACGCGGCCGCGGCGCATTTCCTGGGACTGCTGCTTCACCAGACCGGGCGCAGCGAAGAAGGGCTGGATCTCATCGAACGGTCGGTGAGCCTGCAGCCGACGAATCCCGATTTCCTCAACAATTTCGGTACGGTGATGCGCGACCTCGGCCGCCCTGCTGCGGCCATCGATTTCTTCCGCGGCGCAGTAGATCTGCGGCCGGACCAACTCGCGGCGCGCGACAATCTCGGCTCATCGCTGAAACAGGTCGGCCAGTTCGAAGAGGCCGAAGAGATTTATCGCGGCACGGTTGCACGCAACCCATTTCATGTGCGCGCCCGCATCGGGCTTGCCGAAACCCTGCAGGAAGCCGGGCGGCTGGATGAGGCGCTGGCTGCCTTCCGCGAAGCGCTGGCGATCCGACCCAAGGATGCCGACCTGCTGCACGGGCTCGGCGTCGGGTTGATGGAAAAGGGCAAGCTCGACGAGGCGGCCGACCTGTTCCGGCAGGCGTTGGCGATCAACCCCGCCATGGCCACAGCCTGGCTGATGCTGACGCAGGTCAAGCGCCAGAAGGAGCGCGACAGCGAGCTTGGGGGCATGGAAGCCCAGCATGCCAAGGCGCCGCAGGACAGCCTGGCGCGCATGCAGCTGTCCTTCGGACTCGGCAAGGCGAATGACGATCTCAAGGATTATGGCCGGGCCTTCGACTATTTCGCCGAGGGCAATGCGATCCGCCGCAAAGGCATCGACTACGACCAGGCCAGGACGCGGGCCGAGTTCGAGGCGATGAAGGCCACCTTCGATGCCGGCTTCTTCGAGAAGCACAGGCCCAGCTCAATCAGCGACGACACGCCGATCTTCATTGTCGGCATGCCGCGTTCGGGCACGACGCTGGTCGAGCAGATCATTGCCAGCCATCCGCAGGTCTATGGCGCAGGCGAGCTCAGCATATTGAAGAAGGCGGTCGGCAGGCAGTTCCCGGCGACTATGCCGGGTGGCTTCCCATGGGGCGTATCGGATACGGGCGATTCGGATTTTGCCGAGGCAGGCCAAGCCTATCTCGACATGCTCCATGCCCGCTATCCGAACATGCGCCACGTCACCGACAAAATGCCGGGCAACTTCCTGCTTGTCGGCTTCATCCACATGATGATGCCGAAGGCCAGGATCATCCACTGCGCGCGCGATGCGGCGGCCACCTGCCTGTCGATCTACAAGGTGCATTTCCGCGGTGACAGCCATCGCTATGGCTACGATCTCGGCGAGCTCGCCGACTTCCACAATCTCTACACCGACATCATGAAGCATTGGCACACGGTGCTGCCAGGCGTCGTGCACGATGTACGCTACGAGGATTTTGTCGCCGACCAGGAAGGCCAGACGCGGGCATTGATCGCCCATCTCGGCCTGCCCTGGGACGACGCGGCACTATCGTTCCACGAGACCGACCGACCGGTGCGCACGGCTTCAGCCGCACAGGTGCGCCAGCCGATGTATCAGGGGTCGGTCGATCTATGGAAGCGCTATGGTGACCGGCTGAAGCCGCTTCTGGACAGGCTGGATTAGCGCAACGCTCCTGCTTCGTCCTAGGATGACGAAGCTGAGGGGCTTCTGCCAATCTGCTACCGGCTGCTCAAAGCTCTATGAATGGCTTGAAGCCACCGAAGATCATGCGCTTCCCGTCGAACGGCATGTCCGCCCAATCGGCCTTCAGGCGCGGATCTGCCATCACTTTGGCCATGACGGCATCGCGGCTCTCCCGCGACTCATAGAGGGCCCAGGCGAAGACGACGATCTCGTCGTCCTTGGCCTGCACGGCGCGCGGGAACGAAGTGACCTCGCCATAGGGCACGTCGTCGCCGATGCATTCGACATAGCCGAGCGCGCCGTGTTCCATCCATATAGGGCCTGCGAGGTTGGCCAGCCTCTTGTAGTCATCGAGATTTGCCTTGGGCACGGCAAGCACGAAGCCATCGACATAGGACATTGTGGGTCTCCTCCTGGAAGTTCACAATCCCTCACCGACGCCAGCCGGTGAGGGACTTCGCCATTTGCGATAGATCAGGCTTTCTTGACCGGCGCGTTCATCGCCCATTCGACGCCGAACGGGTCGCGCATATTGCCCCACTGGTCACCCCAGAACATGATCTGGAGCGGCACGGCGACTTCGCAGCCGGCATCGACGGCGCGCTTCCACCAGGCTTCGATGTCGTCGCTGCCGAGGTGAAGCTGCATGGTGTAACCCTGCGGCTTGACGGCAGGCATGCCGTTTTCGGGATAGAAGTCGGAGAGCATCAGCGTCGAGCCGTTGATGTGGAGGTGGATGTGCATGGTGCGGCCTTTTTCGTCCGCCGGATAGGCAAAGACCTGCTCGGCACCAAAGGCCTTCTTGTAGAATTCGGCAGCCTTGAAGGCGCCATCCAGCTGCAGATAGGGGGTCAATCCGCCGAGCACTTTGGCCGCGGGCTGAACGGGGGTCTGATCGGTCATCTGTTGTTCCTCTTTGCGTTTGGCCTTGCGAGCCAAAGGACGGATGAGGTGCCGGCGTTCCTACATGGCCGGCAGATTTTTTTGGCCGACCGGCCCTGGACAGTCCACGCAGCCGCAGTTGGACGAGAGGCGTGAAACGAACTTGCGTCGACCGCGCCCAATCAGAGCGCAATTCTCTCGGCTCGCAGGCTAGAACAGATGGATCAGGCGAACGCCTCTTCAAATCCTGGGACGACAATGATCCTCTACTATCAGACCCACTCACCCTTCGCGCGCAAGGCGCTCGTCTTCGCCCACGAGGTTGGCATTGCCGATCGGCTGGAGGTCATTCATCACGAGACCAGTCCGACCTTGCGCAATGCCCGCGTCTACGCCGAAAACCCGCTCGGCAAAGTGCCGGTGCTGTTGCGGCCCGACGCGTCGCCGATCTTCGATTCCGATGTCATCTGCGCCTATCTCGACACGCTGCATGACGGTCGCAAGCTGCTGCCGCAGGACGGCGAGGCGCGCTGGCAGGCATTGCGGTTGCAGGCGGTCGCCCAGGGCCTGGCGCAGACGGGTATAGCCTTGCGCTGGGAGACGGAAAGGAGACCCGAAAAGTTGCGCTATGGTGCTCTCGCCGACGGATACCGGGAAAAGATCGAGGCGAGCTACGACTGGATCGAGAGCACGCTGGACGACGAGGCGCCGCTCCATATCGGCCACATCGCCTTGGCCACCACGCTGTCCTGGATGGCGTTCCGTCACCTTCCGCCTTTTCGCTCACGGGCACTGCTGACGCGCTGGTTCGAGGCTTTCGAAAAACGCGTATCGATGCAGGCGACGCCGCTTTCGGGCGATACGCATGACTGACTGGCGCCCCGCGAGGTCAGGGGCGGCGGCCGTTTTGCGCATCGAAGACGTCCGGAAACCCGATATCCTTGCGCAGCGAGGCAGGCAGTGAACGCAGGACGCGTTCGCTGCGGTGACGAGCGCGCGCTGCCGCATACCGGGTTGCGATGCGACCGATGGACGAAAGAACCGACATGATAATTCTCCCTGGGTTGGGCCGGCATCATCGTGTCGGCATCCCAAGGACGCGACGGGCTGAGGCTATCCGACAGACCGTCGAGATTTTTTATCGCTAGCTCCGTAGCCTGCTTGAAGCGGGTTGTTGCTAACGCGATTACTTCAGGCCGCGGTTTGTAGACGTTCGATTGTTTCAAGATCGGCCTTCTTCGCCTCTCCCTCTACGGCGAGGTCGTAGCTCGCCTGCATATTCATCCAGAACTGCGGCGTGGTTCCGAAGAACTTCGCAAGGCGCAAAGCGGTGTCGGGCGTTACCGGTGTCGTCTCGCTGGCCAGGCGCTCGATGCGTGTGCGGGGCACATGCAGCTTTTTGGCCAGCGTGTAAGGCTTCAGATTGAGCGGCACGAGATATTCCTCACGGAGAATTTCTCCGGGATGGACAGGTGGGTTGATGTTCAGCATTTTGAACCCTCTTCAATGATAGTCGGTGATTTCAACATCCTCCGCTTGCCCTTCCACCCACCGAAAGCAGACGCGGAATTGATCGTTGATGCGGATCGAATGCTGGCCCGCACGGTTACCTTTCAGCGGCTCAAGCCTGTTGCCGGGAGGCGTCTTCAGATCCGACAGTTCGGCGGCGTTGTCGATCATGAACAGCTTCCGCTGGGCTGAGCGGACAAAGGTCCGATGGGAAGCCCTTCGGAGCCTTGCCGTTCGAAACGGCTTCGCTGGTCTTGTCTTTGAAGGAGCGTATCATCTTGCCGACCCGAGTGGCGTACCATGGCATGATACGCTTCGGAAGTCAAGAAGACGTCTCGTAGCATGATACGAAACTCCGGCCTGCGCTCGACAGGCCGGAACTTCATCGGCAGTTTTGTTCACCGATTAGCCAGCGCCCTCCCCCACCGAGCGGAAGAAATCCTCTGGGTCTTCGACTTCGGTCAGCCGCCGTTTCTCGATCAGCCAGAAGCGGTTGCCGATGGCGCGGATGAAGGAGCGGTCGTGCGAGGCGAGCACACAGCTTGCCTGATGTGCCAGCAGTTCCGCTTCCAGGGCTTCCTGGCCGTCGATGTCGAGATGGTTGGTCGGCTCGTCCAGCAGATAGAAGTTGGGATTGGCGAGCCTCAGCGCCAGCATCATCAGCCGCGCCTTCTGGCCGCCGGACAGCGCACCGATCTTTTTCTCCTGCATCTCGATGACCACGCCGGCGCCTGCCAGCAGCGAGCGGGCACGCTGCTCGCCGACATCGTAGCGGCGCGAGACCAGCATCAGCGGCGTGTCGTCGCCGCTGATGCCCGACAGCGCCTGGTCGCTGTAGCCTAGCACCGTCGACGGCGTCACCTTCACATTCGGCACCGTGTCCGGTTCGACAATGGCATTGCGGATCAGGGTGACGAAGCGCGACTTGCCGACGCCGTTGCGGCCGAGCAGCACGATGCGGTCGCCCTGGCAGATATGGCGCTTGCCGGTTCGAAACAGCGGGGTGCCGTCGGGTGTTTCCACAGCCGCGTCGTCGAGCGTGATCAGCACCTTGGCGTGGGTGCCGCGATTGGCCAGTTTTATGGCACCCGCCGACTTTTCGCGGTGCGCCGGTGCGGCCGCTTCTTCCAGTTTTTCGGCCCGCAGGTTGAGCTGCTTGGTCTTCACCGTCAAAAGGTCGCTGCCCGAATTGATGCCGATGTTGTTGAGCTTGGCCGCCTGCCGGCGCAATTGCTGCGCCACCTTCATGTCGCGCTGGAACTTGCGCTCGGTCGAAGCATCGACCTCGTCGAGCGCCTGCCTGGCGCGGGAGTAGGGCAGGGCAAACACCGGCGACTGTTCCGGGCGCAGGAATAGGGTCCGGTTGGTGGTGGCGTCGAGGAAGGCGCGGTCGTGGCTGGCGATGACGACGGGCACCTCGCGCGGCAGCGTGTTCAGCCAGGTTTCGAGCTGGCTGATGCGGACAAGGTCGAGATGGTTGGTCGGCTCGTCGAGTAACAGCACGTCCGGATCGGTGACCCAGACGCGTGCGATTAGCGCAAGCCTCTGCCAGCCGCCACTTAGCGCCTGCATTGGCCGCTCGCGCATCGGCTCGGGCACGTCGAGTGAATCCAGAACCACGTCGACACGCCACATCTCGCTTTCGGCCTGCTCGGACGGCAAGGCATCCGCCACCACCTGCCGGAACGTACGGGTGAGAAGGGCCTGGGCAACCGACTGTTCGACATGACCGACGCGCAGGCCGCGCGTGCGGGTGATGTCACCGGAGGTCGGCTCAATCTCGCCGGTCAGGCATTTCAGCAAAGTCGACTTGCCGCGGCCATTGGCGGCGACAATGCCGAGCCGGTCGCCGGTGCCGATGGTGAGGTCGAGATTGGCAAACAGCGGCGCACTCATGGTGACGCCGAGGGATTTGAGGCTGATCAGGGCCATTTTGATTTCTCTGGTCTTGCCGGAGCTACTCCGGTCCACTTTGACGGTGCGCTTTCCGGCCATCAGGCTCGGCATTACGCACCACGAAGGGCAGACCAAAAAATCGAAGCGGGAAAAACCCGGACCGTCCCTGGTCAGCCCTGCAAGCAAGCTCGCAGGGCAGAAATCGGGCCACGCTGACGATGGTGACGATGAAACGTAAACACGTGAGCCCTCCTTTCGAGACGTTCGAGTGTGGGGAGCGATTACACCAAAGGCGGGGCGGATGGCAAGTAGATGCTCTGCGGGCAGGCCTTAATCTCGCGGGCGGATTACCCAGTCACCCTTAGTTCGCTGGATTTCCTGCGGTGTCAGGAAGTGAAACTCCATCAGGATCGGTTCTTCCGGTCCCTTGAAGAAATGAAGCTCGGCGTGGGGGAGCACGAGCCGGCGGACAGTTTCAGATACGCTTTCCACCTTATATTCCTCGGCTTGCAGTCCTAGACCTGCGAGGAGCGTCCTGGCGGCCGAAATCGTCATTGCCGGGCCAAAGCCATCGAGATCGATTTGGCTGTTGCCGCTCCATTTCAAAGGCAAAGGCTTGGGGACATCAGGCATGTGCCAAAGTTTGATGCTGATGCGATGGACGCGTGCTCGATTGCGCCTGGTCAAAATGTCGATTTCCAGATCGCCATAACCTAGAAGAAAGCCGCACGGCTGATCCTGATAGACATATAGCCATTTAGGAAAGCCAAGATGTTTCTGGACCCGACCGAGATCAGCTCCGGCCCGCAAAGGCGTGTCCTTGCTGCCTAAGATTAGGGGGAGGATATGGAGTTTGCCTCGCTGTCGCATCGATCAAACCTTGGTTGGCTGGATATCCCGTCGCGGGAGCATATTCCGCCTGCCCTGACCATTGTGCTACCCAGCTGATTGGGCCCAGCGGATTAATTGAGCTTCACAGGTCAAGGGGCCGGATCAGACAGGTCTCAAGTAGCCGCCGCTTAGTCCATATTCTTTGTTGAGATCGAGTAGGAAATGCCCGAACACCGCGCTTCTGCCGAGATCGACAACGATCACAAGCAGGGCGTTGAACCTGCCGGTGCCAATCAAAACTTGATCAAACCGGTTTTGAACGTCCCGGTAAACATAATGGACGTCGTTCAAATAGGGCACGCCGACTTCGTCCAGATTTAGCGCGTCGACATAGGACCATATGTCTACGACAGCATTCGCCGTCGCGGTGATATTCGTCATCGGCTCGGCAAAGCAAGCCTTGAACTCCTCTTCATCAAGTCTGCGAACGACGACCATCACTCATTCTAAGCGGCGGCATCTGAAATCCGCAACCGATCGCAGGCTCGATGCTGCAGCTTCCTACCGTCCCGGCCGTCCCGTCTTCCCCGGCCGGCGTTTGTCGCGGCGGGCGTCGCCTGGATCCTCGTATGAGCCGATGCCGGCGCGCTGGCGAACGATTGGCTTAGCGGAATCGTCGCGTTCCTTCGCGCCTGTCCTGCCGGGCATCTCCCCCACTTGGGGGGAGATTGACTGCGGCTTGGCCGGCACTTTTCCTTCGACCGGCTTTTCCGTCCGCCGTACAGTCATTTCATCGAGCGAGTTCTTCTTGAACAGTGGCTTGGTGACGTCGCCGGGAATGCCGAAGTCGGAGCCGTGCGCCTCTTCGGCCGACTGTTTCTTGAACAGCGAGCGTGACACCGCGCCGGCCGGCGTCGGCATGTCGGTACCTGGACCCATGTCGTCGATCGAGGGTTTCGAAAACAGCGGCTTTTTCACCGGCACAGTGCCATCGGCGCCCATCTCGTCGAGATCAGGCTTGCGGAAGAGGTTGGGCCGGGCAGCCTTGGCTGCCTCTTCGGCGGCACGCGCTGCGTCGAGCTTGCGAAAACGCTCCTGTTCCTCTGCTGTACGATGTTTGGCCACGCCCTTGTTGTGCTTGCCCTTTTCGCGGCCGGAGGCCGGGCTTTCCATGTCGGCGTATTTGGCCAGCGGGTCTTCGGAGATGGACAGTTCCATCTCACGCAGGCGCTTGATTTCGTCGCGGATGCGGGCCGCCTTCTCGAAGTCGAGATTGGCCGCGGCATCGCGCATCTGCTTTTCCATCGCGTCGAGATGGGCCTTGAGGTTGTTGCCCATCATGGCGCCGGCACCGTCGGTGAACTGCGAGATATCGGCGCGGACGTGGTCCTTCTCGTAGACCGAATCGAGAATGTCGGAGATGCGCGACTTGACCGATTCCGGTGTGATGCCGTTGGCCGCGTTCCACTCCATCTGCTTTTCGCGGCGACGGTTGGTTTCGGCCATCGCCCGTTCCATCGAGCCGGTCACCTGGTCGGCATAGAGGATGACCTTGCCGTCGACGTTTCTGGCGGCGCGCCCGATGGTCTGGATCAGCGAGGTTTCCGATCGCAGGAAACCTTCCTTGTCGGCGTCGAGAATGGCGACGAAGCCGCATTCGGGAATGTCGAGGCCTTCGCGCAGAAGATTGATCCCGACCAGCACGTCGAAGGCGCCGAGGCGCAGATCGCGCAGGATCTCGATGCGCTCCAGCGTATCGATGTCGGAGTGCATGTAGCGGACGCGGATGCCCTGTTCATGCAGATACTCGGTCAAATCCTCGGCCATGCGCTTGGTCAGCACGGTGACCAAGGTGCGGTAGCCGGCCTTGGTGGTATCGCGAATCTCGCCGACGACATCGTCGACCTGGCTCTTGGCCGGGCGGACCTCGACCGGCGGATCGATCAGGCCGGTCGGACGGATGACCTGCTCGGCGAAGACGCCGCCGGCCTGTTCCATCTCCCAGGCGCCAGGGGTCGCCGAGACCGCGACCGAAAGCGGACGCATGGCATCCCACTCCTCGAAGCGCAGCGGCCGGTTGTCCATGCAGGACGGCAGACGGAAGCCGTATTCGGCCAGCGTCGCCTTGCGGCGAAAGTCGCCGCGATACATGCCGCCGATCTGCGGCACGGTGACATGGCTTTCGTCGATGAAGACCAGCGCGTTGTCGGGGATGTACTCAAACAGCGTCGGCGGCGGATCGCCCGGCTGGCGGCCGGTGAGATAGCGCGAATAGTTCTCGATGCCGGCGCACGAGCCGGTGGCTTCCAGCATTTCGAGGTCGAAGCGGCAGCGCTGTTCCAGCCGCTGTGCCTCAAGCAGGCGGCCGGCCCGCTCCAGTTCGACCAGCCGGTGCTTGAGCTCTTCCTTGATCGACTTGATCGCCTGGTTCAGCGTCGGGCGCGGCGTCACATAGTGCGAATTGGCGTAGATCTTGACGCTTTTCAGCTCGCCGGTCTTCTGGCCGGTCAGCGGGTCGAATTCGGTGATCTGCTCGATCTCGTCGCCGAACATCGAGATGCGCCAGGCGCGGTCTTCCAGGTGGGCCGGGAAGATTTCGATGGTGTCGCCGCGCACGCGGAACGAGCCGCGGACAAAGTTGATGTCCTGCCGCTTGTACTGCTGGGCGACGAGATCGGCGAGCAGCGCGCGCTGGTCGAGCCGGTCGCCGATCTGCATCTGGAAGGTCATCGCCGTATAGGTTTCGACCGAGCCTATACCGTAGATGCAGGACACAGAGGCGACGATGATGACGTCGTCGCGCTCAAGCAGCGAACGCGTCGCCGAGTGGCGCATGCGGTCGATCTGCTCGTTGATCGAGGATTCCTTCTCGATGAAAGTGTCGGTGCGCGGGACGTAGGCTTCCGGCTGGTAATAATCGTAGTAGGAGACGAAATACTCGACGGCGTTTTCCGGGAAGAATTTCTTGAACTCGGAATAGAGCTGCGCGGCAAGCGTCTTGTTCGGCGCCAAGATCAAGGCAGGCCGCTGCGTCTCCTCGATCACCTTGGCCATGGTGAAGGTTTTTCCTGAGCCGGTGACGCCGAGCAGCACCTGGGTGCGGTCGTGGTTATCGACGCCTTCGACCAGATCCTTGATCGCGGTCGGCTGGTCGCCGGCCGGCTCGAACTCCGACACCATCTTGATGGCGATGCCGCCTTCGGATTTTTCGGGGCGGGCAGGGCGGTGCGGCGTCCACAGCACGCCGTCCTTGTGCAGCGGATTGCCGGATTCGATTAGCGCCGACAGTGCCGCCACCGTCGCGGTGACGCTGCCCGAGGCCATGGTCTCGGCGTCCTCCAGCGAAATGTCGAGGCCGGCGACCGGATTGAGCCCGGCTGCCGTGCGCTCCCTGGCTGACGCCGCGCCACCCATCGAGGTGCCGCGCGAACTGCGCCCCGGCGAGCTTGAGCGCTCGGGTATCTTCTTCGACGGCTTCGGCGATTTGCCGCCGTCACCCTTGGCGACAAGACGTCCTTCGTTTTCGGCTTCCTGCTCGATCTGCTCGGCCCAATCCGCGATCGAACCGGTCAGCGGCGTGCCAGAGAGTTCCGGCTGCGGCATCTCGGCGAAGCCGCCTTTGTGCAGCGGCTCGGAGGCGTCGAGGAAATCGGTCAGCGGGCTGCGCCGCTTCGGCGCGGCGCGGTCGTCGTTCGCCGTCGGCGGCGTTTTCTGATCGGGAGATTTGGCCATGTCCCGAATATGGGATTTCCTGGCCAAAATGGAAAGAGCGCGGTGGGGAGAGGCGTGCCGGACAGCGCTGCTCCTGACAGCAGGCTGTCAGCAGCAGCGGGAAGGCGCCCGAAAGCCTCTTGTCGTTACACGCCCCTGGCGGCTGATGCGACCTGCGTCGCCGACCCGTTCAGGCGCGGCACCACGACGAGGCGTTTGATTTTGCCCTTCTTGAAAGCGGCGAGGAAGCGCGCATAGTCCTTGAAGGCGACGCAGCCGCTCGACTGGGCGTAGCGGCCCCGGAGCAGGTAGGTATGGGCCAGCAGGCCGTTGCGATTGTATTTGTTGCGGCCATCGACCGGTGTCAGGCGCAAGGCCTCCACTCCGTGGAAGCGCGACTCGCGCATCGACAGATTGTAGGTGTTGGGCGGCGTCGGTCCGCGATTCTTCTGGTCGGCATAACGCGGCTGGTCCGCCATGGCGCCGATGCCTGAATGCGCCTCGAGCCTCGAGCCGTCAGGCATGTAGACGGTCGCGCTGCTGATGTCGTACACGGCGACGCCATTGCCGGCTCCGCTCCTGGCGGCTGGCGAGTTGAAGAGGTTCCTGAACGCCTTGCCAAGGCCGCCCGAGGGCGTGTCGGGCTTGGCATAGGCCAGCACATCGCCGCCATCGGCCGGCCGGCCTTGCCGCGTCGGTTTTGCCGGCTGGGCCTGCTGGACCGTCTCGCGTGCCGGCTTCGGCTGCTGAACGGATTTCGGCTGCTGGACGGACTTAGGCTCCTGCTGGACCACTTTGGGCTGCGGCGCGTCGAATTGCGGACGCCGGGTCGGCAACGGCACGTCGTCGGTCAGAGCGTCCGGCAGGGAGGCGGCATCGCCGGGTTGATCCTGCTGGGTTTCGACGGGTGAAACCACGACATCGGCTGACGATTCCTCGATCGGCAGCGGTGAGGCGAACGCCTCGTCATCGGCCGGCAGGGACTGCACCAGAGCAAGCGCCAACTGCGAATTGTCCGGCGTACCGGATTGGGCAAAGCCCATCGGAGGCGGTGCGGTCTGAACGACCACCGAGTCGGTATCCAGCCGGGCGAAACGTTCGGCCGCCGGAACTGGCATGCTATCGGACAGGCTGGCTGTGACCTGGACGGAGGGCACCAACGACGCCTCGGCAATTCGCGGTGCGACTGTGGAGATCACCGGGCGGGTGTTGGCACTGGCGGCAGGCTTTCCGGCGTCGGCAAAGGCAGCGGCCAGCTTCATCGGCGAAAGCGACGCTTCCATGCGTTCGAAGCGCTCCTGCGCCTTCGACTTCACGGCGGCGGGCATCGGCTTTGCCTGCGCTACAAGACGTTCGGATTTTTCCGCCCGCGCGCTTACCCTGGCCAGCTTGAAACAGCTGGCGCCGCACTGCACCGAATGATCATGCAGGGCCTGAGTGCCGCCATTGGCGTTGGCCAGCACGAAGGGTGCTTTCAAAAAGTGCTGCTTCAGCGGATCGGCAAGTGCGAGCGATCCCGGTGTCGACAGTGTCTGGGGCAGGCCAACCGAAGTTGCCGATAGAGAGGCGCCGACGGAACTGAGGCCAGCCATGGTGCCGATCAACCAAAGGCCGATGGCGGTGCTGACGCAAGGCAGCGCGACCCAGCGGGCCACCCGGCCAGCGTTGAAGGAAGGGGAACGTGGAGCATCGACGAACTCGCCGCCCTCACGCTGTCCCCGGTTTTTTTTGTGTGTACTCAACAACGCCATGCAACCAATCTCGCTTCAATCGGTTTCCCCGTACGTGGCCTTGAGAGCCGCGACGACCATTCTGTGAGTGATCCCAGGTGGTCCCCGACGCGTTTGCCGCGTCTGTAGTTGGTTGCCGATTGCTTCAAAATATGGACAAAGTTGGTTAATCAATTCCTCTCAAAACCAACGACGAGATGTGGATTTTGGCCAAATCAGCCTTCGTCCACGGCCAGGAAAGTGGTGTTGTCGCCCTTCCGACCTGGTTTTGCTGCCTGTTTTTGGCGGCCGAGTCAAGCAAAACAGCCACTGCTAATTTTTACGCAGCGCCTCCGCGCGGTGTATGCAGCGAACCGACTGTCGGCAGACCTGCCTACAAAAGGCGCGCGTGTTTCCGGTAAAACTGTTGCCTGCCATGCTAGATTTCTCGCGGGAAGGCGGCCTCAAACGGCCCACCCTCAGTTGAACCAAAGCGCAAACGTCAAAAACCCGCCGCCGCCGAACTGGCGCTGGATCTGGTCGAAATCGTCGCTGGTCGCGAGCTCGCCGCTTTCGAGGTAGGGCGCGATGGCCGGGCCGGTGATCGACAGCACGAGATCGAAGTTTTTTGGCTCGTCGAAGAAGCGCTTCATGTTGATGCCAAGCCCAGTACTGGCGGTGACGCGGAAATGCGGCAGCAGCTTGCGGCCCTCCAGGAGATCCTCGGCCATGGTCAAGGCGGCGAGCCAGGCCTGGACCTGCTCCTCGCCGACTTCGAGGCCGGTGAGCGGGTTCTCGCCCTTCTGCTGCGGTCCAGGCAGCCATTCGCGGTCATTGTCGGTCTCGGCGCGGATCGCCTTCCAGTCCTCGCGCGACAGCCGGATCATTTCCAGCAGGTGGCGGCGCGCTGCTTGCCGGCGCTCCGGTTCGATCACCGGCCAGTTGACGAGATGCACCATCGAGATGAAATCGGCGATGCGCCATTCCGAGGAGAAGATGCTCGAGCCCATGTCGCCGGCCGGCGGCACCAGAATATCCTGCAGCGGCAATTTGGCGCGCGGGAACAGCATGTGAAACGAGCCGTCGAAGGTGCTCCTGAAATCATGCGCAAGCCAGAAATCGGCCTGCGCCATCAGGAACTCGGCATAGCCCTGCAGCCAGTAGCCGTCGGCGCGGTCGAAGCGGAAGGTGAGCGTGGGGGCGGCGGCGTCCGACGAGATACCGCCGCGCGAGAGTGAGGCGATGATCGCCGCCATGCTCTCGTCCGGCGCGATGGTGCCGTCCTCGTTGAGGTCGATGCCGGCATGGGTGAGATCGATGACCATGCCGATATCGGCATCGGGCGGCACCGAGGCAAACGTGGCTGCGGATTTCTCCAGCCGGTCACGGAAGCCGACCAGGATGGCGCGGAACTGCTCGTAAGTGAGCGGCTCGGGATTGGGATTGTCGGGCACCGGCAACCGCATCAGCGGCAGCATGAAGGATTGCGGGCTTTCGAAACCATGACGGTGCAGGCCGGTGGCCAGGATCTCCAGTGCGGTAAAGAACTCGCCCGCCCCGGCCGCATAGGCGGATGCCGGGTCTTTTGGCGCGGCAGCCTTCAGCGTCGAGAGAGCGGTGTCGCGCGCGGCCACGGTCTTCGCCTCAAACAATGTGGTTGCCGCTTCTGGCATTGCCGCCGACGCGGAAGACAGCGGCAGGAGCAGAATGAAAGCGGATGTCAGCAGGCCTGCCAGTCGTGTCATCTTTTCCCCCCAATGTTTGTCGCGCAGTGCAAACATACACCATTTGCAGCGTCGCGCTTCAACCCGCCCCGCGGACGGTCTACACAGGGCAAACAATTGGGCATCGCGTGTCGAATTATCCGTTTTCCTACAAGCTGTCCTGGCTGCCGCGTTTCCTGAAGCCGTCACTGGCCGGCGACGCTCAAGACTTTGCGCCGATGGCCGGGACGCTGATGGATCCACCGCCGAAGCAAGCGGTGCGGCTTGCCTTTGTCGGCGACATCTCGGCGGTGGCCAACCGCAGCGCGCCGGATTGCGATCCGGCGATCAAGGCGCTGCTCGGCGCTGCCGATCTGGTGATCGGCAATTGCGAAAGCCCTGTTGTGGACAGGCCAAGCGCGGTGCTGGGCACAAGGCTCGGCACGCATCATGCGATGAGCGAGCCGTTCCTGGCCGAGGCGCTGACGGCGGTTGGTGTTGCGCGCGAAAAACTCGTGCTGTCGCTGGCCAACAACCATGTGCTGGATCAGGGCATCGCCGGTTTCGACGAGACAATCGCGGCGTTGCTGCGGCTCGGCATCCGCACGATCGGCCTGGCCGACGGTCCGGTTGTGCCGATTCAGGTTGGATCGCTTGATATCGGCTTCGCCGCCTTCACGCTGTGGCGGAACGCCGATGAAAAACTGTTTGCCGGGCGCGTTTCGATGGACAGCGATCCGGCGAACTGGCCACCCGCTGGCTTGGACCTTCTCTGCGCCGTGCCGCATTGGGACTGGGAGTTCCGACATTTTCCGCGCGACGGGACGCGAGCGCTGGCCAGGCGGCTGGCCGGGCAGGGCGTCAGGCTGATCGCCGGCCATCATGCCCATGTCGTGCAGCCGGTGGAAAAGATTGACGGGACGATCGTCGCCTATGGGCTCGGCGATTTCCTCGGTACCGCCTTTGCCCGGCAGCCATGGCCGGGCCGCATCGGCTCTATCCTCGTTGTCGATGTCAGTGCCGATGCCGGTACGCGCGGCAGGATCGCGTCTTACCGGATGCATCCCTTCATGCGCCTGCGCGCTGGCGACCACGAGCGGCTGGTGTTGGTGGAGGCTTTGGAGGGCCGAATGCGTGACAGGGTCGCGGAGCGACTGAAAGCGGTCTTCCCTTCTCCACCAACCGATGAAGGCGTTCCCGCTTAACCATCTGGCGGCCCTTGCAAAACCAACTATCATGCTCCCGCAGAGGCAGGCTTGCGGGGGTAGCGGTGGAATCAGCGGATTTCATGCCGAGCGAAACGGTCATCGCCGGCATCCGAAAAGACATCGAGGCCTATGAAGCGGCGAGGGCTTCGGCGGTCCGGCAGGTGCGCTGGCGGGTGCCGGTGTTCGTGGGGCTGGTGCTGGTGGCCGTGGTGCTGGTCGCCTGGCTGTTCAACAAGGTCGCCGACCCCAACGAGCAATGGGTCTCGACGCCGCATGTATTTCTCTATGTGATCGGCTTCGCGGCTTCGATCCTGCTCTATTTCCAGGCCAGGAAACCGGCGACGCGGCTGCAGCAATCGTTCCGCGAGACGCTGCTGCCGATCATATTCGGCTTCATCGCCGACATGCGCTACCAGCATGGCGTGACGCCGAATTCCTTCGACCGGTTGCCGCGCACGGCGGTTGGTCCGTTCAACCGGCAGGCGTTCGACGACATCGTGGCGGGCCGCTATGAGGGGTTTCCGTTCGAGCTGTACGAGGCGCATCTGCGGGAAGGGTCGGGCAAGGGCTCCTCGACCGCCTTCCAGGGCGTCATCGTCGCTTTCGAGACCATCGCGCCGTTTCCCGGCATATTGGTGGCGACGCGGCGGACCAACGCGGTGATCAGCTTCTTTCGCGGCATATTTGCCAGCAAGCTGCAAGAGCTGTCCAGCGGCGATGCTTTGCTCGATGCCGCCTACGAGTTCCGCACCGACAATCTCGGGGCGGCACAGCCATTGGTGAGCGGCCGGCTGGCGCAGGCGCTGAAATGGCTTGGCGAAACCTGGCCGGACGACCCAGCCCGCGTCGCGCTCAACGGCAGCGATGGTTTCCTACTGTTGCCGCAGACGAAGAACTTCTTCGAGCTGCCGGATATTTCGGTGCCGCTCGACTACAGCAGGCATGTCGCGCCGATGATATCGGACATGGGCGCGATGCTGGCGACGGCGGCACTTGTGCGCAAGATCGGCGCGAAGGACGAAGCGGGTTGATCGGGCTGCGCTTTCAGCACTCGAAGCCGTATTTGTCACGCATGTAGTCCGCCTCTTCTTTCGACATTTTGTTGAACATGACGCACACGGTGAAGCTGCCGACCTGACGTCCGCCGCGTGTGTATCCCCAGTCGGAAATATCGTCCCTGGTGAATTCTATGTTCTGGCCGAGGACGACGTTGTGCACTTCCTCCGGCTGGTTTGCCAATATGCCGACAAATCCGGTTTCGGTGCGGCGGAACGGTATGACCCAGAAGTGTTCGGTGACGTTGCCGTCCCGTACCTTGACCTTCAATTTGAACCTCTCTGTGTCGGCGGGAGGCGCCTCGGACAGTGCCAGGAAGTCGTCCAGGCTGGCGAGCGCCTGCGCGGTCGCCGCTGCCATCTCTGGGTCGCCGGGAGTGAAGATAATTGTTTTGTCGTCGCCCGGATCCGTGGCTTGTGCGCCGGCCAATCCTGGAGCAAGCGCCAGCATCAGGGACATCGCAGTCCGGACTGCAAGCTTCATGGAAGGCCCCCCTTCATGTCAACGGTCGACACCATTCCGCATTCGAAGTCGGTTTGCAACCGTAGCGCGAGTTTGATCAGCGTTGGCGTGGCGGTTTTTGAACTGATCCGCGAAACAAAATGTGTATCGACGATCGGTCAGCGCTCTGTTTCGTGATGCCGCCCGAGATGGATTGCGGCGGCTGCGTGGTGATCGAAAGCCGCCCGTCACAATCGGCCAAGTGACTCTTTTCGCGGACAGAAGTGCGTTCATTGGGGGAGCCGAAGCGGCCTGAAATGATCTAGGTCGCAGATAATGTGTCGGAATTAAGCCTATGATATTGTTTGCGAAAATTCACCCAATGTGATTTGCGGAGGGTGCGCTTTCCGTCCAGTTTCAGGCCGTCCGGTGCTGTCGTTTCCCAAGGCGGCGGTCCGGAAAAGTGAAACAGCACGGAGTGCTTACCAATGAAGAAGACCCTCGCAACCTCCGCTGCTCTGCTCGCCTTCCTCGGCACCGCCTATGCCGCGACCGTTCAGGGCACCATCCAGGCCGTCGACCCGACGACCAAGTCGATCACCCTCGACGACGGCAAGATCTACCAGCTGTCGCCCGAAGCGACGATCGGGAAACTGAAGGTCGGCGCCAAGGTGGCGGTGACCGTCGATGACAAGACCGGCATCGTGACGTCGATCAAGAAGGCCTCGTAAGGCGAGGGCATCGTGCGTCGGCAGACCTGCTGACGCAATTTCAGACCCTGTTCCATTCTGGCCGGTCCTCCGGGGACCGGCCATTTCGTGCCCTTCACCCTCGACGCCAGGCAAACCGCCGTCCCGGGGGCGCCGCTATGGTTTTTGCCAAAGAGCCGCGCTATCCCTTGGCCAGCGGGGGATAGTCATGGCCGACGAGCAAAAAGGGTTTCGCCTGTCGCGGCGATTGCTGCTGGGTGCGGCTGTCGTCGGCGGCGCGGTGCTGTGGGGCGGCAACACGGTGGCGCGGCTGGCACGCGGACCTTCGGGGCCGAAGAACGCAGGACGGATAGCCGATATAGACGGCTTCGCGCTGCCTCTGAAGCCGCTGGACAATGCGCCGGCCTTCGATGCGTCACTGCCCTGGTCGGCAAAGGGTGGTGACATCAACGATGCCAGCGGCCTGTCGATGACGCCGGTCTACGGCGTGGTCGAGGTCAGCGGGGACGAGCACATCGCCAAGGCCCTGGCCTTCGCGCGTGCCAATGGGCTGAAAATATCGCTGGCCGCCATCCGCCATTCCATGGGCGGGCATGCCTTCGACGACAACGCGCTGGTGCTCGACCTCAGAAAGTTCAACAGGGTCACCGTCGATGCGGCGGCCAAGACCATGACCTTGCAGCCGGGCGCGCGCTGGCATGACATCCAGAACCTTCTGCATCCGCACTTCGCGGTGAAGGCGATGCAGTCGACCGACATCTTCTCGGTCGGCGGTTCGCTGTCGGTCAATGCGCATGGCATGGACCACCAGGCGGGTTCGGTGGCGGGCTCGATCCGCTCGATGCGGGTGATGCTGGCCGACGGTTCGGTGACGACCTGCTCGCCGACCGAGAACACCGATCTGTTCCGCCACGTCGTCGGCGGTTACGGCCTGTTCGGCGTGGTGCTGGAGGCGACGCTCGATATCGTCGACAACGCCGTCTACCGCACCTCGCGCGAAATCATCAAATCGGACGATTTTCCGGAATTCTTCGCCAAGGTGCTGGAGCCGAACAAGGATATCGGCCTGTTCTACGGCCATCTGTCGACGGCGCCCGGCAATTTCCTCGAGGACATGATCGTCTACCGTTACGACAAGGTGGCCGAGCGGCCGCCGGCCGATCAGCCCGAGATCGGCGAGCCGGGATCGGTCGGGTTGAAGCGGGTGATCATCAACCTGGCGAAATGGGGCAGCCTGTTCCAGGAATTGAAGTGGTTCACCGAAAAGACGCTGGAGCCAAAATTCGAAAGCTGCACGGTGGCGCGCACCTCGGCCATGGCCGAGGGCGAGGCCTGTCTCGTCACCCGCAACAACCCGATGCACGATTCGGTGCCCTATCTGTTCAACGATCAGATGGAAGAGACCGACATCCTGCACGAATATTTTATTCCGCGTGCCGCCTATGTCGAATTCATCGCGGAAGCGCGCGAGATCCTGCGCAAGCAGACGCTGCCGGTGCTCAATGCTTCGGTGCGCATCGTCCACAGGGAGGATGTGGCGCTGACCTACGCGCCGGAGCCGGCCTATTCGCTGGTGCTCTACGTCAACCAGCCGACCGATGCCGACGGCAATGCCAGGATGCGGGCGCTGACGCGGGCGCTGATCGACGTGACGATCAAGCATGGCGGGCGCTTCTTCCTGCCTTACCAGCTGCATTATACGGCCAGGGAATTGCTGGCCTCCTATCCCGAACTGCCGGCCTTCCTGGCGGCGAAGCGGCAGTATGACCCGACGGAACTGTTTTCCTCGACCTTCTACCGTGCCATCAAGGCGCTGAGCGGGGTGTCGTAAGAAGCAGGAGAACAGCCATGCGGATGGTATCGGCGGCGGCACTCATCCTCATCGCGCTGTGCGCTGGCCCTGCCGGAGGCGAGGATCTCAAGGCCTTCAAGCTGACCATCGACGGCGTGACGGTCGATATCGATCCCGGCGAGAGCGCCGATGTGACGCTGCCCGGCGGCAAGCAGAGCAAGGTGACGCTCGCGCGCAACGACTTCGCTACCTTTTCCGGCAGCGATTTTTCCTTCGTCCACCCCAGCGGCATTTCGGTGACCAAGACCGATCTCGGCGATGACATCACGCAGTATCTGATGGCCTCGGCGCTGGGCACGATTGTCGTCGTGCAGGAGTATGGCGCCATGAATCCGGTGTCGCTCAACCAATTGATGCTGCAGGAGATGACCAGGGAATCGGTGCAGGCCGGCGCCAAGCTGACGCAGGGGCCGACCACGCGCAAACTCGCCGACGGCAAGGAATTGACCGGGATCCGGGCCGAGGTGAAGACACGCACCGACACCGCCGATTTCGAGATCGTCGGCTTCGGCCTGGCCGATCGGGGGCTGCTGTTCATCACCCGCATTGCCGGCGAGGATGCAGCGACCGAAAAGCCGCTTGTCGACAAGTTCTGGCAGAGCCTGAAAGTCAGGTTCAGGCCGGACTAGGATCGTGTCTCAGTTTGGATTTCGGCTGGGGTTTTGCGTAACGGCGGCTCAAGTTATTCTGAAGACCCCGGGTTGGAGATCCTGCAGCATGGCGAAGCTCATTTTCAGAATGAACCAGTCACTCGACGGCTATGTCGACCACCAGAAAATGCCGTCGGGCCCGACGATCTTTCGTCACTGGATAGAGCAAGTGCGCAATTTGAGCGGCAGTGTGTACGGTCGCGGCATGTACGAGGTCATGCGCTATTGGGACGAAGATAGTCCTGAGTGGAGCGCGGAGGCGCATGAATTCGCGGCGGCGTGGCGGAGCCAACCGAAGTGGGTTGTGTCGCGCTCTCTGAAGTCGGCCGGCCCTAACGCAACACTTGTCGCGGATGACGTCGAGGCGGTGATACGCGGGCTTAAGGCTAAGCTCGTCGGGGAGATTTCAGTTTCTGGACCAGGCCTGGCACGAAGCCTGACCGACCTTGGTCTTGTAGATGCGTACCAACTCTACCTCCATCCGTTCGTGCTTGGTCATGGCAAGCCATTCTTCGCCGGCCCCCGGCCGCCGCTTCGCTTTGTGGCCAGCGATTTGATTGGCGACGACGTGATCAGGTTGACCTATGTGCCTGCCTGATCACGCGGTCGTCGAACCGAGACGCCAGCGGGCCTACAGCCCCTTCGGCATCAGGCCAGCCAGCCAGTTCACAGAGCGCTTCGCGGCGTCGGCGGTTGCCGAGGCGGCGCGGCCGAGATCGGTCTTAACCACGGCGTAGCCGTTCTTGGTGCGATAGAGCACACCGGTTCCGCCATCGACCACCTGTTCATAGGCGACGGGCCGGGCGGCGTCGGCTTCCATGGCGGTCGTCGGCGAACCGACCGAGACGCTCGGCCGGTGGCTGAGTTCCGGCGGCAGCGGGCTTTCGGTTCTGACGACGCGGCTGGCGGGCTTCAGTTCCGGGCGCGATGCGGTCGCGGCCAGTTGCGAGGAGGACGACGAACCCTTCGTGCGGCAAATGCCGGAGACGAGCGGATAGTTGAAATTGCGCTCGTGCAGCATCTGGCTCTTCATCGCGGCTTCGCACTCGGCGACGGTCGACCATTTGGCCGGCGTCTCGCCGATATATTCGCAAAGCTTGGCGTCGCAGTCGCAGCCGACAATGGTCATGGCGACAAGGGCGGTCTTGATCACGGTCTTGTCCCTTCGAGATGCCCCCCGGCAGCCCTTCCATTTCTTCCCATTCCTTCGCGCGCGAACAAGGCGGGATTTGGCCGCGATTGTGGAATGGGCGTGGCGGAGCCCAGGAAATGCCTAATCTTGGCCGGGCGTGACCGAAAGGCCTCAGTAATCGTAGACGTGTTCGAGCCTGGCGCCGGACTTGATCAGCGCCGGCAGCACGACATGCAGTTTGCGCACGGCAACGATCATGCCGGTGCGGCGCGTGGATTGATCGGCCGGCAGCGGATAGCTGAACAGGATGCGCATGCCTTCGGGAACGGCGATCGTATCGGTGGAGAGCACCGTGACCATGATCTCGTCATTGCCGCCGATCTCGACGAAGGAGACGCCCTTGTCGATCAGGCGCGGGATCATTTCGGTGAAGACCTGATAGCGCCTGGTGACGAAGACGGTGCCGTCAGCGCCCATGTCGCGTTCGAGCAAGGTGTCGGGCTCGTTGCGCGTGGCTTCGCCGACGGATCCCTTGGCCCAGACATGGATGTCGAGCAAGGCGGGGTCCATTGTGGCGGCGAGGGCTTTTTTTATCAGGTCGGCATAGCCCTGCTTGATGGTGTCGGCGAGGCCGAACGCCAGCTTGCGTTCGCTGGTGCGGATCGAGCTGTCGCCCGGCGCCGGCTGCACGGCAAACAGACCGGCACGCTTGTCGGCATAGGGGAACTGATACCACGGCACCTGGTCGAGAAACGCGGCATAGTCCGCCGCCACCTTGGCCTGATAAATGTCGGCGGCGGTGCGCTTGGCCGTCGTCGCCTCGGTGATGCGGCCGACCGTGTTCTCATAGGCCCACTGCAATATATGCTCGATCGAGTGGCTGGTGCCGATGATGACCAGCATCTGGTGGTTGGCGTAGTTGAACTTGTAGGGAGCGCTGGCGCGGATCACCATGGCGTAGTCCTGCCAGAAGCGGCCGATATAGGACCAGTAGGGGAAGCCGCTCGGTTGCTCCTTGTCGACGAAGCCGGCATATTCGCGCGCGGCGTAGACGATCGCCCATTCCGGATAGGTCAGGAAGGTCGATTCCTCCGGCCGCTGGTAACCCGGAATCTCGGCGCGGACCTTGTCGGCCAGCGCCTTGGGCGGGGCGCCGTCGGCAATGCCGGGCAGCGGCGTCTTGTCGAGCGACGACGTCGTCAGGAAGCCGTAGCTCAGCCCGGCGATCGGGATGAGGATGACGATGACGATCAGCCAGAGGATCGTCTTGATGAGGCGCTTCAGCCAGCGGAACAGGAACATGCCTGGTCAGGCCGTGGCGAAGTGGTCGTGTACGCGCCTGGCCAGCCGGAAGCCGACATAGACGGCGAAGCCGCCAATGACGATGTGCGGCAGGTTGGCGAAGAAGCGGGCCGGGAATTCGATATCGTTGAGAGAGCGGAAGCCGTTGATGAAGATACCGGCGTCGAGGCAGCCGGAACCGGTGACCAGCCCGAGCACGCCGTCGAACAGGTAGACCGAGCCGAACAGCTTGAAATAGAACACTGCCTGGCGGTGGGAGATGAAGGCGGCGGCCAGCGCCCAGACGCCGGAGAAGGCGTGCAGCAGGTCGTCGTACCATTGCAGCGAGAACAGGCCGAACAGATTGCCGTCGGCATCGTTGAAGGCCGGTATGTAGCCGATGGCGACGACGCCGAAGAACAGGAAAGCGTAGGCAACGGCAAGCTTCTGGACGAGCGTCATGAAGTATCCCCCTTCTACAAGCCCATTTGTAAACGCTACTCTGCCGGCCGCCTGACGCGGTTTTCTGCGCTTCCGATGCTCACGGACCCAAAGGTCCGCTACGCTTCGGTTCTCGAAAACCACGCCATCCGACTCGGCAGAGCGCGTTTTCAAACGGGCTCTGACCAGGCGATACTAACCGATTTTAGCGCGTGGAGAAGCGGCGCTCGCAAGATCGCCGCCAAAGGGCATCGGGGGGCCAAAAAGACAGTCGGCGCCGGGATTTCTCCCAGCGCCTCCCTGTCAGATCAGGACACGGTCGCGGCAGCAACTTCCGTAAAGTCGTCGCGCCTTGCCGGCCTTGATTTTGACGGTCCTGCCAGTCCGCCGCCCGAGAGCAGCGTCCGTTCGGGACCACGCCGGACTCCACCCTTGCGAGCTTTGCCCTGCGCACCATCGAAGGTTTTTGCCGTCCTTCATGGCAGCATCGGTCCGCCGTCGGCGTTGGCACGCTTTCCGCGGCCCCGTAGGTCTCGGCTCCGTCCCTCGAAACAGGCAAGCCTGCTCTCGCTTCGGGCCGTACGGGCCTCAGGAAATCCGCCTTTCACTTCGCCTTTCGGCTTGATGATCGGTAGCCGCCTGAGATGGGTTTAACGTACGCCGAGTAAGGGTCCTGGGGAATGGCCGCTGCCCTGTGGATAGCGGGATTACCGGGGATCGTTAGCCACAAACCGGGGAATTCGAGCGCCGGCTGCTTTAGACAGCCCGCCCGCTTTTTTGCGTACGAGCCGACAGCGCCCCTTGCTCCGCCGGTGGTCGCGGGCTTCAATGCCGGCAAAGGATCGGACCTGCATGTCCGGCGCCGGGGAGGGCGGGTATTTTGAAAGTCGGAGTGGTTCTCAACCCGATTTCCGGTGGCGGCCGGCTGAAACGGCATTGGCCTGATGTTGCCGTGTCGCTGAAAAAGCATTTCGGCGAATTCGAGCTGCGCGAAACGCAGGCCGAAGGCGATGCCGAAAGGCTGGCAATCGATCTCGCAATGATTGGCTTCGATCTGGTGATTGCGGCCGGCGGTGACGGCACCGCCAGCGAAGTGGCCGACGGGCTTCTGCAGGCGGCCCAGGAGAGCGGCCGGATCACTGAACTTGGCCTGTTGCCGTGCGGCACCGGCATCGATTTCGCGCGCGGGCTCGGCCTGCCGAAAGAGGTGGATGCCGTGCTGAAGCGGTTGGCCGAAGCCAAGGGCCGCAAGGTCGATGCCGGGCGCATCGGCTACATCGACGATCACGGCGCGCTGGCCAGCCGGCACTTCATCAACATCGCCAGTCTGGGACTTTCCGGCGCCACCGACCGCGCCGTCAATGCCGACAAGCGCAAGGGCAGGATGTCGGCCAAGGCACTGTTCCTGTGGCGCACCGTGGTGGAGTTCATCCGCTACCGTTTTCAGGACGTCAGGATCACGGTCGACGACGGCGCACCCGTCGAAGCGCGCATGGCGCTGGTGGCGGTCGCCAATGGAAAGTTCTTCGGCGGCGGCATGATGATCGCGCCGGATGCGGAAATCACCGACGGGCAGTTCGACATCGTCATCCTGCGCGCCGCCGGCAAGCTGAAGCTGATCTGGGACATCCGGCTGCTCTATGGCGGCCGGCACCGCAACCATCCGGCGATCACCATCCTGCGCGGCAGGAAAGTGGTGGTCGAGCCGCTCGGCGATGCGTCAGAGAATGGCGCGCTGGTCGATATAGACGGCGAGTCGCCGGGACGCATACCCGCGACCTTCGAGATCCTGCCGGGTGCATTGACGCTCAGAGACTGAATCAAGCCGTTGACAGATTGATTCAGATGAATCCGCCCATCAATCCAACGTCCTGAAATCGCTTGATAACTGGCTGATGTCAGAGTTCCAGCTTGGCCGGAAACCCGGGCGCGCGCAGGTCGGTATCGACGGCATCCTCGAGCAATTTGACGATCTGGGTGGACCAGGCGCTGCCGCCATATTCCTGTTTGCCCATCTGGAAAATCTCACTCACAAGCGGCGCCAGTTGGAGCGGCAGTCTGAATTCCCTGCCCATCGCCAGCGCGAAGCCGAGGTCCTTCAGCGCCAGGTCCATGGTGAAGCCGATGTCGTAGGAGCCGTTCAAGATGAGCTGGCTTTCGGTCTCATGGACGAAGCTGTTGCCGGAGGAGGCTGAGATGGCATGGTAGGACTGGGCGAGGTCGAGCCCGCCCTGTTTCGCCAGCATCAGCGCCTCGCCGGCGGCGACGAGATGGATGAAGGCGAGCATGTTGGTGATCACCTTGATCACCGCCGCCGAGCCGACCGGACCCATCAGGAACGACTTTGCGCACATCGCCTCGATGGCCGGCCGATGACGTTCGTAGAGCGCTGGATCGCCGCCGACCAGCGCGGTGATCTTGCCAGCCGCCGCCAGATGCACGCCACCGGTGACCGGGCATTCCAGCGTCTCGACGCCCCTGGCCGAGGCGAGGGCCGCAAGGCGAAGAATCTCGTCGCGGCCGTTGGTGGACATCTCGATCCAGGTGCCGTCTTGGGGTAGGCCCTCCAGCAATCCGCCGGGTCCGGCCAGCACCGCTTCGCTGACCTTGGGCGAAGGCAGGCACGTGATGGCATTGCCGGCCCGGGCGGCGGCCTCGGCCGGGCTGCTCGCGGCAGTGGCGCCGAGCGCCACCAGGCGCTCGACGGCGGCCGGATCGCGGTCGAAGACGGTGACGGCAAAGCCGTTGCGGATCAGGCTGGCGGCAAGGTTGCCGCCGAGATGGCCAAGGCCGATGAAGGCGTAGCTCTCGCTCACGGCATCAGCGGGGTCTGCATCATCTGCAGATGCAGGTCGTTGCCCGTATAGGGATGCGCGTCGCAGACCGCTTCGTTCAATTCGACGCCGAGGCCGGGCTCCCTCGAGGGGATGACATTGCCGTCCTGCCACTCGATCTTCTTCTTCAAGAGCGTGGCGTGGAAACCGTCCCACTGCTTCAGCGATTCCAGGATGAGGAAGTTGGGCAGCGTCACCGCCAGCTGGATGTTGGCCGCACCGACGATCGGCCCGCAATAGCAGTGAGGGGCGACCTGGATGTGGTAGGCCTCGGCCATCGCCGCGATCTTCTTGGTTTCGAGAATGCCGCCGGAGCGGCCAAGGTCCGGCTGCAGGATGGTCGCGGCGCGGTTCTCGATGACGCGGGCGAACTCGAACTTGGTGGTCAGCCGTTCGCCGGTGGCGATCGGGATCGAGGTCGCGCGGGCCACTTGCGCCATGACTTCGGGCATGTCAGGCGGCACCGGCTCCTCGAACCACAAGGGATCATAGGGCTCGATGGCGCGCGCCATGCGCAGCGCGCCGGACGCTGTGAACTGGCCGTGCGTGCCAAACAGGATGTCGGCGCGGGTGCCGACCGCCTCGCGGATCGCCTTGATCATGCGGGTGGACAGGTCGATATCGACAAGACGTGGCTGGTGGCCGTCGAAGGCGGTGTAGGGGCCGGCCGGGTCCAGTTTGACGGCGTTGAACCCCTGTTCGACATATTCGAGCGCGCAGGCGGCGGCGAGATCGGGGTCGTTGTAGACGTTCTTGCCGTGCGCATCCTCGGAGTGGACGCTGCCGGTGTGCGGATAAAGATAGGTGTAGGAACGCAGCGTTTCGTGCACCTGGCCGCCGAGCAGTTTGTAGACCGGCTTGTCGGCCTCCTTGCCGATGATGTCCCAGCAGGCCATTTCCAGCGCCGAGAAGCAGCCCATGCCTGACACGTCGGGCCGCTGGGTGAAGCCGGACGAATAGGCGCGGCGGAAGAAGTTCTCGATGTCGTGCGGATCGCGGCCGACGAGATAGCGCTCGGCCATGTCCTCGACCATCCGGGCGGTAACATGGGCGGAGAAGGTGGCGTTGTAGGCCTCGCCATAGCCGACCACGCCGCCATCGGTGGTCAACTTGACGAAGATGAAATACTTGCCGCCGATGCCGGGCGGCGGATTGTCGACAACCCAGGTCTTGACGTCGGTGATCTTCATTTTTGGTCCTCCAGAACCAGTTCGGCGCCCTTCCAACCGGTCATGATCGAGGCGGCGTTGGTGTTGCCGGTGATGTTGTCGGGGAAGATCGAGGCGTCGATGACGCGCAGGCCGTCGATGCCGTGCACCTTGAGACGCGGGTCGACGACGGCGCGCGCCGGATCGGGCCCCATGCGGCAGGTCGAGACCGGATGATAGACGGTGCCCGAGCGCTTCCTGAAATCCTGAATCAGGTCTGCATCGGAAGTGATTGACGGGCCTGGCAAAACCTCTTCCTCGATGATCTCGGCCATGGCAGGCATCGAGGCGATCTTGCGGACGAATTTCACCGCCGCCAGCATCTCCTCGACATCGGCATTGGTGGAGTAGGCATTGGCCGTTATCCTGGGGTACTCGCGCGGGTTGGCCGAGCGGATCATGATCTCGCCACGGCTCGACGGGCGGCAGTTGGACAGGCCGATGGAAAAGCCCGGCCATGGGTCGGGCGTCAGGATCGGGCGCTCGCCGCTCTTGGGAATGACGGTCGAGAATGCCTGGAAATAGAGCTGCATGTTGGGCCGCGTCGCCGCCGGGTCGGTGCGGAAGAAGCCACCGGCATTGTTCATCGACAGCGACAGCGGGCCCGAACGGGTCAGGATATATTGCATGCCGACCAGCAGCTTGCCCCACCAGGGACGCAGCGTCTGGTTGAGCGTCGGCAGCTTGCCCTTGAAGGTGTAGTTGATGCCGACATGATCCTGCAGATGCGCGCCGACATTCTCGTTGGCGTGGACCATCCGGATGCCCAGGCCTTTCAGCAGCGCGGAAGGCCCGACGCCGGACAGCTGCAGCAATTGCGGCGAGTTGACCGAGCCGCCCGACAGGATGACTTCGCGACCGGCACGCGCCGACTTCGTCTCGCCGTTCTGCTGGTATTCGACACCGACGGCGCGCTTGCCCTCGAACAGCACCCTGGTCGCCAGCGCCTTCATCTCGACGCGGACGTTGGCGCGCTTCATCGCCGGGCGCAGGAAAGCGCGCGCCGCCGACATGCGGCGGCCGTTGCGGGTCGAGATCTGGTAGACGCCGACGCCTTCCTGGGCAGCGCCGTTGAAATCCGGGTTGAAGGGCAAGCCGGCCTGCTGGCCGGCGGCGAGATAGCGTTTGGTCAGCGGGTGGACGGCGCCCGAACAGTCTGTGACATGCAGCGGGCCGCCGACGCCGCGCCATTGGTCCGCGCCGGCTTGGTTGTCCTCGAGCGCCTTGAAGGCGGGCAGCAGATCGTCATAGCCCCAGCCGGGATTGCCGGCGGCGGCCCAGGCATCGAAATCCTCGCGCGCGCCCCTGATCCAGACCATGGCGTTGATCGAGCTCGAACCGCCGAGCAGCTTGCCGCGCGGCCAGTGGTCGGCATTGCCGGCGAGCCCCGGGTCCGGCTCGGCCTTGTAGTTCCAGTTGACGTCGGGATCGAAGAAGGTCTTGCCGTAGCCGAGCGGCATCTGCACGTAGAAGCGGCGGTCGCTGCCGCCGGCCTCCAGCACCAGCACCGAGAAGCGCCCCGAGGCCGACAGTTTTTCAGCCAGGACCGAGCCGGCCGAGCCGGAGCCGACGATGATGAAATCATAGGTCTGCATGATGGAAATGGGAGGCTCCGAAAAATTGGCTGCAGCCTAGACGCGACGGCATTCCGAAGTCGCCGCGCCATCCGGCATCAGTTGTGAAAAAAGCGACCGTCGAACCGATCAGGTTTGCGGGGATTCCCGACAATCGCGCTTGATATCTATCGTCCCGACAGCCTATGCGATGGCACTATCTTGGCGCATAACTTTTCGGAATTATGCTCTGGCCACTCTGCGGAAGGCAGGAAATCATATGCGGACCCTCCCTGACGCGTTCATTCCCGAACTGCCGGGCCACTACAGCGGCAAGGTCCGCGAAAACTACGATCTGGCGGATGGCCGGCGCATCATCATCGCCACCGACCGGCTCAGTGCCTTCGACATCATCCTGACCTCGATCCCCTACAAGGGCGAGATACTGACCCAGACGGCGCGCTACTGGTTCGAGGAAACCGCCGATATCTGTCCGAACCATGTTCTCGAATACCCCGACCCGAACGTCGTCGTCGGCACAAGGCTCGACATCCTGCCGGTCGAGATCGTCGTGCGCGGCTATCTGGCGGGAACCACCAGCACCTCGATCCTGACTCGCTACAAGCGCGGTGACCGTGACATGTACGGCATCCGCCTGGCGGATGGCCTGCGCGACAATGAAAGACTGGCGGAGCCGATCATCACGCCGACCAGCAAGGCCGCGCATGGCGGCCATGACGAACCGCTGTCCAAAGCGGAGATTATCGAGCAGGGCCTGCTTACGCCAGCGCAGTGGGACACCGTGTCGGACTACGCCTTGCGGCTGTTCGGCTGCGGCCAGCAGCGCGCCGCGGAACGCGGCCTGATCCTCGCCGACACGAAGTACGAATTCGGCACCGACAAGGATGGGACCATCATTCTTGCCGATGAAATCCACACCCCGGACAGCAGCCGGTATTGGATCGCATCGAGTTACGAACAGGCGCTCGCCAGCGGCAGCCGGCCGGAGAGTTTCGACAAGGATTTCATCCGCTCGTGGGTCTCGGCGCGCTGCGATCCCTATAGCGACCCGATCCCCAAAATACCCGACGAGATCGTCGAACAGGCCTCGCGGGTTTACGCGCAGGCTTATGAGGCGATCACCGGCAAGGAATTCTCGCCGGACCTTTCCGGGGACAGCGTGCTCGATCGTATTCGCACGAACCTCAGGCGCTATTTCTGATCAACCTTTGCCGGGCGTTGGCTGACGGTGCATCAAACGAAAAACCCGCCTGTGCGGCGGGTCACTGGCGCAAATCAGCACCATAGGCAAAAATGTACCATAGCTGAGGTCACCGAGTCAAGAAAAAATTCCTATCGGGAGAAGCTCCGGGGCCTCGTGGCCATGCCGTGGCGCGTTGACCTTCGGGCGCCGTGACGATACGGGATCGAGGGCAGCCGGTCTCGAAGGATTTCTCGCATGGTGCACTACGCTGAAGGACGGCCGCTTGGCGATCTGACGCTGCGCACCCTGGCCATGCCTTCGGACGCCAATGCGGCCGGCGACATTTTCGGCGGCTGGGTGATGGCGCAGATGGACCTGGCCTGCGGCATCCGCGCCGCCGAGCGCGCCAAGGGCCGCGTGGTGACGGC
The DNA here is from genome assembly GCF_000513875.1 of Mesorhizobium sp. WSM1293. Lineage (NCBI taxonomy): Bacteria > Pseudomonadati > Pseudomonadota > Alphaproteobacteria > Hyphomicrobiales > Phyllobacteriaceae > Mesorhizobium > Mesorhizobium sp. WSM1293. The sequence continues at coordinate 121,404 of NZ_AZUV01000011.1, read as the reverse complement.
GGCGGTGAAGGAGATGTCGTTCGCCAAGGCGATGAAGATCGGCGACACGCTGTGCATCTACACCCATGTCGAGCGCGTCGGCCGCACCTCGATGACGCTCAAGGTCGAGGCCTGGGCGCAGCGCTACCTCTCCGACCTGATGGAGAAGGTCACCCATGCCGATTTCGTCATGGTGGCGCTGGATGGCGAGGGCAAACCGAAAGCGGTTCCCGCCGAAGGCTGACGCAAGCCGAAAAATCAGAACCGCACTTGCATCGTGGCGCGGACGCCCTGATCGGCCGCTTTCGTCCCGAACTGGCCGGAGTAGCTGATCCCCAGCGTGGTGCTGTCGGCGATCCGGAAATCGAGCCCGGCTCCGACGATGGCTGTATCCCTGGCGATCGGCGCGCCGGCAATGGTGAAGAGGTCGCCACCGGCGAAGGCCATGTCCGCGGTCGGCGTGGTGTCGCCGAAGGCATGACGCCAGCCGAGCGTACCCTGCGCGCTTGCCTGCACCCCGCCGAGGTCGAAGCCGGCCGAGGCACGGAGGCCCAGCGTGGTGAAGGTGGTCTCGGTGGTCGAGGCAGCGGATGTGAGTGCGGCGGCGCCACCCTTTTCCGTGAAGCCGTCGGTGTGCAGGTTGACATAGGCGAGACCGGCGAAGGGCTCGAAGGCAGCCATGCGCGTCTCGACGCGATAGCCGGCCTCGCCGAAGACCTGCGCGGTGCCGGCATCGTATTTCGCCGTCAGCGCATCGGCGAAGCCTGGAACGACGACGTTGCGGCTGGTGTCGATCCGGTTCCAGCTGTAGGCGACGCCGCCGCGCAGGCCCAGGCCGTCCCACTGTCCACCGCCATAAAGGCCGATGTGATAGCTGTCGCTGGAGCCGGACGAGGCACGATCGTCGACGTCGAAACTGGCGTGGCTGTAGCCGGTCAGCATGCCGACCCGCCAGGCTTCGCCGATCGCGGTGTCGCCGCCGGCGAGGAAGCCGCCAGTGGAGCGGTCGAGGCCGGCGGCATTGCCGTCGCCGCTCGCCGTGCCCCAGGAGCCGAAAGCTTGCCCCCACACGACGAAACGGCTGGTATCAGCCTCGACCAGCTCCGGGCCGCCCTCGCCATAAGCCATCACTGGCATGGCGGGAGCGGCAACGTCGCCCATGGCCGCCCGGACGCGGGCGGTTGCGGCATCGGCGACGAAGCGGCTGTCCTCGATCAGCATCCCCTTGGCCGACGCATGAACCTCGCCCGACGCGGCATCCAGCGCCAGGCGCGCGGCATCCTCGTCGGTCATCAGCAGCATGGTCCGTGCAAGCGCATTGCCTTCGCCGAGCCGATCGAGCGCTCCGGCGGTCGCGACCTGGTTGCGGGTGGTGGCGACGTTGGCGACCGCGACGTCGTTGCGCGCCAGGGTGAGGGTGATGTCGTTGCCGTCGCCGCCCTGGTAGTTGAGGAGATGGTCGAGGAAGAGAAGGTCGTTGAGATCGCCGACGGAGGCGAAGGTACCGGCGACATCGGCCGCGCCATTGTTCTGGATGATCGTGTACGGCCCGTTGAGCAGGTTCCAGCTCTCGGCCGTCGCCGGCGTCAGGACCAGGTTCAGCGTCGCGCCCGATATGTCGACCGTGCCGCCGACGATCAGTCTGTCGGCGCCGGCCGGGGTCGCCTCGACTTCGAATATGCCGTGGTTGACATAGTTGCCGCCGACCGTCTGCACGCCGATGGAATTGCCGACGCCATGCGTGCCGAGGATGGTGACATTGCCGCCAATGGTGCCGATGCCGCCAAGGCGCGCGCCGGAATCGACCGTGACATCGCCGGCGAGGCTCGCTGTGCCATGGCCGTCGTCGCCGACCACCAGCGTTCCCATGCCGACCGTGGTCAGGCCCGCATAGCTGTTCTGTCCGTTGAGCGTCAGCTTGCCCGTGCCGGTCTTTGTCAGGGAGCCGTTTCCGGAAATGGTGCCGCCGATGACGTCGTCATGGCCGAGCGAGCCGAGCGAAAGCTGTGGCGCCAGCTGTGAATCGTCGATTTGTATGGCCCCATCGCCCGACAGCGAGCCGACATCGAGCACCGAGTCCTGGTCCCGGAAGCGCACCAGCACGCTGCCGCCGGCGCCGTTGAGGATGGTTGCGTGCGCCGCCTGCGATGCCTGCTGGAAATCGAGCGTGCCGCCGGCCTCATTGACCAGCGTTGCCGCTCCGCCGTCCGAATGTCCGTAAAAAGTGGTCGAGCCGCCATTCCTGTTGGTTATCGTGGCGTCTCCGGCGGAGGAGAATTCATTGCTCGAATAATCGTCGTCGAAGGTCGTCCTGCTGAAATAATACGGTATGCCCAGCCCGTCATTGACGATCGTCGCCTGGTCCGCGCTTGCCCCCGTGAAGGCGATGAAACCGCCGCCCTGGTTGGTGATGCTGGCTGTGCCGGCATCGGTTCCGGTGCCGAAATTGAGCCCGCCATAGCCGTCCTGCGCCAGGACGATGGTGGCCGCGCCGGCGGTCGCATTGCCCTGGAAGTTGAGGTCGCCCCGGCCGACGGTGATCGAGAGGTCCTGGGCGCTGACTGGATTGGCGGCATCGGTTCCGGAGAAATAGAGTTTTGGCCAACCGGAGCCGCTTCCGTCGGCGTCCACACGGACAGGCCCGCTGCCGAGCCCGCCCGTTGCTTCCACCACGGTTGCTCCGCCGCCGATGATCGTCCCGCCGCTATAGCTGTTGGCGGAAGTCAGGTGCAGCGTTCCTCTGCCGGTCGTCGACAGCGAGCCCGCGCCGTTGATGTCGCCATTGGCGGAATCGATGAAAAGCCCTTTGCCGGCGCCGACATCGAAGGTGCCGCCATTGGCGCCCAGGGTGATGCCGCGGCTCATATAGAGCGATAGCGCGACGGGCGTTACTTTCAATGTGCCGCCGTCCAGCGTCAGCGCTCCCGCCGCATCGCCAAGGGCCGCATCACGGCTGATGCTCAACGTCCCGCTGTTGACGAAGGTGCCGCCCGAATAGGTGTTGGTGCCGGTCAGCGTCAGGGTTCCGGCGCCGAGCTTGGTGAGCCCTCCTTGGCCCGTCAGTGCCTGGCTCACGGTGAAGGTGTTGGCGCTGTCGGCAATGTCGAAGCTGCCGCCGCCGGGGCCCCAGTTGATCGTGCGGGTGGTGGACTTGAACGAGGTGCCGGTCACTTGCAGCACGCCGCCGTTGAATGTCAGGGCGCCTGAGGCCGCTCCGAGATTGGCGTCCGACGACACCGACAATGTGCCCTGATCGATGGTCCACGACGTCACCGCGTTGGTGCTGCCGGTCAGGGTCCATGCGCCGGTGCCGGTCTTTTCGTAAATTCCGAAACCCTGGTATTGCTGTCCGACGCCTGAGACGTCGAAGCTGCTGTCGACGTTCCCGCCGAGCCTCAACGTGTCGTCGGCGCTGAAGGCCTCCACAGTGCCGCTGATCGCCGAGCCGGCGCGCAGCTCCAGCGTATTGGCACCGCCGGTAAACTGGATCGCATCCGCCTGTGGGCCGCCGCCGTCGATCGAGAATCCACCAGCGAGGGTGCCGCTGTTGGTCACGGTGAGATCGGCGCCGACAATGCCGACCCCGCCGGATCCGGCGAGGTAGCGTGGATCGCCATAGCCGCTGGCGCCGCCCGTGCCGCCCTGCACGGTGCCGCTGTTCTCGATCGTGCCGCCACCCGACATGACGATGCCGCCGCCGCCGACGCCACCGCTACCGTCGGTGCAGCCACAGCCATTCGCGATGCCGCCGCCGCCACCACCGCCACCGGAAATGGTGCCACTGTTGGTCAGGACAATATGGGCACCAGAGAACATGGCGCCGTCGCCGCCGTCGCCGCCGTTGCCATTGATACTGCCGCCGCCGCCGCCGCCGCCGCCAACCAGACGACCGCCGCTGTTGACGAGAGAAGCATTGTCTGCTGATGAGGCGAGGCCATTGCCGCCATTGCCGCCGACGCCGCTTGGGTCTCCGCCGTCGCTTCGGCCACCGCCGCCGCCGCCGCCGCCTGTTATGGAGTCGCCATCGTTGATCAAGGTGGTAGCGGAATTGCCGACGCCACCGTCGCCACCGTCGACGCCGGGGGAGCCGCCGGTTCCGCCGGAGCCGGCCACACTGCCATCGCTGCCGCTGCCGCCATTGCCCGCTATCGCTCCGTTGCCGCCGGTTCCCGATGTGCCTGCGCCGTTCCCGCCACCACCCTGGCCGCCGCCGTTGCCGCCATTCCCGCCGGTGCCGTCGGCCATGGCGGGGCTCCAGGCCAGGGTGGCCAGCAGGCAGCCCGCGCGGGCGGTCGAGCGCAGCAGGCCGCACTTCGAGATGGCAATTCCTGTCAAGGCCAGGCTCCCCAGATCAGCACCGACGCAGTCGTGCATGTTCCCCGGGGCATAGCACCCGACATCAAGGGCGGGTATCGTTGAAACTAGCTATGCCCGCCGCGCCGCGATCCGCCGCTCAGGCCGCGGGCACATGCAGGGCCAGCACGGTTTCGCCGCGCCGCGACCTTGTGTCGAGCGTGCCGCCCAGCCGTCCGGCCCGGGCCCGCATCGAGCGCAGGCCGGTGCCCGGGACGGGCGCTTCCGAGGCGGCATCGAAGCCGACGCCATTGTCCTGGATGGCCAGGCTCAGCGTCTCGCCGCGCCGGTGCAGGTCGATGACGACGCGGCTTGCCTGGCTGTGCTTGAGCACGTTGGTCAGGCCTTCCTGCAGGATACGGACGAGATCGAGGCTTCGCGCCGCCGGCAGGTGGCAGTCCTCCAGCCCGGTCAGGTTCCACACGCAATCGATGTCGCGGCTTTCGCATGCCAGCGTTTGGCGGCGGCGCAGCGGCGCGATCCACTCGGCCAGCGACTGGCCGCCCGTCGGGTCGTCGGCGGCGGTGTCGATGATCACCCGCAACTCGTCGCGCAGTTCCTTCAGCACGGACAGGAAGCGATCGGCCGGAAGGTTCTGCGGCGCATGCTCCAGCATGGCGATCGAATTGACCAGGGTGCCGCCCATGCCGTCATGCAGATTGTGGGAAAGGGACACACGCTCGGCCAGCCTGGTGTTGGCCAGGATGACCTCATGCTGCTGATGCAGCGTCAGCGCAAGTTCCTCCCTGGCGGTTTCGATCTTGGCCGTGAGCTCGTCGTTGAACCCTTCGATGCGGCGCATGTTGGCGACGAAGTTCCAGGCCAGCACCAGCGCCATGCCGACCATCTGGAAGTGGGATGTCAGCGTGATGTAGTAGACGTTGCCAAGAAGGATGCCGAGATAGGTCATCAGGTCATGCACCGCGGCCACGACGGTGAGCGCGTTGACGATATGGAGGACGATGTGGTCCAGCCGATTGCTGCGCCAGGTCAGGCCGATCGACAGGAAACAGGCGCCGATGTAAAGCAGCGACCAGGACAAGGCCAGGAGGTTGAGCATCGGGCCGAGCCACGAATGCGGCGTGGCAAACAGGGCTGCGGCACCGATTGCCAGCGCGGTCCACAGCACTGCTTCGCCCCGGGGAAAGCGGCGCTCGGCGAAACGGATGACGAACAGCACGAAGGCGGCGGCCATGACCATGAAAGAGAGCATGATGAAACGCTGCCATGTGTCGGTCGTCCCGAACGGCCAGGGGCTCGTCACCACGAAATTGAGCGAATAGCAAAACCACGCAATCGTCATCAGGGCGAACCAGCCATAGGCCTTCAGGCTTCGGCGCAGCAGCCAGACGACGAAAAAGAAAGTGCCAAGCGCCGCGGTGACGCCGAGATAGAAGACCGGCAGCTCGCGGCGAATCCAGAATTGCTGGACAAAATGGGCACGCGTCGCGGAAGGCGGGCCGATCAGGACCGGACCAAGGCCTGGCTGGTATGGCGCCAGGCCCGAGACCCTGATCAGCAGCGTGTTGGTGCCGGCATGCAGGACCGGGTCCGCGAACTGCCAGTAGCGGGGCACGTTCCATGAGCGCGTCAACGGCTCGACGAGGAATTCGTCGCGTCCGAGTTCCGCTCCGTTGACGGAGATCGATCCGGCCAGTGTCCAGTAGTTCAGCGCCAGGCCCAGCGGTTCGGCTGCGTCGGGCCTGTCGAAGGTGAGGCGGTACCAGACCACGCCGTCGAAACCGGGCCAGCGCGTCGTCCAATCGTCGGGCAAGGTCACGCTGGTCCAGCCGGTGGCCGGCGGCGCGGCGGCGTCCCAGCCGGATCGCACGGCCTCGATCGTCTTGAACGGCACGGCCCCGTCGGCGGCAAAGGCGATGCCGCCCGGCGCGAGGAGCAGGAATATCAGGGCAAGAAGCCTTGCGACCGCGCCTCGAAGATCGCTTCCGTCCGGGATTTGACCGACAGCTTCTTGTAGATGTTGCGAATGTGGCATTCGACCGTGAACCTGGAGAGGGAAAGGACTCCCGAAATCTCTCGATTGGTGAGCCCCTTGGCAACGAGGTTCAGGATCTCGACCTCGCGCGGCGTCAAGAGAGGCGGGGCCGCGGCGGGCTTGCCGCGCCCCGGCCTGTCGGTGGAAGAACGGGCACGCCCGGACGGCGCCGGCGCCGACACCAGTTCCAGGATGCGCCGGGCGATGAAGGGATCGATCGGCGCGCCGCCGCGAATGGTGCTGCGAATCGAAAGCGAAAGCTCGACGTCGTCGCGCTCCTTCAAGAGATACCCGGTCGCCCCGGCACGCAGGGCTTCGAGGATGGTGTTTTCGTTGCTCCAGGCCGAGATGACGAGAATCGGCAGCGCCGCGTCGTGCTCGTGCAGGGAGCCGATGAGGTCGATGCCGTTGCCATCGGGCAGGCCGACATCGACCAGCGTCATGGCGAAGGGTTGGTCGACGAGCAGGGCCTTGGCCTGCGCGATCGAGCCGGCGAAAAACAGCTCCTCCTGAGCGTAGCCAAGGCCCCTCAGGATCGAGCGCAACCGCACCTGCATCATCGGCTCGTCCTCGACGACAAGCAGCGGGCTCGGCAGCAGTGCTTCCGATGGCAGGTCGATGGCGGGATGTTCCTTGGACGACATGAACCTCGACGCGAATGGGGCTTTCACCGATAGCAGCCGGGGCAGAAAATACCCAGCTGATCGCACCCAGTCTGCCATGGATCGGTTGCCGCCGACATAGCTGGGATCAGGTAGAGCGGGCCGGGCATGGCCGTTTGTAACTGGAGCCGTGTAGCGGACCGGTTTCGCGACATCCAACGGTTGCCTCTAGGCCCGATCCTGCTGCAATCGGAGGAGTGACAATGCGTCAACATCTGCTGAACGGTTGGCTCGTGGCAGCCCTTGTCGCGACGACATGCCTGCTCGGCGTGACCGCTTACGCGGAGGTGAAGGAAGACATCTCGCGCGTCGCCTGCACGCGTGGAGGAAAGGCTCCTGGCGAGCGGGGCGCACGGTGTGATACCTGTGCCGCCGCGCGATGCGATGTGCGCGCATCAGGAGCCTGAGCGGCAGCCGTCAGGGGACGGCATGAGCGGCAATCCGCCAGCCAAACCGGCGCGTGCATTCGGTTCAACGATCCGCGCAGCCGAGATAGAATTTCCGATCAGACAAGCCGGATGTTGCGTGCGGGGCTGAATCCCTTGCCGCGCAAGGGTTTCAGACGCGGGCGCCGTCGAATCTTTCGCGCGCCGCCTTGACGCGCATGGTGTTGGCGCGCGCCCATTCGCTCAGTGCGCTGACGGGGATCAGCAGCTCGTGGCCGAGCTCGGTCAGCTCATAATCGACGCGCGGCGGAATGGTTGGAAACACGGTGCGGGTGACGAAGCCGTCACGCTCCAGTCCGCGCAAGGTGGTGGTCAGCATCTTCTGCGAGATGCCGCCGACGGCTGCGCGCAATTCGTTGAAACGCAGCGGTCCGTCGCCCAGCTTGCCGACGACCAGAACGGTCCATTTGTCGCCGACGCGCTGCAGGATTTCCGAGATGGCGCGGCAGTCTTCAGAGCGGTGTGGGTGCCTCGGTAACAAAAAAGTGCCTTCTTGTGCATCGCGTTTGCAGTATCTCATATAGCGCAGGTATCCAAATGATACCAGTACTTCGTGCAAGGAGAGCCCTTATGTCCAAACCCAAAATTGCCATCGTCGTCGGATCGACGCGCGCCGCTCGTTTCGCCGATGTGCCAACCCAGTGGATCGCCAAGATCGCCAAGTCGCATGCCGACATCGATGTCGAGATCGTCGACCTTCGCGACTTCCCGCTGCCGTTCTTCGACGAGGTCGCATCCTCCGCATGGGCGCCGTCGCAGAACGAAGTGGCACAGCGCTGGCAGAAGAAGGTCGCCGAATTCGACGGCTTCATCTTCACCGCCGCCGAATACAATCACGGCCCGACGGCGGTGCTGAAGAATGCCATCGACTACGCCGCCAATGAATGGAACAAGAAGCCGGCCGGCTTCGTCGGCTATGGCAGCGTCGGTGGCGCTCGCGCCGTCGAACAGCTCCGCCTTCATGCCGTCGAATTGCAGATGGCGCCGGTCAAGTCGGCCGTCCATATCGCCTGGGGCGATTTCCTCGCCGTCCGCCAGGGCGAGAAGAAGCTGGAAGACCTCGAGCATCTGAACCAGGCCGCCACGGCGCTGGTCAACGACGTTGCCTGGTGGGCCAAGGTGCTCAAGGCAGCGCGTCAGGCCGACGCCGTCGCCGAGGAAGTCAAGGCGGCCTGACCGCCGGTTCGAATTATCCTCCCAAGGATCCGGGGCGGCGCTTGCGCCGCCCTTTTTCAATTATAGCGGCTCAAACCGAAAGCTGGCGCCGGATCGGACGACGCGGCCGATACCGGGCGAATCCAGATGCGCGCCGGCGACGAAACAATGATCGTCGGCAGCAAGCGCCAGCAACCGCAACCGGCTTTCGCGCGCCTGGTCCTGATCGGCATCGAATTCCCACGTCACCTCAGGTCGATCGAACTGAAGCGATGGGACGTGAACGGTGTCGCCCCAAATCAGAATGCGTTCGCCACCGCTCGAAACACGAAAGCAGCTGTGTCCCGCTTCATGGCCATGGGCTTCGACAATGTCGACATGTGTCCCGATACGGTCTCCGGCTTCGAAGGGTTCCGCCATGCCGTGAAATCGTTCGAGCCGCGCTTCGGCGCGAAAAAAGCCGAGTTCTTCCCCGGGAACGAGCAAACGCCCCAGGCGCGGGAAAGCGTCGCGGCCGTCGGCAAGCACAAGACCATGGATGTGGTCGAGATGGGTGTGGGTGAAACAGACGGCACGGACTCGTCCGGCATCGATGCCAGCTTCGTCCAGCGCCTCGGGAAGTCGGCCCATGGTGGGATGCCAGGCGTTCGAGGCACCGGTATCGATCAGGATGATTCCGTATCCATCGTCAATCGCGAAGGCATTGACGGACAGTCTGAGTTGACCACCAACCAATGCGACTTGTTGCGGCAATTCATCGCCAAATGGCTTGTCGCCGGGTTGCCGAAGCCGTCCGATCGGCATGTCGACATAGCCATCGCGCAAGGAGGTGATGCGCAAGTCACCAAGATCGTAGGTCTGATAAAGGTCGCCCGAAGCCATGCGGTGCATTTTTTCCGATCCGTTCTGCAGACAACCGGCAACATGCGACGGGCCAGCTGCGTCGGCAACCCGCCCCGTCAATTCGATCTGTGCCATGTGTGCGTGCGTCGCCTGCCGTGGCCGGATGATGCAGTCGGCGAGGCGGTCCGTTTCGTTCAACTCGCCGGCACGGTGCTGATACCCTGATGTCACGATAGCCTCGGCCCAATCGGGGTTGGACTGCTACATCGACCGGGCTGCCATCTGGTCGCGCCCTTTGCCCTGATATATCCGGCTGCGATCCGTCACATGAGTGAAGCCGTGAAGACATCCAGCCCGACCGGCGCCGTTTCCCCGATGATCCCGGTGCTCGTATGCGCGCTTGCGATCTTCCTGCTGTCCGGGATGGATGCGGCGATGAAGATCCTGGTCATCGCGATCGGGGTCTACAACACCTTGCTGTGGCGCAGCATGGTCGCGGCCGTGGTCGCGGGCGCAGCCTGGTTGGCGGGACCACGCTTAAAGCCGACCATTCCGGTGCTGAGGCTGCATGCGCTGCGTGCCGCAATTGTCGGCGTCGTGCTGATATCCTTCTTCTGGGGCTTGGCCAGGCTGCCGCTCGCGGAGGCGATCGGGCTCAGCTTCGTGGCGCCCTTGTTTGCGCTGTTTCTCGCCGCGCTGCTGCTGGGCGAACGGATCCGACGCCAGGCTGTCTGGGCATCGTTGGCCGGCATCGCCGGCGTCGCCATCATCATGGCCGGCCAGTTCGGGCAGGCAGACTATTCGCAGGACGCCATGCTCGGCACGGCAGCGGTGCTCGTGTCGACGGTGTTCTACGGATACAATCTGATCCTCGCCCGGCAACAGGCGCAGTTGGCCAAGCCGATCGAGATCATGCTGTTCCAGAACCTTTGCGTTGCCATCCTGCTCGGCCTCGCGGCACCCTGGCTCGCCGTCGCCCTGCCGAGCGATCTTTGGCTTCCTTTGGCTGGGGTGACGGTGCTGTCGCTCGCCGGGCAATTCCTGATGAGCTGGTCCTACGCCCGCGCCGAAGCGCAATATCTGATCCCGACGGAATACTCGGCCTTCATCTGGGCGGTCGCGCTTGGCTGGTTCTTCTTCGGCGAGGAGGCGACCTGGACCACGCTGACGGGAGCGTGCCTGATCGTCGCCGGCTGCCTGATCGCCGCGCGGGCCAATCCCAGGCTTGCCGAGCCCATCGAAGTGGCGGTTTGAACGTCGACGTTCAACGCCCCGCAGGATCGCGAAATACCCCAGTCTCCACCTCGTGCATGAAGTGAGCGATGAGAGCCGCGCATTGGCGATGATGCGTTTCGAGAAGCATGTGCCCGCTCTCAAAGACATGGATTTCGACGGCGTCGAGATCGCGGCTGTAGGCCATGATCTCGTCCAGCGCGAAGAAGGCGTCGTGGCGCCCCCACAGCACCAGGCATGCTGGCTGTTGGTCGCGGAGATAGGCCTGGATGGCCGGGAAGCGCGCGATGTGCGAGCCATAATCGGTGAAGAGTTCGAACTGAATGTCGGTGTTGCCGGGCCTCGCCAGGCGCTCCGTATCGAGATGCCAACCCTCGGGCGGAAACAACACTTTCAGACGCTCGGGGAGACCGCCGATATATTGGTTTCGGGTCCCCTCGAAATTCATCCAGTCCGGCAGTCTGGCGCGGTTTTCTTCAGTCGGTTCGGCGAAGAACGCCTTCGGCGCGTCCCATTCCGGTCCCAGCCCCTCGTCATGAGCGTTGCTGTCCTGGGCGATCAGGCCGAGGATTCGATCCGGACGCCGTGTGGCGAGATGATAGCCGACGGGCGTGCCGAAGTCAGTGATGTGGAGGAAGAATCGCTGGAGGCCGAGGGCCTCGATGAAGGCTTCGATCGTGCTGGCCAGGTTGTCGAACGTGCAGTCATAGGTATCGATGGAAGGGGCGGACGAAAAGCCGAAACCGGGCAGATCCGGCGCCACCACATAGGCTGTCTCCGCCAGCGGTTCGATGACATTGCGATAGACGTGCGACGAAGTCGGATATCCGTGCAGCAGCAGGATTGCCGGTCTGCCGGGATCGCCGGCATGACGGTAGAAGATGTCGAGGCCGTCGACATTGATGGTTTCGTGGCGGGTCTTGTAACGATTGCTGCACATCCTCTCCCTCCCGGGGGTTCCGCGCCGATCTGGCGACGCGCTGGCTTTGACACCACGTATCCGTATGATAGTGGTTACATCATGTAACCGTATAATCCGGTTAATGAGGTTATGTTCCATGGGCGATGCATACACCGAATGGGTACCGGATCACTTCATAGGCGGGCATCCCGCTTTGGACCTGTCGAACGCCGTGTTCGACCGGCGGGCGCCGGCAGCAGACAATGAACTCTTCAAGTCCGTCCGGGATGTTGCGAACTGGTTCAGCGCCTCAGGGCTTGCCGACGATCGCCAGGCGCAGGCCGTTGCCGAGATAGCGGATGGGCGGTTCGTGGAAGGGGTCCGCGAAATGCGGGAGGCGTCATTTCAGGTTTTCGATCCAATCGCCGCGGGCAAACCGTCTGCGGTCGAACCGCTCGGCGTGTTGTTCTCGCGCACGGCAAGCTCGCTTGCCGCCGGGTCTATCGAGCTGGATGGCACCAGGCCGGAGCTTGCCCTTGGCCGGTGGCGCGATCCGGACGCCGTCACCGCGTTGCTGGCCATGCTATCCATCCAAGCGTTCTTCACCCTGCCGCGCGACAGGCTGCATTCCTGCCCTCGCTGTGGCTGGCTTTTCCTCGATACGTCGCGAGGTGGCAAGCGGCGCTGGTGCAGCATGCGCACCTGCGGCAACCGCGAGAAGGTGTCGCGCCACCGAGATCATACCGACGTCTAGACTGGGTTAGCGCACCACGTCGCCTTTGCTGCGGGTGGGCCGGATGCCGGCGCGTCACTCCGGAAGACCGGCCTTGCGAAAACCATCGACGAAATGCTCGAGCGTAGCGGCGTCGCGGAATGGCTCGGTCGTCGCCCAGTGATGGGTTGTGAAATGCGGGTTGCCGACGAGGAACAGTTCAGCCTCTGCGCGCGCCTCGTCGAGCCGGCCGAGTTGGGCCATGCTTGCCGCCAGGAAACGGCGTGAGCTTGTGCGATAGGTCTCGTCACGGCGCAACGTCTCGATAGCGGCTTGGTAGTCGCGCGCCGCATATTGCGCCTGGCCGAGCGTCAGATAGTACCAGCTCGCCGGAAACGGGTTCAGCCGGAACGCCTTGCCGATGTGCTCGAGGCCCTCTTCGACCCGTCCGGCCAGGACCGCGATGTCAGACAATGCCGCCCAGGTGTCGGCCTCGTTCGGGTCGAGCTCGATCGCTTTGGCGAATTCCGCATCCGCTTCAGTGAAGTTGCGCTCATAGGCAAGCAGATAAGCCAGGATCCAGCGACAGCCGGCATCGTTGGGATCGATCGCCACCGCCTTGCGCGCCAGCTCCAGGGCAACGCTGCGGGCAGCCTCGGTTGGTCCGCCCCAATGCACCTGTCCCATCCAGTGGTTCATGGCAAGCCAACGATAGGGCTCGGCATAATCAGGATCGAGCGACACCGCGCGCGTCAGCATCAGATGCGCTTCCTGCGCCATCTGCGGCGAGTCGTCGATCAGCTTTCGCGCCCGCACGCAGAGGTCGTAGGCCTCCAGATTTCGCGGCCGATTGCGCGGCGGCGGCGCGCGCAGCCGGCCAAGCAGCGCTTCCACGATCTTGGCCGTCACCTCGTCTTGAACGGCAAAGATATCCTCCAGGCCGCGATCGAAGCGTTCCGCCCACAGATGATCGCCACTCATCGCGTCGACCAGCTGTGCGTTGATGCGCATGCGCCCCGCGGCGCGTCTTGCACTGCCTTCCAACAGGTAGCGCACGCCAAGATCCCCGGCGATCTCGCGCACGTCCATCGCTTTTCCCTTGTAGGCAAAGGTGGAGTTGCGGGCGATGACGAACAGGCCGGAGATTCTGGACAGGTCGGTGATCAGGTCTTCCGTCAACCCATCCACGAAGGGATCCTGCTCGGGATCGTTGCTGAAATTGACGAAGGGCAGCACGGCTATTGACGGTTTGTCGGGCAGCGGCAAGGGTTTTCGCCTGGCCTCGCCCAGCTGTTCGACGGCCCCCGTGAAACGGTAGCCGACGCGCGGAACGGTGGATATCCATTCGCCGTTGTCGCCGACGGGGCCAAGCAGCTTGCGCAGCTGCGCGATCTGGACGGTGAGATTGCCTTCCTCGACGGCCGTGCCCGGCCACGCGGCGTCCATCAGTTCGGCTTTTCCGAGGATTTCGCCGGGCCGCCCGACGAGTGCCGCAAGCAGGCTCAGCCCGCGATAGCCGACGGCAACGGGGACATCGTTCCGAAGCAGCGTTCCCGCACGCGGATCAAGCACGAACGGACCAAAGGCAAAACGCGATCCCTGCATAGGCGCATCTATAGGGCCGCTCTAGCTCGTTTGGAAGTTTTGGGAACTATTTGGGAGGGCTTAATTACGGCGCCGTCCGTATCGCGCAGAATTCAACCTCATCGAGAGCCCCAGGCCCTCAAACCATATGGAGGTTGCCATGACCAATACCCTCACTTGTGCAGCGCGGCCGGGAACGCCCGTGCGGCCGGCATCGCGCCGGCTCCTGAAGACCCTGCGAAGCATCATCGCGAGCTGGCACGATCGGACCTGGCGCGAGCGGATACGCTTTCGCTGGCAGCTCAGGCAAATGTCGAAGGACAATCCGCATCTGATCGACGACATCGGCCTGACGATACAGCAGGTCGAGGGAGAGATCGCCAAGTCCTTCTGGGAACGATAGAGCGAAATGCCGCAAATCGCGTCGACCGTCAGCGCACCGCCTCGCGATGGGCGCCGGCCAGGCGGGTGGCGATCAGCTTGTCGATGCGGCGGCCGTCGAGATCGACCACCTCGAAGCGCCAGCCCTGCGCGTCGACGCATTCGCCAGTCGCCGGCAGATGGTGCATATGCGACAGCACATAGCCGGCGACGGTTTCGTAATCGCGGTTTTCCGGCAGGTCGATGCCGAGAATGTCGGCCATCTCGTCGGCCTGCATGTAGCCGGCGAGCAGCCACGAGCCGTCCTCGCGCTTGACCGCGTTTTCCTCGTCGCCGGCGTCGGTGTCGGCGCGGAACACGCCGGTGATGGCTTCCAGAATGTCGGCCGGGGTGACGATGCCTTCGAAATGGCCGTATTCGTCATGCACCAGCGCCATCGGCACGTCGGATTCCTTTAGCTTCTGCAGCACATCGAGCGCGTCGGCCTGGTCGTAGACGATGGGGGCTGCGCGCACATGCCTGCGCGGATCGAGCACGCGGCCGGCAAGCAGTGCGGCCAGCACATCACGCGTCTGGACGACGCCGACCATGACGTCGACGCCGCCGTCGCCTGCCGGCAGGCGCGAATGCTGGGTTTCCATGAGCAGCTTGCGGATGGCCGCCTCGTCGGATTGCAGATTGATCCAGTCGACTTCGGTGCGCGGCGTCATCACCGCGCGCACGGCGCGGTCGCCAAGCCGCATGACGCCGGCGATCATGCGCCGCTCGTCGGATTCGATGGTGCCGTGATGCTCGGCCTCGGCGACCAGCATCTTGATCTCCTCGTCGGTGACCTTTTCCTCGCTTTCGCCGCGCTGACCGAGCAGCCACAATATGGTGCGGCCGGAGAAGTCGAGCAGGAAGACCAGCGGCGCCGACACCGTGGCGAGGATGGTCATCGCCGGAGCGACCCTGGCGGCGACCCGCTCGGGATCACGCAACGCGATCTGCTTGGGCACCAGCTCGCCGACGATCAGCGAGAAATAGGTGATGATAGCAACGACGATGCCGACGCCGAGCGGGTCGGCGACAGTCTCGCGGATGCCGGTCGAAGCCAGGAACTGCGCCAGCCGTTCGCCGAGCGTGGCGCCGGAAAAGGCGCCGGAGAGGACGCCGACCAAGGTGATGCCGATCTGCACCGAGGACAGGAACTTGCCGGGATTTGAGCCAAGATCAAGGGCGCGGCCGGCGCCATTGGTGCCGCGGTCGATCATCGCTTTCAGCCTGGCCGGGCGCGACGAGACGATGGCGAGCTCGGACATCGACAAAAGGCCGTTCACGCAGATGAGGACGACCACGATAGCGATTTCGACGTATAACATGAGCGGTCAATAGCATTGCGGCGCGGTCTTCGAAAATAGTCCGGCGTGATTTTTGAGAAATGACCGGTATTTCGCTCACGCGGCATCCCAGGGCGGCGCCGAAAAATGTTCGACGAGGGCGTCGACGACAACCCGCACCTTTGGCGTGAGCGCGCGCGTCACCGGCCAGACGGCATGCACGACGATGTTCTCGACCAGGCATTCCGACAGCACCATTTCGAGATCGCCGCTTTTGAGGCTGTCGGCGGCCAGCCATGTCGGCAGGAAGGCGATGCCGCAGCCGGCGAGCGCCGCATCCAGCATCGGTTCGCCATGGCCGAGAACGAGCCGCGCCTTGGGCACGAAGGTTGCGAGATGGCCGTCGGAATGTCTGATCACCCAGGGGCGGACGATGCCCTCGCGACCGTAGCCAATGACGCTGTGATCGGCGAGATCCTCGACCGATTGCGGCCGGCCATGCCTGTCGAGATAGTCGCGAGCCGCGCATATGGCCGAGCGCTGAGCGTAGAGGCGCCTGGCCGCTAGCGACAGGCTGTCGTCGAGTTCGCCCATGCGGATCGCCAGGTCGATGCCCTCCTCGATCAGGTCGACGCGGCGGTCATTGAAGGAGACTTCAACCGTCAGGTCCGGAAATTTCCTCGAAATCTCGAACAGCACCGGGGCGACGCAGCGTCGGCCGAAGGCCAGCGGCACGTCGACCCGAAGCCGGCCAGACGGGACCTGCCGACGCGAGGCGAGCAGCGACTGTGCGGCTTCGATCTCGGCCAGGGCCCGGACGCAGGCTTCATAGTAGCTGATGCCTTCGCTGGTCGGACTGAGACTGCGGGTGGTGCGGTTCAGCAAGCGAACGCCGAGCCTCTGCTCCAGCTGCGCGATCGATTTGCCGATCGCCGACTTCGTCACATGCAGCCGCTCGCCGGCGCTAGTGAAGCTGCCGGCCTCCACCGCCTGAACAAACGCAACGGTGCCTTGCAGGTCGGCCGTTTCCATGGCAATTTCCTATTGTCGACTTTTAGTCCGCAATCAGTGTCAAATTATACCGCACGGAAGCACTATTTTCTATAGTCGAAAGGCATAAATGTCTCGCCTGGCATCAATGCACGGAGCGCGAGACGACATGAGCAACCAATCAACAGATCCTGGCAGATGAGCGGTTTTGGCCTGTCGAGGCTAAGCCAGGTGGAAGGCAAGGTGCCCGAGCCAGGGCCGCACGATTTGCTGGTGCGGACCAAGGCCGTATCGCTCAACTACAAGGACAAGATGATCGTGGACGGCGTGCTGATCCCCGACCTTGCCTTTCCCTTCGTGCCGACATCCGACGCGGTGGGCGAAGTGGTGGCCGTCGGCAGTGCGGTCAGCCGCTTTCAGGTCGGCCAGCGCGTGCTTGGCCAGGTGATCGCCGATTGGCCGGATGGCGACGCACCGCCGGTGCTGCATAAGCACACGCTGGGGTCGTCGCTGTCGGGTATGCTTTCCGATCATGTCATCTTCGGCGAGGACGCCGCGGTGCTGGCGCCGCCGTCGCTCGGCGACATCGAGGCCGCGACATTGCCGATCGCGGCGCTGACGGCCTGGTTCGCCATGGCCGAGGCGACCAAACCGGTGCCGGGTCAGACCATTCTGATCCAGGGCACCGGCGGCGTGTCGCTGTTTGCGCTGCAGTTCGCCACTGCGTTCGGCCTGCGCGCCATCGTCACCTCAAGCAGCGATGAAAAGCTTGAGCGGGCGAGAAAGCTTGGCGCCTGGCAAGGGATCAACTACCGCACGCAACCGGCCTGGGACGATGCCGCGCGTGAGCTGACGAACGGGCTGGGCGTGAACCACGTGCTGGAAATGGTCGGCGGCGACAATGCACGGCGATCTCTGAACGCGCTGGCCGCCGACGGCCGGCTGTCGATCATCGGCCTGCTGGGCGCGATGGAGCTCAGCTTTCCCATCCTGCCCTTCATGCGCAACCGTATCACCGTGCAGGGCCTGTCGATCGGCCATCGCCGTGCTTTCGAGCGCATGAATCAGGCGATCGAGGCGCTGGCGATCAAGCCGGTCATCGACAAGGTTTTTGGCTTCGATGAGGTGCCGCAGGCCTTGCAACATCTGGAGAAAGGGCCGTTCGGCAAGATCGTGATCACCACGACCTGACTTTTGCGATGTCATGGCAACTGCTTCAACACGCCGACAATTGCCTCGCCGTCCGTAAAATAGGGATCGCCGCCGCCATTGCGTCCCGCCTTGGTGGCGCCGACGCCCGATATGTCGCTGGTCGAGAGCAGCATGCCGGCAGTGGCCAGGTCGCGCATCAGGAAATCGCGCTCGGCGTCGATATCGGGGCCGATATGGTGGGTGACGGCGCCGGTGTCGTGGCTGAAGCCGACGCCGCGATCGAAGCTGGCCGAGCCCAGCCACAGCGGCCGGCCATCGTCGCCGCTTGCATCGGTCTGCCAGAAGCGGACATGATGCCGTCGGTCGGCGCTGATGCCCTCCGGCTTTTCGAAGGCGAGATCCTGGGCACGGCCATCGAACAGCAGCCTGCTGACCGGCGCATCGGGATAGGGGTGGTCGAACAGCACGCTTTCACCGATCTCGATCGCGGTCTTCAGGGTGACGGCGTCGGCGGTGTCCCAGCCGGCAACGGCAAAGGCGTGGACCACCTCCTTGCGCGTACCGACAAGGCCGACATTGATCGGGTCGCCCGGAATGCCTTGCGGCGTGTGCGTCAGCATCTCGAAGCGATGCGTGCGAAAACCTCGATCGCGGAACGTCCAGAATTCCGGTGCGGCGAAATAGGCGAGCGCCAGATACGCGGCCAACAAGCTCGCCGCCCAGATCATAATGCGTCGCCGAACGCTTCGTTGACCCATGAATGCCGCTCAAATGTTCCGGCATCACATTAGGCGTTGTCATGGCATTCAGGCAAAGGATACCCGGCACCGATCTAACGGCAGGCGCGATAACCGTTCTTGCGGTTCTTGATGTCGAAATGAAAATGGTTGCGGTGGTCGTAATTGTAGCCGGGGCCGAGCACGGTGGTGAAGTACTGGCACCCGTCGGCGCGCACATTGTTGAGGAAGCCACGGGTGCGGAAGGCGAACAGGCCGGGCTTGCGCACGTCGATGTCGTCGCCATTGTTGAGCTCGATGCTCATGACGTCGAGCGCATTGCCCTTGCCGTGTTCGGACAGGACGCCTTCGCCGGCAATCCGGCGGCAGGAATAGCTGGAGCCCTGGTGTATGGTCCTGACGCCGGAGAAATAACGCCAGCGGGCGGAGGGAACGAGTTCGTTCTTCGTCCAGCCGGCAAAGGTAGCTGCCATGTCGCAGGTCAGGGTTGCGGCGGGTTTCATCTGGATGTTGCCGATGGCCGAGACCTTGACCGGATAATCGATGCCGCATTGGCCTTCATGGATCGGCGCCAGGTCGGTGTAGGCGACATCGAGGCGCTTCAATTGCTGACGGCAGTCGGTTTCGCTGGCCGGCATCTGCTCGACGGGCGACATCGGCTCGTCCATGCGCGGATAAGCGGCCTGCGTCATGTACGGATTGGAAGGGACAAGCTTCTGCATGCCGGCATATTGCGGCACGGCAGCCGTCTGCGCGCCGACGTCGACGGCCGGCTGCAGCGACAGCACACTGCCGGTGTTGCAGGCGGAAAGCGCCGCCAGCGCCAGACCGGCGGTCAGCATTGCTGCATATTTTGACTGGCGCGCGGTGGCGAAAAACACGGCCCGAAATTTGCCGGCCATTGGCGGAATCCCGTTGATGGATATCCGGCATTTTAACGATCAAGGGTAAAGGAAAACTCAGCGTCCGCGTTCATGCCTGCGGCCGAATTGCGGCACGCGGCCTGGATCAGCCATGATCACTGGCAGAACGTTCCGCCATGACGGCGCGGTTCGAGATCGAGATGGAAATGCAGGGAATGATCGGCGTCGGCGCCTGGGCCGAGCACCGTCTTGAAGGGTCCGCAGGCGGCCTTGCGAACATTGTTGAGGAATTTGGCGTCTTTCTCCGGCGGCGCCGGGCCGACCTCGATCTTCTTGCCGTCCGACAGCGTGAAGCTGGCGATGTCGAGCGCGTTGCCGAACGCGTGTTCCGACAGTTTTCGTGTGCCGTTGCGTGGCCGGCAGACAAAAGCCGATGCCTGGCCGATCGATTTCAGGTCCGCACCGAATTCGGCCTTTGCCGCCGGCTGGATGACATCGGCGGCAAAACGCGCCGTCGCCTCGGCCATCTTGCAGTTGAGCTCGGTGCCTGGGGCAATCGCGATCGACTTTCCAAGGGTCTTCAGCACGATGGGGTAGGGAATCGAACAGCCGATTTCGGGCTGGCTTTCCGCCTTGTGCTCTTCGAATTCGACGCCGAGCGTCTTTAGCCGTTCGCGGCATGCGACTTCCTCGGCCGGCATTTTTTCATCTGGCACGTCGGCCGAGCGCGGATCGGGCAGCATCTTCTCCTCGTCCGCGTCCGCCGGCTTTTGCGGTGGCTGCGGGGCGACGGTTGGCGGCTGGGCCTCGGGTTCTGCAATGTCAGGCTTTCGTGTCGGCGTTGGCGCGACGTCCGGCGGCTCCGGCTCGTTTTCCCCGGTTGATGGCTCCGGAGCCAATGGCTCGGGACGTGCCTGCTTTTCCTGGTGGGATTTTTCTTCCTTGAAACGGTCGGGCGCTTCCGCGGCCTTCGGCCCTACGCGCTTTTGCTCCTCGGTCTTTGCAGCTTCAGCCTTTTGTGCGTCCGCCGGGCGTGGTTCGGGCACCGGAATGCCGGGTTGGGTTATCGGAGTGCCGGGTTCGGGCACGGGAACATCGGCAGGCGAGGGCAGCGATGTCTGCGTTTTCTGCTGTGTCTGCTTTGGCGTGACCTGCCGGTGGCGCCGTGGTTTCAAACGCTTTCCGCCCCTCGGTTTCAGGGGCTGGTCGGCTCGTGGTGTCAGCGGCTGCTCGACCCGCGGCGTCGGGGGCTTATGATGCCGATGGCGATGTCTCGCCTCGACCGGCATCACCAGCAAGGCCGTGACGGCCACGGTCAACGCAATCCTGCATATTCGGGAAAAGACGATCGACCCCATCGCCCTCAACGGCGCCGACGCAAGGTGGTTGCCTTGGCCGCATCACGAACGGTAACCGCTCCGTTACGCACCGATCGCTTCCAGCCCTTCCTCCAGCCAGTCGGCGAGCAGCGGCATGCCAAGCAGGTATTTCGCGGTGCGCTTGTTGGCGCGTTCGCGCGCGGCGGCCAGCGCGTCCGCCCATTCGGTGGCGTCGTAGTCGCCGCGACCGACCCAGGCCAACGCGATCAGCTCGGCTGCTTCGTCGACATTGAGGTCGTTGATCAGCTCGCGCAGCTCTTCTTCGGTCAGGTTCTCGGAGCTTTCCTCGGCAAGGCCGTCATGGTGATGGTTGACATGGGACTCGCCGTCGAGTTCGACCTCGTGCTCGGCGCCATCGGCATAGTCTTCATTGACGGCCGCACTCAGTGCCTTGGCCTTGAGGATGAACAGGCGCACCGTGTCGGGGCCGATCGAAAGCTCCCAGTCCTTTTCAAGCCGCCGCTGCAAGGGCCGTCTCCCTCAGGTCGTTTGCCGGATGATAGCGGATTCGCGGCATCCGTCACCTGATGTTCTCCCGCCCGCATTTTTCCGGGATGAAACGCAAGTCGACCGGCGTTAGTATTGCATTCTCACCCTCCAGGAGGTTTCGATGCATAAAAGAATGCTGATCCAGGCTGCGACCGCGCTTCTCGCGCTGCAGTTCCTCGCTGTTCCCGTGTACGCCGCCGGCAGCGGCGGCAGCGGCGGTGACGAAACCGTCACCCATTGCAAGAAGGGCCAGGTCTGGGACAAGAAGAAGAAAAAGTGCGTCGCGCCCCAGGAAGGCATGCTCGACGACGACAGCATCTATGATGCAGGCCACGCGCTGGCGATGGCCGGGCGCTATGACGAGGCGATTGCCGTGCTCAGCCTCGCCGCCAACAAGCAGGATCCGCGCATCCTCAACTATCTCGGCTATTCGCACCGCCATTCCGGCCGCGTCACCGTCGGCCTTGGCTATTACGAGGAAGCGCTGCGCATCGATCCGAACTACACGCTGGTGCGCGAATATCTCGGCGAAGCGCATCTGCAGATCGGCGATCTGGCCGGCGCCCAGCAGCAGTTGATGGAGATCGAGAAGCGGACCGGCAAGGGTTCGCGTGAATATGGCATGCTGGCCGAGCAGATCGACCATTTCATGAGAAGCTGAAAAGATCCCAGGGCTCTTCCAAGCGGCCGCGAGCGATCGCGGCCGCTTTTTGTTGCTCCCGGTCTCATTCATCGTCCCCGACTGATGAAAACGGGGATGATTTTAGCAAAACCGATTTTTGGGCGTGAAAAACCCGCTGACATTGCTATATTCAGGGAAATTGCGGTGAAACGGTTCCGTAAGCTCGAGGCTGCCGGACCCGTTTTCTTTTTGTACCCATCGACAAGGCTTTCCCCGATACGCGGGGGTGGCAGCAGGAAAGGCAGGCATCATGAACAAGGTCCCGATGACAGGCGAGGGGTTCGCGTCATTGAAGGAAGAACTGCGCTGGCGCCAGCAGGAAGAGCGGCCGCGCATCATCGAGGCGATCTCCGAAGCGCGCTCGCATGGCGACCTGTCCGAAAATGCCGAATATCATGCCGCCAAAGAGGCGCAGAGCCTCAACGAGGGCCGCGTCAACGAGCTTGAAGATTATATTGCGCGCGCCGAGGTGATCGACGTCAGCAAGCTCAGCGGCGACAAGATCAAGTTCGGCGCCACCGTGGTGCTGGTCGACGAGGACACAGAGGAAAAGAAGACCTACCGGATCGTCGGCGACCAGGAGGCGGACGTGAAGTCCGGCCGCATCTCGATCTCCTCGCCGATCGCGCGTGCGCTCATCGGCAAGGAAGTCGGCGATGCCATCGAGGTCAACGCGCCTGGCGGCGCCAGGGGGTATGAGATCGTCCAGGTGCAGTTCATCTAGGACCTTTGATAATTCTACTCTGGCGGCCGACTACAGCGCCGCGCGTCCTCTCGGACGCGCAAAGGACGCTGTAGGATTTTCAGTTAGCGCATGATCCCTTTCCGAAAATCAATTACGATTTTCGGGGTCATGCGCGGGCGGTTTTCTGCGCTTCCGGTGCTCACGTACTTTAAGTACGCGCCGCTCCGGTTCTCGAAGAACCACGCTATTCGACTCGCCAGAGCGAATTCTGAAAGGTCCTATGCCGGCGCTTGTAGTTTAAGTGCCAATAGCTTTTCTGCTTCCGCCACTACCTCCACCGGCACAACACGCCCCCCATGCGAGGCCAGCAGTGTCGATGCGTAGCGTCCGCGCGGGCCGGTCAGACCCGGCTCTGTTGCCAGGAAAATTGCGACCGTCGGCAGGCCAAAGGCACTGGCGAGGTGAGTGAGCCCGGTGTCGGCGCCGATAACCAGCGTCGAGCGGCCAAGGATGGCGGCGATTTCGGACAGCGGCGATTTCGGTACCACGATCGTTGACGGCACGGCGCCTGCGATTGCCTCGGCCACGGTTTTCTCGCGCTCGTTCGACCAGGTCGTGACCGGCGTCATCCCCCGCTCAATCAGGAGGCGGGCGGTTCCGATCCAGTCTTCGGCCGGCCATTTCTTGTCTTCGCGGCTGGTTCCGTGCAGCAGGAAGGCGGTTTTTCCAGAAGTGCCCGCCAGGGTGCCGGCGGGCGGCACGATGCCGGAGTCCAGCGTCGAAAGATCGGGCTGATAGGCGAGCGCCAGGCCAAACAACCGCCGCGTCCGTTCGATGGCGTGGAGATCGCGCGGGACGGCATACGTGGCATCGTAGAACAGCGTCGCCGAGGGTTCGCGCGCGCTCGAACGGTCGAAGCCGGCAATGGGTGAGCCCGCCTGTCTTGCCACCAGGGCCGATTTCAGCAGGCCTTGCGCGTCGATGACCAGATCGTAGCGGCAATTGCGCAAGGTGCGGCGCAGGGCGGCCGCCTCGCGCCAGGTGGCGCCGTCAAGCAGCGCCTTGCGCCAGCGCCGGATCGCCACCGTATGAATCTTGTCGATCGCCGGGTGAAGCGCGACGACTCCGGCGAATGCCTCTTCGACGCACCAGTCGAAGGTCAGGTCCGGGCGGTGGCGACGGGCATCCTCGACCGCCGGAAAGGTGTGGATGACATCGCCCATCGACGACGTCTTGACGATCAGCACCTTCATGCCGCGGCCGGAATTTCCAGCAGCCGGTCCGCCGCTGCCGCGACCTGGCCGACTTCCAGCGTCTTCAGGCAGTTGAGGTGGCCGAGCGGACAGACCTTCTGGTGGCAGGGCGAGCACGACAGGCCGAGCCAGACCAGCTCGCGGCGCTCCGCCAGCGGTGGCGTGTTTTCGGGCGAGGTCGAGCCGTAGACGGCGACGATCGGCGTGCCGACGGCGGCCGCGACATGCATCAGTCCGCTGTCGTTGGACACAGCCAGCCTGGCGGCGGATATCAGGTCGATGGCGTCCTCCAGCCGCGTCTGTCCGGCGAGGTCGACGACGCCGGGGGCCAGGGCTGCGATCTCCGCCGTCACGTCGCGGTCGTTCTTCGAGCCAAACAGCGCAACCTTCAAGCCTTTGCCCATGAAACCGCTGGCAAGCCCGGCATAGCTTTCGCTGGGCCAGCGCTTGGCAGGGCCGAATTCCGCACCGGGCATCAGGGCCACGAATTTCTGCGGCGCCAGCCCGAAACGGCCGAGCAGGTCGACCTGGTTTTTCGTGTCCACGCTAAGCCGGGGCGCCCGGAAACTGCCGCCCTGGGCAAGGCCGAAATAGGCCTGCGCGGTGCGTCGTTTGATGCTGTCGGGCAATGGCACGATGTCGGTCAGCAGGGCATAGCGCATCTCGCGCAGATTGCCGACACGGCGCGGAATGCGGGCAAAGAACGGAATCAGCGCCGACTTCCAGCTGCCCGGCAGGATATAGGCCATGTCGTAGCGGCCGCGCAGCAGGCGGCCGAAGCGGCGGCGATGGGTGAATTCGAGCGCGCCGGGTTTGAGCGGAAAGTCGATCTGCTGGCGGATTTCGGGCATGCGCTTGACCAGGGGTGCTGCCCAGGCAGGCGCCAGCACATCGATGGCGGCGTTGGGATGCAACTCCTTCAGCGCCGAAAACAGGCACTGCGCCATCACCATGTCGCCCACCCAGCGTGGGCCGATCACGAGGATCGTTGGGCTTTCAGCCATTCGACATAGTCTCTGACACCGGTTTCCACTGTCCGGAATTGGCCATTGTAACCGGCCGCGCGCAAACGGGACATATCAGCTTGCGTAAAGCTCTGGTAGCTGCCCTTGAGATGGTCGGGAAAGGGGATGAATTCAATCTCCCCTTTACCCAACGTGTCGATCACCGTTTCGGCGATGGCGCGGAAGGGCTGGGCACGGCCGGTGCCGCAATTAAAGATGCCGCTTGAGCCCCGTTTCCACAGCCACAGATTGACGTCGGCGACATCACCGACATGGATGAAGTCACGGCTTTGTTCGCCGGGTCCGAACCCGTCATAGGCGCCGAACAGTTTCGGGTTCTCGCCTCGCTCGACCTGGTTGAACAGATGGAAGGCGACGGAGGCCATGGCGCCCTTGTGCGCTTCGCGCGGGCCATAGACGTTGAAGTAGCGCAAGCCCACGACCTGTGAATGGTCGGCCTGCCCGGCGAACACGGTTCGCCTGACATAGTCGTCGAACAGCTTCTTGGAATAGGCGTATACGTTGAGCGGCCGTTCCAGCGCGGGATCCTCGAGGAACTCCGAGCCGCCGCCATAGACGGAAGCCGAGGAGGCATAAAGGAAAGGCACGCGCAACGCCTGGCTTGCATGCAGCAACCGTTTCGAGAAGGCGTAATTCACCTCCATCATGAATTTGCCATTCCACTCGGTGGTGGTCGAGCAGGCGCCCTGGTGGAACACGGCCTCGATGCGGCCGAGCGAGCCGGCCTCCATGCGGGGCAGGAAATCGTCCTTGTCGAGATAGTCGGCGATCTTGAGATCGGCAAGATTGACGATCTTGTGACCGTCGGTAAGGTCGTCGACGACGAGGATGTCGTCATGCCCTTCGGCATTCAGCGCGGCGACGATGTTGGAGCCGATCATGCCGGCGCCGCCCGTGACGATGATCATGAAGGACCTCTGGTTGCTTGCGATTCCGGTCCTTATAGGGGAGGCTAGCCGGGCTGTCGACAAAGCCAGGTGCATGCGCCTGTCCTGCCATTTTATGCGCTTGTCTATTTTGTCCATTTTGTCTATTATGGACAAAACAGGGTATCCCATGAAAAACTATCCGTCGACCGATCTGAAACAGAATCTTGGAGATGTGCTTGCAGCTGCCAGCCAGCAGCCGGTCTCCATCACTCGCCACAACAAGCCGAGATACGTCCTGATGAGCATCGAGGCCTACGAAGCGCGCTTCGGCAACGACAGCCGCCGCGTCTACGCTGCGAAGGACGCCCCGACCGAACATGTCGAGATGCTCGAGGAGTACGCCGCGGAATTGGACCGTGATTAAACCCGCTGCTGCGGACGTCTGGCGATATCCATATCTTTGGCATCGCCAACACGGAGACGGCGAGACCGAAGGCCGGAAGTCACGGCCTGTGGCCTTTGTGGCTGTCCTTCCTGGGAAGCCGGGGGTACCAACCTCTTCATACTTGCAATCACTTCCACACAGCCGGGCCGTGATCGCGTTGCCGTCAGCATCCCGGAAATTGAACGCCACCGTGCGGGCCTCGATCCTATGCCCCTTTGGGTCATGGTCGATGAGTACAATCATGATATCCTGGAAGCGTCGGCCTATTTCGAGCCGGGTGCGCGAATTGGCGCGTTCAGCCCGTCATTTCACAAGAAAATTATGTTCGCTTTTACTGCGGTTGTCCGCACGGGTCAGTCCAAAGCAATCCCGCGCGCGGACTGAATCGACAGGGCAGAGCACGATCGTGAGGGACCAAAAATGCCATCGACCGAACTGCTCATCGCGTTTTTCGCCACCACGGCGATCTTCGCCTACATTCCAGGCCCGGCCATGCTCTATGCCGCCGCGCAGACGATGGCGCGCGGCCGCTGGTCCGGCCTGACGGCGGCGCTGGGCATTCATCTGGGCGGCTACGTGCATGTTTTCGCCGCGGCCGCCGGGCTGTCGGTGCTGTTTCATGCCGTGCCGACGCTCTACCTGGCGGTCAAGCTGGTCGGTGCGCTCTATCTGATCTGGCTTGGCATCTCGCTGTTTCGCAAGCGCGCGGACGGCGATGCGGCGCTGCCCGCGATCGAGCGCAAATCGGCGCGGCGCGCCTTTTTCGAGAGCATCACCGTCGAGGTGCTCAATCCGAAGACAGCGATCTTCTTCATGGCGTTCCTGCCGCAATTCATCGACGCCTCGGCGGCGTTTCCGGTCTGGCTGCAGTTCGTCGTGCTCGGCACGATAGTCAATCTGATGTTCTCCTCGGCCGATATCGTCTGCGTGTTCCTGGCGGGCGCCGTGATCGGCCGCCTGCGGCGTTCGAGCCGCGCCCAGCGGCTGATGCAGCGGGCGGGAGGGGCGGTGCTGGTCGGGCTGGGCATCCATGTTGCCCTGCAGAAGAGCTGACGCATCGGACACTCGCGGGTCATGTCCTGACGTTGCGCTGCGTGGATTTGCGGTATATCGGCAGGCATGAACGATCCGGCCCGTAAATTGACAATTTTCATCACGATTGAGATTTGCCTTACCCTCGCGTTGCCAGTGACATGATCAAGCACAATCCGCCTTCTCCAGAACCATTGCACCGCGCCATTGCGCGGTTCGGCCAAGCCACCGTGCTGGTGGTCGGCGACTTCATCCTTGATCGTTTCGTCAACGGCGTCATCGAGCGGATCTCGCCGGAAGCGCCGATCCCGGTGCTGCATGGGCGCGGCGAGACCTCGACCATGGGCGGCGCCGGCAATGTCGTGGCCAACATCGTTTCGCTCGGCGCTGCCGCTGTCCCCGTTTCCGTAATCGGCGCCGATCTGGCGGGCGACAGTCTGGTGCGGATGCTGCGGGAACTTGGCGCCGATACGGCGGGCCTCGCGCAGGAGCGTGGTCGCATGACATCATCCAAAAGCCGCTTCAGCGCGCTCAACCAGCAGGTGCTGCGTTTCGATGAAGAGGAAATCAAGCCGCTCGGCGCCGCGGAGCGAGCCGGCCTGATCCGCCATTTCCGCGCCGCGCTGGCGCACGCCGACATCGTCATCCTGTCCGATTACGGCAAGGGCATCCTGCTCGACGGCGTCGCCGGCGACTTGATCGCCATCTGCCGCGAGGCTGGAAAGCCGGTGCTGGTCGACCCGAAGGGCCGCGATTACGCGCGCTATGCCGGGGCGACCGCCATCACCCCCAACCGCAAGGAACTCGGCGAGGCCGTCGGCCATGCGGTGTTCGCCGATGACGAGATCGTGGCTGCCGCGCGCCAGCTGATTTCGGCACATGGTTTCGATTTCGTCGTTGCGACGCGCAGCGAAAAGGGCATGAGCGTGGTCGGCCCCGACGAGGCGCGCCACATCGCCACCCAGGCGCGCGAAGTGTTCGACGTTTCGGGCGCCGGCGATACGGTGATCGCGAGCTTCGCGCTGGCGCTGGCCGTAGGCGCCGATACGGTCATGGCCGCTTCGATCGCCAATGCCGCTGGTGGCGTCGTTGTGGGAAAACGCGGCACAGCGCGGCTGACGGTCGAGGAACTCACCGGTGCGCTGTTCCGTTCACATGGGCCGACCGCCCACAAGGACGCCATCCTCGACGCCACATCGGCCGCCCGCATGGTGGCGGCGTGGAAGCAAGAGGGCCTGAGCGTCGGCTTCACCAATGGTTGCTTCGACATCCTGCATGCCGGCCATGTCAGCTTGCTGCACGCGGCGCGAAGCCAGTGCGACCGGCTGGTGCTCGGCCTCAACAGCGATGCCTCGGTGCGGCGCCTGAAGGGCGCCGGCCGGCCGGTCAACAACCAGCACGACCGCGCCTGCGTGCTGGCAGCACTCGCCTCGGTCGACGCGGTCGTGGTGTTTGAGGAAGATACGCCGCTGGCGCTGATCGAAGCGCTGCTGCCCGACATACTGGTCAAGGGCGCCGATTACACGGTCGATACCGTGGTCGGCGCCGATGTGGTGCAGAAGGCCGGCGGACGCGTCGTGCTGGTCGATCTCGTCGCTGGAAAGAGCACCACCAACACCATTGGCAAATTGCGCGCCGGCGGCACCACAAACTGAGGGTTTCATGTCCGACTTGAACGATTACCTTGTCCGCTCGGCGGCTGCCATATCAGCCATGGTCGAACGGGACCTGACCGGTGAGATGGAGCGGGCAGCGAGCGCGGTGGTGACGGCGCTTTCGTCGGGGAAGGCCTTGCTCATCGCCGGCAATGGCGGCTCGGCCAGCGACGCCATCCACATTGCCGGCGAACTGGTCGGCCGCTTTCTCAAGGAGCGCAAGGCCTACAATGTCATCGCGCTGCCGGCCAATGCAGCGGTGCTGACCGCCTGGGGCAACGACTATGGCTTCGACACGGTGTTTTCGCGCCAGGTCGAGGCGCATGGCGCGGCCGGCGGCGTGCTTCTGGCAATCTCGACCAGCGGCAATTCGCCGAGCATCCTCGCCGCCGCCGAACAGGCACGGAGGATGGACATGACGGTGATCGGCATGACCGGCGATACCGGCGGCAAGCTGAAACCTCTGTCCGATATCCTGCTCAACGTTCCGTCGACCTCGACGCCGATCATCCAGCAGGGGCATCTGTGCCTTTATCATCATCTGTGCGAGGTGGTCGAAGCGCGCCTCAGCAATGGCTGATCCCACGACCTCTGGCCGCTATCCGCTGGCTGAGCCGGGCCTGTGGGTCGAGCAGGTCGGCTCAAAGGTGTTCGCCGCCGGCTCGCCGGCGCTGTTCCTCGATCGCGACGGCACCATCAATATCGATACGGGCTATCCGGATGATCCTGCCGAAATGGTGCTGCGCGCGGATATAGCCGCGGTGATAGCCGCCGCCAACGGGGCCGGCATTCCCGTCATCGTCGTCACCAACCAGTCCGGCATCGCGCGCGGCTATTTCGGCTGGAGCGATTTCGCCGCCGTCAATGGCCGCGTGCTCGAACTGCTACGCGCCGACAATGCGTTCGTCGACATGGTCCTTGCCTGCGCCTATCACGAGGCGGGCTCCGGCCCGCTCGCGGCCGCAGATCATCCGATGCGCAAGCCCAATCCGGGCATGCTGCTGGAGGCGGCCAGGCGCCTCGGGCTCGATCTGCGGCGTTCGCTGATCGTCGGCGACAAGGAGGCCGACATGGAGGCGGGACAACGCGCCGGCCTCTCGCAGGGCTGGCTGGTAGACGGGCAAGCGGCTGTCCGACGGGGCTTCACAATTCGGCCTTGGTGCGACCGCGCGGACTTCGACGGCCTGCTCGCCGCAATAGCTGCACTTGGGGCCGCCTCGGGCGCGCCCTAACGGTTTATACCCGATCGTTGTCCCGCCAGGCTTCATAGAGCTTGGCCTCGGTGGCGAACGAATACACCATCACCAGCATCGAATAGACGAACCCGTGCCGGCCGCACAGGAAGTAGCGCTTGGCCAGGTAAAACTTCAGGAAGTTGCCAAGCGGCGACAGCACCAGTCTTATCAGGCCAGGCTTCTTGGCTCGTTCGACCAGCGTGGCGACCTTGAGGCTGGAGTAGGTGTTGGCTCTCGCCAGATCCTCGGCAATAGTCATTTCGCGGCGATGCAGCAGCACGCCATTTTCTATGGTGCCGGTTTCGCCCGGCACCTCGAACGACTCATGGACCCGCAGATTGAGGTCCATGGTCGCCTTGTCGCGCCGGAAAAGACGCAGCAGCCTGTTGTGAAGCACCCAGCGGTGCGCATAACCATAACCCTTCAGCTTGTCGCGGCGCCTGATGTACCATCCGTCGAAAGCATCGTTCCCAAGCTGCGTCACACTCGTGATCGACTGCCTGAGAACGTCATCGATGGCCTCGTCGGCTTCAATCGAAAGGCACCACGGTTGGGTGGCCTGATCGAGCGCGAATTGCCGCTGACGAGGAAAGCCCGGCCAATCATTGTGAAACAGCCTTATCGGGTAGCCCTTGGCGATGAACGCATTGACGACGTCCAGAGTGCTGTCCGTCGAGCCTGAATCGACGACGATGATCTCGGCGCAGAAGTCGACGCTCTCCAGGCATTCGCCGATCATGTCGGCCTCGTTCATACAGATGACCAGCGCCGAAACCGGGCTAGAAAATCGAGTCATCGTCCCACCCCACGGCACACTGTTCTCGGAATTGGGCTGCCCTGCGCCACCTGTATTATGCAATCCCGAAAGCGCTATGCGCTTTTCCCAGGAAAACCGTTACACACTTTTTCTGGAATTGCTCTAGGAAACCAGCAAGGCGGCTACGGCAGGACATCCGGCTTCACAGAAGTGCCTATCGAACGCCAAAGCGGCGCTGATATGGCGAGGCGTTCAAGCCGCATCGGCGAAAGCCGGTTGCGGTTCACCGGCTCAAGGCTGTGCGAACGAGACCAAGCCTTCGTCCTTGACCCGGCGGATGGTGAGCGCTGTGCGCACCGTGTCGACATTCGGGGTCGAGGTCAGTTCCTCGATGACGAAGGTCTGGAAGGCGCCGAGGTCGCTCGCCACGCAATGCAGGAGGAAATCGGATTCGCCCGACACCATCCAGGCGTCGCGTACGATCGGCCAGCCGCGGGTGCGCTCGGCAAAGATGCGCAGCTCGGCATCGGCTTGATGATGCAGGCCGACCAGGCAGAAGGCAACGACATCAAGGCCGAGCGCTGGTGCGTTGAGCAGAGCGCGGTAGCCACGGATGATGCCGGCTTCCTCCAGGCGCTTGACGCGGCGCAGGCATGGCGGTGCCGAAATGCCGACGCGGTTCGACAGTTCGACATTGGTCATGCGGCCGTCGCCCTGCAATTCGCGCAGGATCTTCCAGTCGATGGCGTCGAGGTCGGCCTTGAGCGGCATGGGGGCTCTCGATCCTGAGGGGCAATACGCAAGAATCTTGCGTGATTTTGTAATTAAACGACTTCGCTGTCCATTCCATCCTTCGCCCGGAATATTTCGCGGGATCCGCAGGCGACAGGGTGTGACAAAGCTTTCCGGGGACGAACTCCAACTTGCCTTGCTGGCGTCGTGGGCAACACTTACATTACGCGCGACAATGATCGAGTTTTCCATGCCGCAATTGCCGGCAGCCCTCCGCAGAGGCTTTAGATGACCACCAAGCACGCGCCCGTTCTCATCATCGGTTCCGGCCCGGCCGGCTATACGGCGGCGGTCTACGCCGCCCGCGCCATGCTGAAGCCGATGCTGGTCGCCGGCCTGCAGCAGGGCGGGCAGTTGATGATCACCACCGATGTCGAGAACTATCCCGGCTTCGCCGACCCGATCCAGGGTCCGTGGCTGATGGAGCAGATGCTGAAACAGGCCGAGCATGTCGGCACCGACATCATCAACGACATCATCACCGAGGTCGACCTCAACGTGCGACCGTTCCGTGCCAAGGGCGATTCCGGCACCACCTACACCGCCGACGCGCTGATCATCGCCACCGGCGCGCAAGCGAAATGGCTGGGCATCCCGACCGAGCAGGATTTTATGGGTTTTGGAGTCTCGGCCTGCGCCACCTGCGACGGCTTCTTCTACCGGGGCAAGGATGTCGCGGTGATCGGCGGCGGCAATTCGGCGGTGGAAGAGGCGCTCTATCTGTCCAATCTCGCCAAGAGCGTGACGGTGATCCACAGGCGCAGCGATTTTCGCGCCGAACGTATCCTGCGCGAGCGGCTTCTGAAGAAGGACAATGTCCGCGTCATCTGGGACACGATCGTCGACGAGATCACCGGTCGGCCCGGCAAGACGCCGCTGCCGCCCTCGGTCGAAGGGCTGAAGCTCAAGCATGCGGTGACCGGCGAGGTGTCGCACCTCAAGATCGACGGCGTGTTCGTGGCCATCGGCCATGCGCCGGCGGTTGAACTGTTCGCCGGCAAGCTCAAGCAGAAGCCGAACGGCTATCTGTGGACGGCGCCGGATTCGACCCGCACCGATGTGCCGGGCGTGTTCGCGGCCGGCGATGTGACCGACGATATCTACCGCCAGGCGGTGACGGCAGCGGGGCTTGGCTGCATGGCCGCACTCGAGGCGGAGAAGTATCTGGCCGGCATCGAAGTGCATCGCGAAGCGGCCGAGTAGAGAGTTCAGAGAGCGGCTTAGAAACGCCGTGTAAAAGCCTGATTTTTCATTCAGACGCCAAAACAGAACGAGGGGAATCATGGCGTTGGACTGGGACAAGCTACGCGTGTTTCACGCTGCGGCGGAGGCGGGGTCGTTTACCCATGCGGCCGAGACATTGCATCTGTCACAATCGGCGATCTCGCGGCAGGTCAGCGCGCTCGAGCATGATGTCGGCGTGCCGCTGTTCAACCGCCACGCCCGCGGGCTGGTGTTGACCGAGCAGGGTGAGATGCTGTTTCGCACGGCGCATGACGTGCTGATGAAGCTGGAGACCATCAAGTCCCGGCTGACCGAGACCAAGGATCGCCCGTCGGGCGTGCTGCGGGTAACGACGACGGTGGGGCTGGGCGCCGGCTGGCTAACCGAGCGGGTGCAGGAATTCATCGAACTCTATCCTGAAATCAGCCTGCAGTTGATCCTCGCCAACGAGGAGCTCGATCTCACCATGCGCCAGGCCGATTGCGCCATTCGGCTGCGCCAGCCGCAGCAGCCGGACCTGATCCAGCGCCGCCTGTTCACCGTGCATTTCCACCTCTACGCGGCCCCATCCTATGTCGCCAAGCATGGCAGGCCGTCTTCCGTCGCCGAGCTGAAGGCCCATCGCATCGTCACCTTCGGCGTGCCGGTGCCGTCGCATCTGTCGGAGCTGAACTGGCTGGAAACGGTCGGTGATTTCGAAGGCGGGCAAAGGGTGCCGACGCTGCAGATCAACGACATATTGTCGATCAAGCGGGCGGTGCAGGGCGGTGCCGGTATCGCCATGCTGCCCGACTATGTGATCAGCAAGGACTCCGACCTCGTGCAGCTGCTGCCGGAGACCGAGGTGCCGTCTTTCGACACCTATTTTGCCTATCCGGACGCGATGAAGAACCAGGCCAAGCTGCACGTGTTCCGGGACTTTATCATCGCCAAGGCGAGAAGCTGGTCATTCTAAGGACATGTCGATTGCCTGGCCCGACCTGAGCCTCAACATGCCCTGAGACGGCGCTGCCGGTTTCACCTACCCCCGCCAGGGCGACAGTCGAGGCAACCAGCCGGGTACGTTGCGGCGGTAGGCGTCGTATTCGGCGCCGTACCGATGAGCCAAAGTCGGCTCCTCGTAGAACCGCACGAAAGAGCCCATGGCGATCGCGCCGATGACCGCATAAGCGGCCAGCGTCCAGCTCGAGAACAGCAATGCCTGGCCGAGGATGATCGACAGCACGGCGACATACATCGGGTTGCGGACATGACGGTAGATGCCGCCGATCACCAGCCTCTCGGTTGGCGCGACCGGAGCGGGCGTGCCGAGGCCCTCAAGCGCGAATCGACCGAAGGCATGCAGCAGTGCTGCGATCGCGACGGCGATCAGAAGCCCGCCGACAGGGACAAAGCCCGGCAGACCAGACCACGGCAAGCCCCAGCGATCGGTCAACAGCCAGGGCACCAGCCCGGCAACCACGCAGGGCGCCGCGATGAAGAAGGCCGCACTGCCGGCGATCGCCGAAAACGTCCGCATTGGCTGCTTCCTCCCCGATTGCCTTAGAAATGCACGCCTGCTGCCTGCTTCCACATCATTGCCCGGTTTGGGCATTTTGAGCCGAAAGCCAGCCGAGATCGGCGATTCTGTAGTTGCAATTGCCCGATTCGGCGGCCCATTTCGACGATTCTGCTGGTCCTATTGGCTTCTGGAATGGGTTAGACCACAGCCTGCGTCTTTTTGCATGCGTGTGTTGCAAAATAGATGCTTGTTTCTTGGGCATGATGAGCACATATATAGATCATCTCCTGGGCGCGTTCTCCTCCCATTAGCGCCCTCGAGTGTTCCCCTCTGGAGGTTAGCCTTAACAGGCACTCCAATCAAACTCAGCCGGATCTTCATTGATCCGGCTTTTTTGTTGCCTGTGCTCTGCTGGGCCGGCAAAAAATTCCATCACAATTGCCACGTAACGGTGACATGTAACCTCTGGTAACATAGCCCGGACGCCCGCGACCTGCTATGTGGATCATAGGACGCGGTGTGGTTCGGACGGGAGATGGGGGCATCACTCGTACGGCCCGGGCTCAGGCGGCTACCGCGTCCGAACCGTTTTTTCCGCCGAACTCGGCGGCACCAAATGCGGCGGACCTGCCGTTTTACCTCCCAAGGAAACGGTCCGCGAACAAAACGACGTCCGGTCCCCGCCGGACGTCGTTTTCTTTTGTCCCCTCGAAGCAGTTCGAGAGGAACGCTACGCCATCAGGCAGCCTTGCCGTTGGTGTTCATCGCCTCGTCGGCCAGACGGCCGGTGAGTTCGGCCATGTGGTCGAAGACGGCACGGTAGCTGGCAACGCCCGCGGTCGCCGAGCGCAACTCGATGATAAGGTCGCCGATCTCGGCTTGCGGCATGGTTGCCTCGACGACATCCCATCCTGGCCAGCCAGGCCGCGCGTCGTAGCCGAGTATCTGGCCGCGCCGTTGCGGGATGAGAGCGATGATCTTCGAGGTGGCGTCGGAGGGTGTGACGATCTCGACCTTCATCACAGGCTCCAGGAGCACCGGCAAGCACGCGGCCATGCCTTCCTTCATTGCCAGCCTGGCCGCCATCTGGAAGGCCATGTCGGAGGAATCGACCGCATGGTAGGAGCCGTCCGACAGGTTGACTGCGACATCCACGACCGGAAAGCCCAGCGGTCCGGATTTCAGATAGTCGCGCACCCCGGTCTCGACCGACTGGATGTAGGTCTTGGGCACGACGCCGCCGGTGATGGTGTCGGTGAACTGGAAGCCGGAGCCGCGAGGCAGCGGCTTGATCTCGATCACCACGTCACCGAACTGGCCATGTCCGCCGGACTGTTTCTTGTGACGGCCGCGCTGTTGCGCCGATTTGCGGATCGTCTCGCGATAGGGCACCGCCGGCGGATGGCCTTCGACCGGTATCTGGTTCTTGCCTTCCAGCCGCTCGCGCACCACGCGCAGATGCATCTCGCCATGGCCCGACAGCACGGTTTCAGCCGAGTCCTGGTTGTGGCGCAGGCTGAGCGAGGGGTCCTCCTCGGCCAGCCGCTGGATGGCAGCCGACATCTTCACTTCGTCCTTGCGCTCCTTGGGACGGAGCGCGAAGGCGAAGACCGGCTGCGGCGGCTCGAACTGGACGAGCGGCTTGATGCCGCCCTTGGCCGAACTCAACGTCTGGCCGGTCTTGACCTCGTCCAGCTTGCCCAGCGCGACCGTATCGCCGGCCTTGGCGATGGAGAGCTTGGACTGGTCCTTGCCGAGCATCCGGTAGATGCCGGAAACCTTGGCCGTGTCGCCGCCGGGCAGCCAGAGTTCGGAACCGTCGACGACCTGGCCGGAGAGGATGCGCGACACCGACAGCTTGCCGCCATGCGAGGTGTGGATGGTCTTCATCACCTGGACCAGGGTAGCCGCGCCGTCGGGTGCACCGAGCCGCTTGCGGGTCGCCTCGATGTCGGGCGCGTCGTGGCGGATCGCCTTCAGGAGACGCAGCACGCCGTTGCCTTTCTCGGCGGTGCCGATCAGCACCGGGGTCACCGCGCCGTCGCGCAGGTCGGCGGCGAGATCGTCGAAGATCGCGTCCTTTGGCGGTTCGATCTCCTCGAGCAGCTGTTCCATCAACTGGTCATCATGGTCGGCCAGCGTCTCCAGCATCGAGAAACGCGCTTCGAGCTCGCGCGCCTTCTCGTCGCCGGGAATCTGCGCCACCTCGCTTTCGGCATATTCGCGATAGATGTAGGCGCGCTCCAGCGCCAGGTCGATCGAACCAATGACGACGCCGTCCTTGCGCAGCGGAATCTGGCGCAGCAGCAATGGCACGGCACTGGCCGGCTGCAGCATCTTCAGCGTGTCTCGCACGCCGGTGATTGCCTTGTCGACCTTGTTGAGAAACAGGATGCGCGGCACGCCAAGATCGTCGAGCTTGCGCATGATCAGTTGCAGGGCAGGGATCTTCTTTTCATCGGCCTCGGCCACGACCACCGCGAGGTCGCAGGCGGCCAGCACCGGTTCGGCTTCGAAAGAGAATTCGATGGAGCCGGGACAGTCGACGAAGGTGATCTGCTCGCCCATGAATTCGGTGGTGGCGATCGTCGCCTCGACGCTCATGGCGTGGGCGCGCGCCTCGGGCGAATGATCTGAAACGGTGTTGCCTGATGAAACGGGATTTTGTCGGGGAATTGAGCCCGTACGGGCCAATATGGCTTCGAGAAGTGTCGTCTTACCGCTTGCGAAGGGACCGACTATGGCAATGCATTTCGGTCCCGTGCGTCGTCCTCCGGCGCGAGTACCCATGACTGACCTCCACTCAGGCGTTTCCCGTAGGACCGACTGGCATGCATGGTTCAGGCGTGGTCAATCGGTCCTGAGCGGCGGCCGGCCTGTTCGACCGTCGCGGGCGGGGTTCTTTTCAAGTCCACCTGCCCAAAGCCATCGTCCCACTTGTTTGCCGGCAGGGCAAGGAAAATAGAAATCCTTTGCTCGGCCGTGGACCCGTGCTGGCCATATAGGGGGCTGGCAGCCGGAAGCTGTTGCACGTCGGCCGATATCGGCGGAAACTGAAGCAGGCGACCCGTCGCCCGCTGTTTTGAAGGACCATCGACCCATGAAGATCATTGCCTGCGGCAGCGTGCCGACCGTCATCGCGCCGGAAAAATACTTCACCGGCCGGGTGCTGCAGACGCCGATCATCGAGAAAGAGGCGCCGGCGCGGCTGCGAGCCACGCTGGTCAGCTTCGAGCCGGGCGCGCGCACCCACTGGCATACGCATCCGCTTGGCCAGACGCTCTACGTGACGGTGGGCGCCGGGCTTGCCCAGACGTGGGGCGGCCCGGTCCAGGAGATCAGGGCGGGCGACGTCATCTCGTTCGCGCCTGGCGAAAAACACTGGCATGGCGCGGCGCCGAAATCGGCGATGACGCATATCGCCATGCAGGAGGCGCTCGACGATGTCCATGCCGACTGGCTGGAAGCGGTGACATCGGAACAATATGACGGCTGAATGCTCAGTCCGCAGGAACCCGGCTTCTATTCAGCCGCGATATTATTAGAAGAGGGCGATTCGCGGCGAGTCCCGTACCATGGCGCAGGCCATACTCAATCGCCGGATCGACAGCGCCATGCCGCCCGTTCAACTGACCGTCGGTCAGTAATTTGCGAAACTCACGTCCGGACTAGCCATGTCAAAGCACCGTTTGCCCCTGGTCGCCGCTGTCTATCTTGGTTCGTTCGTGGCTCTGCTCGACGTCAGCATCGTCAATGTCGCGCTGCCGACCATCCAGCAGGCGTTGCAAACCGATTTCGGCGGCCTGCAATGGGTGGTCGACGCCTACACGCTGTGCCTGTCGGCCTTCATGCTGTCGTCCGGCCTGATCGGCGACCGCTATGGCCGCAAGCGCTCATGGCTGGCCGGCGTCGGCATCTTCGTGGCCGGCTCGCTGATCTGCGCCGTCGCGCCCAATTTGCCGGTGCTGCTGGCTGGCCGGGTCGTACAGGGCATCGCCGGCTCGCTGCTCATTCCAGGCGCGCTGTCGATCCTGACGCAAGCCTTTCCCGATGCGCGCCAGCGCGCCGGCGTCATTGGCGGCTGGGCGTCGTTCGCCGCCATCTCTCTGCTCGTTGGTCCCGTCCTCGGTGGCATCCTGGTCGAGACCGTCGGCTGGCAAAGCATCTTCCTGATCAACCTGCCGCTTGGTCTGATCACGATCGCGCTCGGTGCTGCTTCGATCAACGAGACGGCGCATCCCGAACATGCCCATCTCGATCTCGTCGGCCTGGCTCTCAGCATCCTGTGGCTGGGGGCGCTGACCTTTGGCCTGATCTCGGCCGGCGAGAATGGTTGGGGCGAGCCAAGGACGGTCACGGCGCTCATCGCAGGGGTCGTCGGCCTGGCTGCTTTCCTCGGCTTCGAGGCGCGCACGGCACGGCCGATGCTGCCGCTTGGCCTGTTCCGTGACGTCCGCTTTGCCGTCGCCAATGTCGCTTCGTTCGCGCTCGGCTTCACCTCCTATTCCAGCGTCTTCTTCTTCTCGATGTTCCTGCAGCAGGTGCAGGGCTGGTCGCCGACGCAGACCGGCCTGCGCATGGCGCCGGCCTTCATCGTCCAGATCGTGGTGTCGCCGTGGATCGGCAGGCTGAGCGCGCGCTATGGTCACTCCGCGCTGATGACCATCGGCTATGTTGCTATCGGCCTGTCCATGCTCGGCATGTGCTGGACCGGTCCTTCGACGTCCTACGCGACGCTGTGCCTTCTGTTCGCCATCGGCGGCCTCGGCAATGCGCTTGCAATCCCGACCGGCAGCGCTGCCGCCATGTCCTATGCGCCGCGCGAACGCTCGGGCATGGTGTCGGCGGTCATCAATGCCACCCGCCAGAGCGGTCTTGCCATCGGCATCGCCTTGCTCGGCGCCTTGATGAGCATGCGGGCAACCAACCTTTTGACCGGGTATCTCGGCGATGCCGGTGTCGCCAACGCGGAAGCGGTCGCTCGTGCTGCAATTTCGCGGCATGATTTCGCAACCGATGCGGCGATGGGCGAAAGCGGCGTGCATGAACTCTATGCTGCCGCCTATGCCGGCGGCTTCAATGCCGCCATGCTGACGGCAGCGATCGGCGCGTTCCTCACCGCCGCACTGCTGGTTGCCGTGCTGGCGCCGGCCGAGGCGCGCTCGGCCAAAGAGACCAAGCACGAGGCGTGAGGCTGACGGCCCATTGAAAACCCGGCAGTGAAGCCGGGTTCTGCGTTCAAAGCGCGCCGCTCAGGTCAGCGAAGCCGTAAAGCGCTGGATGCGCGTGCAGGCTTCCTCCAGAAGCGTCTCCGAGGTGGCGTAGGAGATGCGGAAGTTGGGGCCGAGGCCGAAGGCCGAGCCGAACACCACCGCGACGCCCTCGGCTTCGAGCAATTCCGAGCAGAAGGTTTCGTCGGTGTCGATCGGCTTGCCGGCCTTGGTCTTCTTGCCGATCAACTGGGCGCAGGAGGGATAGACATAGAAGGCCCCTTCCGGCGACGGACAGGTGATGCCGCGCGCCTGGTTGAGCATCGAGACGACGAGGTCGCGACGGCCTTGAAAGATCGCCTTGTTTTTGGCGATGAAATCCTGCGGGCCATTCAGCGCCTCGACGGATGCCCATTGCGCGATGGTGCAGGCGCCCGATGTCTGCTGACCCTGGATCATGTCCATCGCCTTGATCAGTTGGACCGGGCCCGCCGCATAACCGATGCGCCAGCCGGTCATTGCATAGGCTTTCGACACGCCGTTCATGGTCAGCGTGCGCTCGTAGAGCTTAGGCTCGACCTCGGCGATGGTCCTGAAGACGAAATCGCCATAGGTCAGGTGCTCGTACATGTCGTCGGTCAGCGTCCAGACATGCGGATGCTTCAACAGCACGTCGGCCAGAGCGCGCAGTTCGGCCTCGGTATAGGCGGCACCCGACGGGTTCGACGGCGAGTTCATCAGCAGCCATTTGGTCTTCGGCGTGATCGCCTTTTCCAGCACGGAAGCGGTCAGTTTGAAGCCGTTGTCGATCGAGGTGTCGGCAAACACGGAGGTGCCGCCGCAGATCGCCACCATCTCGGGGTAGCTGACCCAGTAGGGGCGAGGAATGATGACCTCGTCGCCGGGGTTCAGCGTCGCCATGAAGGCGTTGAACAGGATCTGCTTGCCGCCCGTACCGACGATGGTCTGCTCGGGCTTGTAGTCGAGATTGTTCTCGCGCTTGAACTTTTTTGCGATCGCCTCGCGCAGCGGCACGATGCCCGAAACCGGCGGATACTTGGTTTCGCCGCGGCGGATCGCCTCGATTGCCGCATTCTTGATGTTGTCGGGCGTGTCGAAATCCGGTTCGCCGGCGCCGAGGCCGATAATGTCACGGCCGGCATTTTTCAGCTCGCGCGCTTTCTGCGTGACCGCGATGGTGGCGGAAGGCTTCACGCGCGAAAGGGTGTCGGCAAGAAAGGCCATGAGCTTGACGTCTCCATGGAAGATCGGCGCGGCCAGGAGCGACCGCGGCGCTTCTCATGTCGCATGATTTCGCGCAACGCAAGCATTGTCGGCTGATCCAGATCTCAAGGAGCTGTGATCGGACCCGGGGTCGGCAACAATAAATTCATTAACGAGCGGTAGAGGCTTGAGTGGCAGGATCGCAGACCAATTGCGGAGCGAGGAACCGTGTCGCGCAGCGTCGGGCTTGCCCACATCATCCGTCAGGACGACGGCACCTCCACCGGTGTCTGGGGCATCTACACGTTGCAAAGCGCTTTCCAGCCGATCTTCGCCTTCAAGGAAGGCAAGCTGTCGGTGGTCGCGTTCGAAGGGCTGATCCGACCGTTCCGCGACGGCGAGCCACAATCGCCGATGAATTTCTTCTCGACCTGTCCGGCCGCCGACCGGCTGCATATCGAGGCGCTGACCAGGACGCTGCATCTTCTCAACGCCGGTGCCTGCCTGCCGCGGGAAGCGTCGATCTTTGTCAATTTCGACCCGTCGGTGTTCACCGAACGCACTGTTGCCGACGCTGCCTTGCGCGAGATGCGGCTCGTGCTGCACGAGGCCGGCATTGACCCGCGTCGGGTCGTCTGCGAGGTGACCGAGCAGCGGTCGGCGTCGCAGGAAGCCTTGCACGGCTTCGTCGCGGCACTGAGAGCCAACGGTTTCCGCATCGCCGTCGACGACTATGGCGCCGACGATTCCGACATCAACCGGGTCAAGGAGTTGAAGCCGGATATCGTCAAGTTCGATGCCTACTGGATCACGCAGCTGATGGAGTCCGGCGCCGGCTTCGCGTTGCTGACCACCATGGTGAAGAACTTCGAGGAGCAAGGCATCCATACGGTGTTCGAAGGCATCGAGGAGGGCTGGCAACTGGAGCTCGCCGAGAAATCGGGTGCGTCGATGGTGCAGGGTTTCGTGCTGGCGCGACCCGAATTGGCGCCGACCAGCTTTGGCGTCTTCGACAAGGCCGGGCAGGCGCCTGTCGCTGCTGCCGTCGACACGTCTGCTGCTGCCGTGGCAACGCCTTCGGCGCGGCCGGTCAAGGCCTTTGGGCGCCGCGTGGCGACATGAGAGGTGATCGGCGGCGCAATGTCGGCGATGCGATCCGGGTCGACGAAGTCGGCATCGAATACGGCATGTATGGCGAGTTCCGGCTGCGCAGCGCCTATCAGCCGATTTTCGCGCCGCGCGGCCGGTTCCTTCACGCGGTCGCGGCCGAAGCCCTGATCGAGCCGCACCGTGCGGGCCGCCCCGGCGCGCCAAAGATGTTCTTCGAAAGCGTTGCCGTCTCGGACCGGCTGTTTGTGGAAACCATGTGCCGGGCGCTGCATCTCAGGAATTTTCGCAATATCGGCGTCGACGGGCTCGACCTGTTCTTCAACTACAATCCGTTGATCAACGACCATGCCGGGCGGGCACTGGCCGAGATTCGCCTGATGACCAGGCATCTCGGCGAGTTCGGCCTGGCGCCGGCCATGCTGGTCTGCGAAATCACCGAACAGGCGGCGGACGACGCGCTTCTCGCGCGGCTGGTGCGCGAAATGCGGCGCGACGGCATCCGCATCGCCATCGATGATTTCGGCACCGGGCACTCGACCGAGGAGCGGGTGAGCCTGCTCAAGCCCGACATCGTCAAGATCGATGGCACCTGGTTCGCGGAGTTCTGTCGCCACGCTGCCGCTGAACGGTTCTTCCGC
The DNA here is from genome assembly GCF_000513875.1 of Mesorhizobium sp. WSM1293. Classification (NCBI taxonomy): domain Bacteria; kingdom Pseudomonadati; phylum Pseudomonadota; class Alphaproteobacteria; order Hyphomicrobiales; family Phyllobacteriaceae; genus Mesorhizobium; species Mesorhizobium sp. WSM1293. Next base: position 78,893 of record NZ_AZUV01000011.1, on the reverse strand, counting down.
CCGCTGGTTTCCAGCTTGCATGACCGCGGCGCCAAGGTGCTGGTCGAAGGCATCGAGCAGCCCACCCATCTGCGCGTCGCGCTCGAGGGCGGCGTCGACCTGCTGCAGGGTTTTCTCCTCGCCCGCCCAGCCTTGGCGGGGACCGTTTTCGAGGAAGAGCCACTCAACATCGACACGCTGCTGGGTACCGGCGGCAATGTCGTCCCGCTGTTCGGCTAGGGGCGCCACTATTCACACATCAGCGGCGCTGATCGTCGCGACAAAACAAATCATTGGTTGAGTCCGCCGCCGCTGCGATAATCGCGCGGAGAGAGTGCTCGGGGGAACAGCCATGATACTTTACGGCATGATCGACAGCGGCAATTGTTACAAGCCGCGCCTGCTGATGGCGAAGCTTGGCCTGGCCTTCACCAACGTCGAGGTGAGTTCGCACACAGGCGACACACGCAAAGCCGACTTTGTCGCCAAGAACCCGAACGCCATGGTGCCGCTGCTCGAGTTCGACGATGGCCGGCGGCTGGCCGAATCCAACGCCATCCTGCTCTATCTCGCCGAAGGCACACGCTTCCTGCCGGCGGACAGGTATGAGCGTGGGCTCGCGTATCAATGGCTGTTCTTCGAACAATACAGCCACGAGCCCTACATCGCCGTGCGCAAGGCGCTGCTGACCTTTCCCGAACGTGCTGGGGATGCGACCCCGGAGCGGCTGGCGGTGACGCTGGAGCGCGGCAACAAGGCGCTCGGCGTGATGAACAGGCATCTGGAAAACAATGCCTTCTTCGCCGGCAGCGCGCTCAGCGTCGCCGACATCGCGCTCTATGCCTATACGCATACGGCGGAGCAGGGCGGTTTCCAGCTCGACGCCTATCCGGCGGTGTCGGCATGGCTTGGCCGCGTGGAAGCGGATCCGGGGCATGTGCCGATCGAGTGGGTGGGGTAGCCTTCTCCTCCTGAAGGAGGGGCTATTTCAACAAATGATCGGAGTCGGCGTGGGTGCCGACCCAGAACCAGATCACATCTTCATTGTTGCGTATGGCAACAGCCCGATAGTTTTCGTCAACTCGCGCCGACCAATAGCGACCGACCTGTTTGAAATGCAGTGAGGGATGAAAAGGATCGAACGCAGTCGGGCAAAACGCCTGTCCGCCTTTGCTCTGATTGACGATGGCAGTTTTTCATAAGCCTCCCAGAACGATGGAGAGGCGACGTGGTTCACAGAGGCCGCGTCCGACCAGCGCGATGGTCAGCCAGCGCCTGTTCGGCAAGCCTGTCCAAACGGCCCGCCTTCGCGTCGGCTTCCATCTGCCGGTCCCACATATCCGCCTGGAGCGCCTCGAACCAGGCGGCAAACGCCTTCAGTTCCTCGGGGCTCAGTTCGGCGACGGATTTTTCGATCTGCTCAAGTTTGGTCATGGCCGAATGGTACCACTACTGGGCTAAAAGTACCACAAGTTGGAACCATAGTGCGGGCTGCGCCACCTAACCCAGACAGCAAAAAAGGCGGGATAAATCCCGCCTTCCCATGCTTGGTAGCCTGATCGGGAGCGTCCGGTCCGGGCTGGCAGCTATCTGCTGATCCAGCTTGTCGGGTCTTTCCGCTCCAGCGCGCTTCTCGCGCGACTGTCAGTACATCCGTGACTTGCCGCGCGCCCCGAACTCTCGCCCGGCGCGCGCTATCGCAAAATCAGGCTGCCTTGCTCAGAGATCCAGCGGACGACTTGCCAGTGCGGCGGTCCTGCTCGATCTCGAAGTTGATCTTCTGGCCTTCGACCAGGGTCGACAGTCCAGCACGCTCGACAGCGGAGATGTGGACGAATACGTCCGCGCCGCCCGCGTCAGGCTGAATGAAGCCGAAGCCCTTGGTGGCGTTGAACCACTTGACCGTTCCAGTTGCCATTTAGATAGTCCTTCACATTTGCTTTAGATTGACCGGACCGAGGTCCAGCCGGTGTGCATCGAGATTTTGGAGATAGACGTCAGCAAACGCGATTATCGCGAGGCCCGGATCGATCGGCCGAAATATCAATGGAAGGCATATAGGCTGCTTTCGCACAAAAAACAAGACTGTGTGAGAAAGCCGTGATCAGGGCGCTGCCCAATGGCCGCCCCAATCGCGTGAGAGCGTCACGACGGATCGCGACGTCCCTGGGCGGCGGATCAGGGAGAGGACCATGAAAACCATTCTGCTTGCCGCCTGCCTGACGCTTGTCGCCGCTCAGGCTCAGGCGATCTCGCGCTACGACCCGACGCGTATGAGCTGCGGCAAGGTTCAGGCGACGATCGCCCGGCAGGGGGCGGTCATCCTGCGCTACCAGTCGAAGCGGGTGCCGGGACTGCCGCTCTACGACCGCTATGTGCAGAGCCAGCGATTCTGCAGCATGGGCGAGGTGAGGACACGAGCCTACGTGCCGAGCGCCGACACAAAGTCCTGCCCGGTCTACAACTGCAAGCGGCCGGACAACGACCGGCATTTCCGCCGGCGGTTCTTCCATAACAACTAGCGCTTGTCGACCGGCAGCCATTGCTCTCAATCCCGGATATGCTCCGTGAGCATGGATACGAATTGCGTCACCTTTTGCGGGCGAAAGCGCGCCGCCGGATAGACCACGTGAATGCCGCCGGAGGGCAGCGCCCAGTCGGGGAGCACGTGGACGAGGCGCCCCTGCGATAGATAGTCGACGACCAGATAGTCCGGCAGAACTGCCAGTCCGCCGCCGGCGAGCGTCGCTTCCAGTACGGCGGGCGTCGAGTTGATGGAGAACGCCTCGCGCAGGGTGATGGTGCGCGGCTCGGAATCGCCTCGGGTGAAGTTCCAGGTGAACGGCTTGCGAAGCACGGCATTGGCAACGAGCGGCAAGGAAGAAAGATCTTCCGGCTTGTCCACCCTGATCCCGGCCGCGAAATCCCGCGACGCGACCAGGATTTGCCGGAAGGTGCCGATGCGTCGCGCCTGCTGGCTGGAGTCATCCAGCCAGCCAACCCGGATGGACAGGTCGATCTTGTTGCCGATCAAGTCAATTATGGCATCGGAAATGACCAGTTCGACGCCGCAGGCCGGAAATCTCTGGCGAAAGCGGGCGGCGATCGGGGCCAGCACGATCGCGCCATAGTCATTGGACGCGGAAACACGCAGCACACCGGCCACCTCGGCGTTGGCCTCGCCAACCTCGGCGACCGCTTCTTCGACATCCCGCAGGATCAGAACGCAGCGTGCATGCAGAAGACGGCCTGCTTCCGTCGGCTCGACCCTTCGCGTCGTGCGCACGAGAAGCGTGGTCCGCAGCTCAGCCTCGAGGCGAGCGACTTGTTGGCTGACGACTGTTTTCGTGATGCCAAGCCGCTCGGCCGCGCGGGTAAAGGAACCTGCGTCGACCACGGTGGCAAAATAGGCGAGGCGATTGAGGTTTATCGATTCCACCACGAAGGCTCATTGTAAGCTTTCAACATACAGCTTGTATTATTACGGCCAATTTATTGATTAATCCAGAGGGCTTACCGTGCCGTCTACCGTCCGCCCTGCGGGCCCGTAGCCGCACCCGATCCCCTTTCATTCAACGGAGATATTCCATGTTCACGAGGAGACAGATCATGAAGACCTCATTGGTCCTCGGCGCAACCGCCGTTTTCGCGCCCATCGACAGCGGCCAGGCCGCCGGCGCCAAGCTTGGCTGGAAACACTTCCCGGCGGGTCCAAACGGTTTCTTCCGTGCGCCGGTGCTGCTGTCGGGGCCGAGCGAGGCCCTGTTGATCGACGGCGGCTTCACCTATCCGGACGGCAGGGCGCTCGCCGGTGCCATCAAGGCCACCGGCAAGAAGCTGACCACCATCTATGTCACTCAGTCTGATCCCGATTACTACTTCGGCCTGAAGCCGGTGCGGGACGCCTTCCCGGAGGCAAAAGTCATCGCTGCCTCCGCCACGCTGGAAGCCATCAAGGGCAATGTGGAGAAGAAGCTCGCCGTCTGGAGTCCGCAACTGAAGGAAAATGGCCCGCAGGCGCTTTCCGACATCGTCCTCCCCGAGGCAGTCGACGGCGCAACGCTGACGGTCGATGGCGAGACTGTAGAGATCGTCAATGCGGAAGAAGGATTGGCCAACCGCCGCTATCTGTTCGTGCCGTCGCTCAATGCCGTTTTCGGCGGGGTGATGATCTTCTCGGGCGTTCACGTCTGGACCGCCGACACGCAGACCAGGGAAAGCCGCGCCGCCTGGATCAAGACGCTGGACGCGATTGCCGCCCGCAAGCCCGCTGTCGTGGTGCCCGGCCACATGGCCCCCGATGCCGCGATCGGTCCTTCGGCGGTGGAGTTCACCAAGTCCTATCTCCTCACCTTCGAGGAAGAACTGGACAAGGCGGCAGACAGCGCCGCGTTGAAGGCCGCCATGGAGACCCGCTTCCCCGGCCTCGGTATGGGCGTCGCCCTCGATGTCGGATCCAAGGTCGCCAAGGGCGAGATGAAGTGGGGCTGACATGGCGACGAACCTCGATTTGATCCGTGGAACCTACGAGGGAACTTCCGAGGAGAACGGCCGCAATCTGCTGGCCGTTCTTTCCGCCGACATCGAATGGACCGAGGCGGAAGGATTCCCCTATGCCGGCACCTATGTCGGCATCGAGGCCCTGATGCAGGGGGTCTTCAAGCGGCTCGGCTCGGAGTGGATCGGATACCACGCCGACGTGCACAGCTTCATTGCCGATGGCGACCGGGTGGCGGCCTTCGGCGTGTATTCCGGTACATACAAGGCGACGGGAAAATCCATGACTGCCCCCTTCGCTCATCTCTACGAGCTGCGGGACGGCAAGATCATCCGCATGCGGCAGTATGTCGATACGGTGCTCGTTGCGCGCGCACTGGCCTGACACCGAAGCAACCGAGGGAGACATCCGTGCTGCAACTTAAATCCTTCGCGGCGGCCGCTTTCGTGGTCGCGGCGCTCACCGCCGCGGCGCATGCGGGAAACACCAAGCCGGTCAAGCAGGTGCTGCAACAGCATGAATTGACTCAAAAAAACAGGACGCTTGTCCTGAAAGCCTATCAGGCGCTGTTCGGCGACCATGACCTTACCGCGCTGGACCGCTATTGGGCCGAGGCTTACATTCAGCATAACCCGACGATGACGGATGGCCGAGACTCGGTCAAAAAGCTTCTCGAAAGCATGGGTGTCGCCAATTGGCCAAAACAAAAAGTCGACTTCAAGCGGGTGATCGCCGAAGGCGACCTCGTCATGACCCAGGTCGTTCAACCGAGGGCAGGCAACATGCCGGAGACCGTCATCGTGGACATTTTTCGCGTTGAAAACGGCAAGATCGCCGAGCATTGGGACGTGATGCAGCCGGTGCCCGCCAACCCGGTCAATAAGCGACCGATGTACTGATCCAGGCCTTCTGCCAGCGCCGGCCGCCGCTCAAAACCCGAACGATACCTGCGCCGGCGGCGGCGGGCCGACGCGCACGCCTTCCATGGCCAGCATCCTCTCCTTGGTGACCGAGCCGCCCGGCGCCGAGAAGCCGCCGATCTTGCCGCCGGCGGCAAGGATGCGATGGCAAGGGATGACCAGCGGCACCGGATTGGCTCCAAGGGCGGCCCCGGTTTCGCGGGCGAGCCCGGCATGGCCGGCGGTCTTGGCCAACTCGCCATAGGTGGTGGTTTCGCCGAAGGAGAGTTTTCGCGCCGCGTCGTAAATGGCGAGGCGGAAATCGTCGACGCCGTCGAGATCGACCGGTACGGCGGAGAAATCGACATCCTCGCCCGCCGCATAGGCCTTGATCGCTGCGATCAGCTCGACGACCCATGGCGGCTGCGCCGTGGCGCTGGAAACGCCGCCATGGCGCAGCAGGCGCCGTTCCACCGCTTCGCGGTTGCGTTCGGGCAGGCAGAGCCGGATCAGGCCCTTTTCGCTCCAGGCAATGCCCATGAAGCCGATCACTGTTTCTAACACTGCGTGGCCGGCCGTGATCGAAGCTGTCGTGACCATGATGCGTTCCTTCCCGCAAAGTGGCGAAATCCGGGATTCGTCCCAGTACATATCCGGAACAATATGGCATCGCCGCCCGCGTCTCGCCACCCGAAAACCACCTGATCGCCCCGATTGCCCGGCCTGAATCGCTGGTGTAAGGGATTTCTTAACAACCCGACAAACCGGACCCGAGCGCGGCTTGCCAGCAAAACTCAACCTTATCGCGATCGGCGTGATCCTGGCCGCCGCCGGCATCAGCGGCTGCACGTCGACCTCGCAGATGAAGTCCGCGCCTGCTCTCACCGAAACAGCGACCGCCGCCGGCGCTGATGCCGGCTTCACCGTGCCTCTGCCGGAGACGGTTTCGGTGCTGCCGGAATCATCGGGGATCGCCCCCGTTCAGACGGCCGAGCTGCCGCCCGATTCCGCCGCACAGCCGGCTGCGGCGACCGCCGCTTTTGCCGGATCGACACCGGCGGCACCAGCCGTGCCCGCGGTGATGACCGCCAATGCCTGGCAGGCGCCGCCGCCGGCAAATGCGAACGAACCGGTCAAGGCGGCCGAGACTTATACGACCGCGGGGCTGATCGTGCCGGCAACCGCCAAGGGCGACCGCATGCCCGGCGTCCAGCAGGTCGCCTATGTCGTGCCGCAGAACCCGGCGGCCCTGGTCCAGTTTCCGGCAGGGCCCGTGCAAGAAGAACACGCGACGGGCGTGCGTGGCGATGTCGAGCGGCTGATCGAGAAATATGCGGCGATCTATCAGGTGCCGGTGGATCTGGTGCGCCATGTCGTCAACCGCGAGAGCACCTTCAACCCGAAAGCCTACAACAACGGCCATTGGGGACTGATGCAGATCAAGCACGCGACGGCACGCGGCATGGGCTATGACGGACCGGCCAAGGGCCTGTTCGACGCCGAAACCAATCTAAAATACGCGGTCAAATATCTGCGCGGCGCCTGGCTGGTGGCCGGGGGCAACGCCAAGAAGGCCGACTGGCTCTATCAGACCGGCTATTATTACGACGCCAAGCGCAAGGGCCTGCTCGAGGCGACCGGCCTTGGCCGCGACCGCCAGCGCCGTCGCCTGCAACCCGACGCCTGAGTGCGATGCCTGAACCGCGCCCGCCGGCTCTGAACGACATCCGGCTGCGCAAGATCCTCGACGAGACGCTGGTTCCGCCGCACTGGCCCGACGGCTTTGTCATGCGCAGTTTCGAGCCTGGTGACGCGCCCGCCCTGCATGCGCTTTTGACGGAAGTGTTCGATGACGGCGCCGATGGTCCGTTCGACGAGTGGTGGCCGCGTATCGCGGACGATCCCGAATTCGACCCGGCGCTGTGCTTCCTCGTCATCGACGCCAAGGGCCGGCTGGCGGCGGCGGCGCTGTGCTGGACCCGCGCCTTCGTCAAGGATCTTGCCGTTCATCCCGAGGCGCGCGGCAAGGGTGTTGCCGAAGCGCTGATGTGGCACGCCTTCGCCGTTTTTCGCGAACGCGGCGCCGACCATGTCGACCTCAAGACCAACACGGTCGAGAATCCCGCCGCCGTCCGGCTCTATGAGCGGCTGGGTATGATGCCTGTCGCCTGGGAAGGCTAGGGTGTGCTGATATTCAGGTGATGCCGGCCCGCAAATGATCGCTTCCTGCGCTTCCGGTGCTCACGTACCCAAAAGTACGCTCCGCTCCCGGTTCTCGGAAACCACCATTTTCGACTCGGCCTGACCTGAATCTCAACACCCCCTGATGGGTGTCGCCTCACGCAGGAACGGCGCGATTTGGGAACCCAAAGCGCCGCTTCGCATTCAATGGGAGGTGAGGGCCTGACAAGCTGCCGGCGCGTGGAGTGTTTCCTGTCGCCGGCTGCGGAGGGACATCCGTCACCATGAAGTTTTCTCACGCATTCCTGGCGCTCGGCGTCGCCGCCATGCTGGTTGGTACGCCGGCGCGGGCCGTCGAGCTGTCGATGGTGTCGGGCGATACCGGCGACGGCATCAAGGTGCTGCGCGAGATCCTCGACCGTTACGAGAAAGACAGCGGCAACAAGGTCAACATCGTCGTCATGCCGACGTCCGGGACCGACCAGTTCGGCCAGTACCGGCTGTGGCTTGCCGCCGGAAACAGCGACATCGACGTCTACCAGACGGACGTGATCTGGGCGCCGCAGCTCGCCAGCCAGCTCGTCGATTTGACCGCAGCGACCAAGGAGATCGTGGCCGAGCATTTCCCGTCGATCATCCGGTCGCAGACCGTCAATGGCAAGCTCGTCGCCTTGCCGATCTTCACCGATGCGCCGGCGCTCTACTACCGCAAGGATCTCCTCGACAAATATGGCGCCAAGGTGCCGGCCACCTGGAAGGAACTGGCGGACACCGCCAGGCTGGTCATGGATAAGGAACGTGCAGCCGGCAATCGGGATATCTGGGGCTTCGTCTTTCAGGGCAACGCCTATGAGGGGCTGACCTGCGACGCGCTCGAATGGGTGATGTCGAATGGCGGCGGCCAGATCATCGAGCCGGACGGCTCCATCTCCATCAGCAATCCAAAAGCGGCGGCGGTGCTCGATATGGTCAAGGGCTGGGTTGGGACCATCGCGCCGCCCGGCGTGCTCGCCTACCAGGAAGAGGAATCGCGCGGCGTCTGGCAGACCGGCAACGCGGTGTTCATGCGCAACTGGCCCTATGCCTATGCGCTCGGCAACGGCGAGGGCTCGCCGATCAAGGGCAAGTTCGACGTGGCGCCGCTGCCGGCCGGCACCGGCGAAGGCGCCCGACCGGTCGCGACGCTGGGTGGCTGGAACCTCGCGGTCTCCAAATATTCGAAGCATCCGGATGCCGCGATCGAGCTGGTCAAGTTCATTGCCTCGCCCGCGATGCAGAAATACCGCGCGCTGAAGACGTCCAATCTGCCGACCATCCAGGCGCTGTATGACGATGCCGACATTGCCATGGAACACCCGATTATTCCGCGCTGGAAGCAGATCTTTCTCAATGCGGTGCCGCGCCCCTCGGCCGCGACCAGGATCAAATACAACGAGGCGTCGAGCCAGTTCTGGAACGCCGTTCACAACACTCTCTCGGGCGACGGCACTGCCGCCGACAATCTGGCCGACCTCGAAGCGACGCTGACCAAGCTGAAGGGCCGAGGCTGGTGACGATACTGGGACAGCCGGCCGGCGGGACCGCAGCGAGCGGAGCGAGATGACAGGGATGAAACCGGAAACAGCCAAGGCCGCGCACGCGCCGTTGAGGGCACAGCGCGTTCGCTCGGCGTGGCTTTTCCTGGCGCCAATGCTTCTGGTGCTCGCGGCGGCGGCCGGCTGGCCGCTTGCCCGCACGGTCTATTTCAGCTTCACCGACGCCTCGCTGGCCGATCTCGACGCGCGCCAATGGGTCGGCTTCGCCAATTACTTTTCGGTACTTCACATGCCAAGCGGCCGGACCCTCTATGACGGGTTGCTGGTCGACCCTGTCTGGTGGCGTGCCGTCTGGAACACGGTGCGCTTCACCGTGATTTCGGTGACCTGCGAGACCATCCTCGGCACCATCGTTGCCCTGGTTCTCAACGCCGAATTCCCAGGCCGCGGCATCGTCAGGGCGGCGATCCTGATCCCCTGGGCGATCCCGACGATCGTCTCGGCGAAGATGTGGCAATGGATGCTCAACGACCAGTTCGGCATCATCAATGTGGTGCTGCTCAATCTTGGCCTGATCAGCACCAAGATCGCCTGGACGGCTAACGCCGACACCGCGATGGCGGCGGTCCTCATCGTCGATATCTGGAAGGCGACGCCATTCATGACGCTGCTCATCCTGGCCGCGCTGCAGATGCTGCCGAGGGAGATCATCGAGGTCGCCAGGCTCGACGGCGCCAACCCCTGGCAGATCTTCTGGCGGGTGACCTTGCCGCTGATCCGCCCCGCGCTGTTGGTGGCGGTGATCTTCCGCGCGCTCGATGCGCTGCGTATCTTCGACCTGGTCTATGTGCTGACACCCAACAATGTGCACACCAAGTCGATGTCGGTGTTCGCCCGCGAGAACCTGTTCGAGTTCGACAAGTTCGCCTATGGCTCCGCCGCCTCGACCCTGCTCTTCCTCATTCTCGCTCTGCTTACCATCGTCACCATCCGGATCGGCCGGATCAGCCTGGACGGGGACCGCTGAGATGTGGATCGTGAAGCGCACGGCCTTTTACCTGCTGGTCGCGGTCATCGTCTTCGTCGCGGTGTTCCCGTTCTATTACGCGATCGTCACCAGCCTGAAATCCGGGACCGATCTGTTCCGGGCTGATCTGTGGCCAACGACGATCAGTTTCGCCAATTACCGGAATGTGCTGATCGAGGGCGCCTTCGTGCGCAACCTCGCGAACTCGCTCTTCGTCTCCGGCGCAGTCGTCGCGCTGTCGCTGTTGCTCGGCGTCACATCAGCCTACGCGCTGGCGCGCATTCGATTCCGCGGCCGCTCGGCCCTGCTGTTCATCATCCTGTCGGTGTCGATGTTCCCGCAGGTGGCGCTGCTGGCCGGGCTGTTCGAACTGGTCCGCATCTTCGGCCTCTACAATTCGCTGTTCGCGCTGATCTTCTCCTACATGATCTTCACCTTGCCGTTCACCGTCTGGGTGCTCACCACCTTCGTCCGCGACCTGCCGGTCGAGGTCGAGGAGGCGGCGATCCTCGACGGCGCCACGCCGTGGATCATCGTCACCCGGGTCTTCCTGCCGCTGATGTGGCCGGCGCTGGCGACCACCGGCCTGCTGGCCTTCATCGGTGCGTGGAACGAGTTCCTGTTTGCCCTGACCTTCACCTCCAACAACGCACAGCGGACCGTGCCGGTCGCGATCGCGCTGCTCTCCGGCAACTCGCAGTTCGAGATCCCCTGGGGCAACATCATGGCGGCCTCGGTGATCGTCACGGTGCCGCTGGTGGTGCTGGTGCTGATCTTCCAGCGCAAGATCGTCTCCGGCCTGACCGCCGGCGGGGTCAAGGGGTGAGGAACGGTCAGCGTAGTGCGGACCGTTGTCAGATGTCCGGCGCGTTGCCGATCTTCTGCTTGAGATCAAGCGCCCAGGTGCGGCCTTCATCGCCGCCCCACAGCAGCCAGGCGATGTAGCCGGCCGAAGGGTTCTGCTCATTGCCGTAGTTCCTGCCGCGCTTGTCGACCTCGTGGCGGGCGAAATAGCTGACCATGCGGCGAATGGTGGAGGGCGCGAGCTTTTCCCGGTTCTTCAGTTCGGTGGCGCGGGCGACGCCGATCTCGGTGCCGCCGCGGCCGAATTCTCCGCGCAGTCTGAGGCCCTTGGCGGCATTGTCGGCCACCACTTGCGGGCAGCGCAGATCGATCTCGTCGTCGTGCATTTCGTCCCCCGGATCACGCTGCCCGAACAGGGATTACGACATCTCACCATGCGCAATAAATGTCGGAGCCGATCACCGCCAAACGTCCTTGGGTCGCAGAGCAACCGCGCCGGGACGCCGGCGCCGCGACTTGAAGGAGCCGATTATGATCACCTTTCCCAACGAATCCGCGAAATACCGCACCGCGCGCGAAAAATTGCTGAAGAAGGAAATCGAGCTGCGCCGCGCCATGGAAGAGGTCGCCGAGGCCCGGCGCGCGCTGCCGCCGGGCGGGCTGATCCGCCAGGACTATGAATTCGACGCACTGGATGCCCAGGGCAAGCCCGCGAAGACAAGGCTGTCGGAGCTGTTCGCGCCCGGCAAGAACAGCCTGATCCTCTACAACATGATGTTTCCGCGTCACCCGCAGGAGAAGCGCGACGTCGCGACCAGCGGCGGCACGGCCAGGCTTGCCCGGCAGGACCAGCCATGTCCGTCCTGTACGGCGCTACTCGACCAGTTCGACGGCGCCGTCGGCCATCTCCAGGCGGCCGGCTTCAATTTCGCGGTGGTGGGCAAGACCGCGCTCGAAAACCTGGTCACGCTCGGCCGCGATCGGGGCTGGCGCAACATGCGGCTGGTGTCTTCGGCGGCCAACAGCTTCAAGCGCGACTACAATGCGGAGGCGGCCGACGGCTCACAGATCCCGCTGCTGTCGGTGTTTCACCGCGACCCCGAAGGCATACGCCATTTCTGGAGTTCGGAACTGGATTTCGCACCGACGGAGCCCGGTCAGGATCCGCGTGGCCTCGGCACCTGCGAAACGCTGTGGAACCTGATGGATTTCACGCCGGAAGGTCGGCCGAGCTGGAACGAGCAGCTGCAATATGGCGAGGCGTGTTGCCACTGAAAGGTAGCTCTGGTTAGCCCGCCGCGGTTCGGGTAATCGAGGCGATACGCGCAGGCTTCTTCCTTATGACCTGCAACCGGAGTGCCCAAGCGACGTTGGATTGTCCGAGGGACAATTCCAACCGGAGACATGCCATGAAGACGCTTACCATTCTGACCGCAGCAGCATTGCTTGCCGGCGCGCCGGCCTTTGCCCAGTCGAACACGACCGCCACGACCACGCCGCTCGCCGCCACGACGAAGGTCGACACTTCGACCTTCATCAAGACGGTGCCGAGCGCCAATGAGTTCGAGATCCAGTCCAGCAAGCTCGCCGAGCAACAGGCAACCGACGCCGACGTCAAGGCGTTCGCCAAACAGATGATCGCCGATCACACCAAGGCCGGCGAGGAATTCAAGGCGGCGCTTGCCCAGGGCCAGACAACCTCGGCCACCGCACCGTCCGGTCCGGCCCTGCAGCCCAAGGAGCAAAAGATGCTCGATGAGCTGAAGAGTGCCAGCGGCGATCAATTCCAGGCCAAATACATCGAGATGCAGACCAACGCTCACAAGGAAGCCGTCGCGCTGTTCAGCGGCTATGCGAAATCCGGCGACGACCCGGCAATGAAGGAATTCGCCAAGAAAACCCTGCCGACGCTGCAGATGCACGAAAAACACGTGAAGGAACTGGCCGCCGCGCATCAGGGGTGAGGGCGGTTCACTACGGCGCCCCCCTCTGTCCTGCCCGGCAGGACAGAGGGGGGCGCCGTAGAGCGCTACGATGGAAGCCAGCCCGCTTGGCCAACCAACACCACAATATGGCCCTGTGCCTTAAGCACGGCACGCCCTATACCGATCAAGGCTGAGCGATGCTCAGGTCGATCTGATCTGCTCGACCGCGGTCACCAGCAGGGTTTCCATGGCGCTGCGTATCTGGGCATCCGACAGAGAAATGCCTGCCGCGTCGAAGTCGGCGCGGACCTTGCGGAACACATCGTTGTCGCCTGCCTCTTCGAAATCCGCGTGCACGACTTCCTTGGCATAGGCGTCGGCGTCAGCACCGGATTTGCCGAGCTGTTCGGCGGCCCACAGGCCGAGCAGCTTGTTGCGGCGCGCCATGGCCCTGAACTTCGTTTCCTCATCCATCGCAAACTTCTTTTCGAAGCCTTCCTGACGGTCTCTCATGCTGTTCATGTTCGCCTCGTTTCCGATGGGAGTCCGATCTTCAGCCCAGGGGAAGAACGGCCAGGAAAGAGAGAGTGGCGCGCATGGGTGTCATTAACAAGGCGTCATGCCGGCGATTGGGCGGGCGCTTGGCGGTCCAGTCTTTCGCTCGATATGATTTGACGTTGCCGCGCCGTGTCCTACTCTCAAGTGCCTGCGGGATGAACCGAGGAGACGAGCGATGCAGTTCAAGGCAATTCGCAGCGTCGCGCTGACGGCGGCCGTGATGCTTGCCGCCGGCACCGCGGCCTATGCCCATCACGGCTGGTCGTGGACACAGGATGGGTTTTTCGAACTCAAGGGCAAGATCACGGCCATCTATATCGGCAATCCGCACGCCACGCTGGATGTCGACGCGGAGGGTGAGGCCTGGCGGGTGGAGATGGCGCCGCCATCACGCACGATCGCCGCCGGCTTCACGGAGGAGGTGGCCAAGGTCGGCGACGAGGTGACCGCGATCGGCAACCGCTCGCTCGAGGCGAGCGAAAAGCGCATGAAAGCAGTCCGCGTCATCGTGGGCGGGAAAACCTATGATGTCTATCCCGACCGAGTGCCGCCGGCGTAAATGGCCGAGTTCCTCGCCGGCATTGAGCATCTTGCGTTGGCGCGGTGGCTGAAGGCTTCCTTCGTCGCCTATCCCGTGGTCAATGCGCTCCACATCATGTCGATCGGTGCGCTGCTGACCAGCGTCGTTCTCATGGACCTCAGGATCTGCGGTGCCTTCCGTTCGCTGCCGCAAGCCGCATTCGTCGCGCTGCTGCGCCGCATTGCATTAAGTGCGTTCGCGGGTGCGCTCGTCACAGGCTCGCTGCTGTTTTCGGTCACGGCGGGCACCTATGCGGCGATGCCGGTTTTCCTCGCCAAGATGGCACTCATCCTTCTCGCCGGCGTCAATTTCCTCGCCTTCATGCGCTTGCGCCGCGCAACAGGCGGCGACGAGCTGGCCGGCAGCACCATCCTGGCTGTGCTCTCGATACTGCTGTGGACTTCGGTGCTTTTCGCCGGACGGTTCATCGGATTTCTCTAGCGCCGCACTGGCCTTCTCCCCCTGTGGGAGAAGGTGGCCTCGCGAAGCGAGGTCGGATGAGGGGTGTTCCAGGGAACGCCGCCGCCTCATTCCGCTGGAACACCCCTCAACCGTCTCGGCGCTAACGCGCCGATCCACCTTCTCCCACAAGGGGAGAAGGGAAGAACGGCGCTCTGGCGTTCCGCCCGTGCCGAGATAAGCTCCCTACAACCCAAGGAGAACTGCCATGACCAAACAAATCATCGAAGTGCCTGTCATGTCGGACAAGGTGCGGGCGCTCGGGCTGCCCTGTTCGACGGCGGTCAAGGCCAACGGCTTCGTGTTCATCTCGGCGACGCCGCCGGTGGACATGGTGACCGGCGAGATGGTGCGCGGCGACATCGAGGTGCAGACCGAGGCGTCGCTGAAGGCGCTGAAACATTGCCTGGAAGCGGCCGGCACCTCGCTCGACAATGTGGTGATGGTGCGCATCTACGCCGTCAATTCCGGCTTCTACAACGCGATTAACCGGGTTTATGCGAGGTATTTCAGCGTCAATCCGCCGGCGCGGAGTTTTGTGCCGGTGGCTTCGTGGCCGATGGAGTTCGATATTGAGATTGAGTGTGTGGCTGTGGCGTGAGGGGTGAGAAGCGGTCCGCGTAGCGGACGAAAAGCCAATTGCTTGGCTTTTCGAGCTTCGAACGCCCTGAGCCTGCGAAGGGCCGCAATCTCTAACATAAGTTTTTACTTGTCTTTCAAGTAAACTCGTCCTCAATTCATATTGGGGATAGGGAGGGCGAGTCATTGAACAAATTGCCGAAGAAATTCGTCGAACGTGTAGCGTCGAATCTCAAGAAATATCAACGGATCACGCTGGCTCAGCAGAAATCCGACGTGGCGGAGGCCGACACGGTTACGTTGATCAAGGACATTTTGGCCGAGGTGTTTGGCTACGACAAATATGACGAACTCACATCAGAACATCAGATCAAATCCACATACTGCGATCTTGCTATAAAGATTGGTGGAAAACTGCGGCTGCTCGTCGAAGTGAAATCAGCTGGCAGCGGGCTTGCCGACAATCATCTACGGCAAGTCATCGACTACGGGGCTCATCAAGGCATTCACTGGGTGATCCTGACCAATGCGGTCGAATGGCGGCTGGTCCGTATCTACGTGGCAAATCAGATCAGCCACGAAGAAGTTTGTCGCATTGTCCTTGCCGACATGAATCCCAAGAATGAGGATCATCTGCAGTGCCTCTTCCTGTTTGCTAAGGAAGGGCTGACGACGGATGCAATGGATGCCTTTCATCAGCAGGCCCAGCTGTTTAACAAGTTTACGGTTTCGGCGATTATCCGGTCGGAAGCGGTGATTTCGGTGGTGCGTCGCGAAATCCGGAAGCTCTTTCCAGACATCAAAGTCGGCAACGAGAACTTGTCGCAGTTGGTCGAAAACGAAGTGATCAAGCGAGACACGATTGAAGGCGACAAGGCGAAGGAAGCGGTCGCTAGAATGCGGAAGGCAATGAACAAGCTGGAAAGAGCTAAGGCCAAGGCAGCTAAGGTAGTTGTCACCGAGGTCGTGAACTAATGGAGCCCTTCATTGCCGGACTTTGTCTTCTGGCGCCTATTACGACGTTCACTCCTAACTTTCGAATGATACTGATCTAAGTAATAGAAATTCGGTTCCTTGGGGGGATTTTGACAAAATTGACTGAAGAGGGTCTCGATTTTGCGCGCCGTCATCTTGAGCGCTTTGAGGACAGTGACTTCTTTCCCAAGTTGCCAGCATACCAAGCAGTATGGGCCGACTGGGAGAATGTACGTGATCGCCTTATGTCATCCAACATTAGAAAGCTTCCAATAGTTCCTGCAGATTCAATGCCGGTGGCTAAGGGGAAGTGCTCGTATAGAATTGTTCACCAGCTTGATCCGTTGACGTGCCTTACCTATACGGCCTTAGCCTACCGAGTTGGTCCGGCAATCGAGGCGGCGAGAGTGCAGGTGAGCCAAGAGGTTGCATTCTCCAATAGGTTTTCACCGTCAGATGGTGCCTTTTTCTCAGCAGGCACCGGCTATGATGCGTACAAAGAAAAGTCGCGGCAACTGGCTAACAATCACAGTTTTGCTGCAACCGCCGATATTTCCGATTTTTTCAACCAGATTTATTCTCACCGCGTGCGCGGTTCAATAGAGGCTGCCGACCCTCAACTGGATGAGGTGGCGCAAGATTTTGAGTCGGTGATACATTCAATAAATGCCGGGGCGTCAAAAGGCATACCCGTTGGACCAAATGCTAGCAATTTAATCTCCGAGGCAGTTCTAATTGACGTTGATCAACTTTTGATTCGCAATGGATTTAAGCACGTCAGGTATGTGGATGACATTCGCATTTTCGACAACGATAGAAATTCGTTACAAAACGCGATAGAATTATTATCGATATATTTGTACGAGAATCATCGCCTCAATTTAAATGGACGAAAGACTAATATATATTCTATAGAAGAATTTGTCGAGAAAGTTCTTCAAGATCATATGGATACTGAAACCAAGGCCGCGATGCAGAGAATGTCGGCGCTTGACCCTTATGGTGAGCACGCCGACGTAGAAATCGGACCAGCGATAAACGCCGAAATTCTTGATGAAATCGGAAGGACAATACGAGAGAAGTTCATTGCAGATGGCTACGTCGATCTTAATTTAATCAAGGCGTATATTAGGAGATCCCGTTCTAGCAATTCTCATCAGTTTATCGATGTTGCGCGCGCTTCCATTGATGCCTTCCTTCCCGTTTTCCATGAGCTAGCGAAGGCCCTAGACGGTGTAATTCAGTCTGGAGGGCATGAGATTGCCTTGCCGCTAATCAGGCAGATCGCGGTATCCGGATACTATCAGCGACAGGCAGTGCGCCGTTGGTGGGATTGGATTTGTGCCGGTAGTGCAAATCTGTTGCAAATCAGGGCGATCCAAAACGCTGTGTTCTCGGGAGAGATCCGGTCGCAAGCGAGAGCGGCTGTTTCTCTTAAGGACTTGGCGTGGGTGCGTTCTCACCGATCAAGTTTTATGCAGTTTGCATCGATGGATCGGGCAGCCGTGGTGGGAGCAATGGAAATACTCGGGCGCGATGAGAGAAGAGCAATACTCAATCAGATAGACGACACACATGCCTCTCCGATCGACCTAGCCATGAAAAGGTTTGTCCTTAGGTAATTTGAAGCGCGGCCTTGCCGATACTGCTCTAAACAGAGATCAGCCAATCGCCTACGCAAAATACTCCTGCAGCGGCCTCACTTCCAAACTCCCCGCCTTCAGCGCCGCAATCGCCTCCGCCACCGCCGCCGCACCTGACAGCGTCGTGTAATACGGCACCTTCTGCATCAGCGTGGCACGGCGGAGCGACTTGGAGTCCGATACCGCCTTCTGGCCATCCGTGGTGTTGAAGACGATCTGCACCTGGCGGTTGCGGATGGCGTCTTCGATGTGGGGGCGGCCTTCCAGCACCTTGTTTATTTTCTGGGCGTCGACGCCGTTTTCGGCGAGGAAGCGGGCGGTGCCTGAGGTGGCCAGCACCTTGAAGCCGAGGCCGGCGAGGCGCTTGACCGCCGGCAGGATGCCTTTCTTGTCCTCGTCGCGCACCGAGACGAACAGCGTGCCGGAGCGTGGCAGGTCGACGCCGGCGCCGAGCTGGCTCTTGGCGAAGGCCAGCGCAAAATCGCGGTCGAGGCCCATGACCTCGCCGGTCGAGCGCATTTCCGGGCCGAGCAATATGTCGACGCCGGGGAAGCGGGCGAAGGGGAAGACGGCTTCCTTGACCGCGATGTGGCCGGGGTTCCTGGGATCAGGCATGGCGCCGTAATGGGCGAAGGCGTCTTCCAGTTTTTCGCCGGCCATGATGCGGGCGGCGATCTTCGCAATTGGCCGGCCGATGGTCTTGGCGACGAAGGGCACGGTGCGCGATGCGCGCGGGTTGACCTCCAGCACATAGACCGTGCCGTCCTTGATCGCGTATTGCACGTTCATCAGGCCGCCGACATTGAGCGCGCGGGCAAGGGCTGCCGTCTGGCGCTCCAGCTCGTCGACCAGTTCGGAAGGCAGCGAGTGCACCGGCAGCGAGCAGGCACTGTCGCCCGAATGGATGCCGGCTTCCTCGATGTGTTCAAGAATGCCGGAGACGAAGGTCGCCTTGCCGTCGCAGAGGCAGTCGACATCGACCTCGATGGCACCGGAGAGATAGGTGTCGAACAGCAGCGGGTTCTTGCCCAGCAGCGTGTTGATCTGACCGGTCTTGTCGTTGGGGTATTTCTGCTTGATGTCCTCCGGCACCAGGCCGGGCACGGTGTCGAGCAGGTAGGTCTGCAGCATGCCCTCGTCATGAATGATCTGCATGGCGCGGCCGCCCAGCACATAGGACGGGCGCACCACCAAGGGGAAACCGAGCTCGCCGGCAACCAGCCGGGCCTGCTCGACCGAATAGGCGATGCCGTTCTTCGGCTGGCTGAGGTTGAGCTTGTGCAGGAGCTTCTGGAAGCGGTCGCGGTCTTCGGCGAGATCGATCATGTCGGGCGAGGTGCCGAGGATCGGGATGCCGGCCTTCTCCAGCGCGTCCGCCAGCTTCAGCGGCGTCTGGCCGCCGAACTGGACGATGACGCCGACCAGCTCGCCCGAGGCCTGCTCGGCGCGCAGGATCTCCAGCACGTCTTCCGCCGTCAGCGGCTCGAAATAGAGCCGGTCCGAGGTGTCGTAGTCGGTCGAGACCGTCTCCGGGTTGCAGTTGATCATGATCGCTTCATAGCCGGCGTCGCGCAGTGCGAAGGCGGCGTGGCAGCAGCAATAGTCGAACTCGATGCCCTGGCCGATGCGGTTGGGGCCGCCGCCGAGGATGACGACCTTCTTGCGCGACGAGACCTGTGCCTCGTTGGCCAGCGCGCCGGCGAACGGCACTTCATAGGTCGAGTACATGTAGGCGGTGGGCGAGGCGAACTCGGCCGCGCAAGTGTCGATGCGTTTATAAACAGGATGAACGTCGAGCTTTTCGCGAGCTTTCTGAATCACTTCGGCGTCGGTCTTCGTCAGCGACGCGAGGCGCGCATCGGAAAAACCCATCGCCTTCAGCATGCGCAGGTTGACGGCATCCTCGGGAATGCCGTGCTCGCGGATGCGGGCTTCCATGGCGACGATGCCGGCGATCTGTTCGAGGAACCACGGGTCGATCTTGCACATGGCGTGCACGTCTTCCAACGAGGTGCCCATGCGGATCGCCTGCGCCACCATGCGCAACCGGTCGGGCGTCGGCGTGCCGAGCGCTGCACGAATGGCGTTGCGGTCGTCGGCATGGTTGGCGGAACCGAGGCCCCCATGGCTGAGACCGGGAATCTCGATCTCGTCCAAACCGGTCAGGCCGGTTTCCAGTCCACGCAGCGCCTTCTGGAGCGATTCCTGGAAGGTGCGGCCGATGGCCATGACTTCGCCGACCGACTTCATGGCGGTGGTCAGCACCGGCTCGGCGCCGGGGAATTTCTCGAAGGCGAAACGCGGGATCTTCGTGACGACGTAATCGATGCTCGGTTCGAACGAGGCTGGCGTCGCGCCGCCGGTGATGTCGTTCTCCAGCTCGTCCAGCGTGTAGCCGACGGCGAGCTTTGCGGCGATCTTGGCGATCGGGAAACCGGTCGCTTTGGAGGCCAGGGCCGACGAACGCGAGACGCGCGGGTTCATCTCGATGACGACGAGGCGGCCATCGGCCGGGTTGACGGCGAACTGCACGTTGGAGCCGCCGGTCTCGACGCCGATCTCGCGCAGCACCGCGATCGAGGCGTTGCGCATCATCTGGTATTCTTTGTCGGTCAGCGTCAGGGCAGGGGCGACGGTGATCGAGTCGCCCGTATGCACGCCCATCGGGTCGATGTTCTCGATCGAGCAGACGATGATGCAATTGTCCGCTCTGTCGCGGACGACCTCCATCTCATACTCCTTCCAGCCGAGCACGCTCTCCTCGATCAGCACTTCGGTGGTCGGCGAGGCGTCGAGGCCGGACTGGACGATCTCGTAGAATTCGGCGCGGTTGTAGGCGATGCCGCCGCCGGTGCCGCCCATGGTGAAGGAGGGGCGGATGATGGCGGGCAGGCCGACATGGTCGAGCGCCTGGGCGGCGATCGCCATGCCATGGCTGATATAGCGCTGCTTGCGGTCGCCTTCGCCGAGGTTCCAGCGGGTTTCCAGCGCATCGAGCGCGGCGTCGAGATCGGCCGGCTTCTCGGCCTTGAGCGCCGCGCGCTCGGCCTCATGCGTCTTGCGGTCGGTGTTCTTGACGTCGGTGGCGTTGGCCAGCATCGACTTCGGCGTTTCCAGGCCGATCTTCTTCATCGCCTCGCGAAACAGCGCGCGGTCCTCGGCCTTGTCGATGGCGGTAGCATCGGCGCCGATCATCTCGACATTGTAGCGCTCGAGCACGCCCATGCGGCGCAGCGACAGAGCGGTGTTGAGCGCGGTCTGGCCGCCCATGGTCGGCAGCAGCGCGTCGGGCCGCTCCTTGGCGATGATCTTGGCCACCACTTCAGGCGTGATCGGCTCGATATAGGTGGCGTCGGCCAGTTCCGGGTCGGTCATGATGGTGGCCGGGTTGGAATTGACCAGGATGACGCGGAAGCCTTCCTCTTTCAGCGCCTTGCAGGCCTGCGTGCCGGAATAGTCGAACTCGCAGGCCTGGCCGATGACGATGGGGCCGGCCCCGATGATCAGGATCGACTTGATGTCAGTGCGTCTTGGCATGTCAAAGGTCCGTTCGGCGGGCGGCTTGCACAAAAAACCGGGACGGGAAGACCCGGCCGGTTGTGCTCGCGATTCTGGTATCAGGCTAGGAGGGCCTTATAGGGAAGAGTTTTGACTGATGTAACCCCGAAAATGCGAGGTAGGGGAATAGGGGAGTAGGGGAATAGGGGAGTAGGGGAGTAGGGGAGTAGGGGAGTAGGGGAGTAGGGGAGTAGGGGAGTAGGGGAGTAGGGGAGTAGGGGAATAGGGTGGGTTCGAGAGAATTCCAAACATACTCCCTTATTCCCTGCTCCCTTACTCCCCTGAATTCTAATTCCCCAGCGCCAACTGATCCGTGATCTCAAACCGCTCCGAGACGCCGACACGGATCATGTTGAGGCTGCCTTCCCTGGTGAAGCGGAAGTCGCCGGGCGCGTCGGAACCGGCCGGCTGGCCGGCACGGAAGGAGATGATACGCGTGCCGCCATCGGGCCAGGTCACAGTGATGTTCGCCTTGTCGGCGCTGTGCACCACGCTGACCTTGCAGCGCTCCATCGGCTGGCCGACATAGCGGGCGCAAGGAATTTCGGGGCCAGAAGCCAGCGTCGGAGCGGAATCAAGCGGGACGTCAGGCGCCGCCAGCGCCAGTAGGTACGCATCCTGCATGGCGGCGTGGCCGATTTCCTCAGGCGATTTCGGCGTGCTTTCTGCTGCCGGGCTGGCGCCGCCAAGCCGGGCTGTCAGGTCGGGCGGTGCGACCTGAGGGCTGTTGGCCGAGCCGATGGCCTGCGATTGGTCCGGTGCCGAGGCCTGCTCGGCCCCACTGCCGGTGGAGGCAACCACCGGCGCACCGGCCGGTCTTGGCTCACCTTCGACATAGGGGTTCGGATTGAGGGGGATGAGATAGCGCGCCGGTGCCCAGCCGCTCAGCTTCTCCTTGCCCGTGCTTTCGACCTTGCACCATTTGTAGCCGTTGATGTCGTTGCAGCCGAGATTGGTGACCATGTCGCCGCTGCTCAGCCGCGCCTCGACCGTGGCGACCGGCGATGCGGTGGTGCGGACCTTGAGAAGGTCGTCCGGCGCCAGGCCGGTGACGACGGAGATGACGAGCTCCGGCGCCTCTTGGGCCATCTCTTCAGCCATAGCGGGGGCAATCACCGGCCACGCCGTCATCAGCAGCGGAGCAGCAATCAGCGCATGGAGGATTGTTCGGAGCGTAACTGTGCGCCTCATCGTTTGGCCGTGCGCTGATACCGTGCCGCGGCGGATCGAGCCCGCCGCAAGCCCGGCTGGTTTTATAAGGGACGACGCGGCGCCATGTAAGCCCGAAAATTCGGGCCGCCGTTTCGCCAGCCTTCAGCCGGGCAGGGGCATGAACCCGGTTCTGAGCGCGTGAGCCCATTCCGGCCGGCCCGCTTGTTCGGCCTGCCTTGCGGCCGCCTCGTGGTCGTAGTCGACGGCGATGGCCTCGAAGCCGTCGGGCTGGCCGTTGCTGCCCGAGGTGGCGATGCCGTAGCGCGCATGCGGCGAGCCCTGCTCGGAGACATGCGCCGGCGGCGTGGAATCGTCATAGGCAGGGCAGCCGATGCTGCCCGGATTGAAGATGACGGGACCGTCGGGGATGCGGATCAGTTCCGCGCGGTGGCTGTGGCCGCACAGCGCGATGCGGCAAGCCGGGTCGAGCGCCTTCAGCCGCCGCCGGATCGCCGTCAGCGGCGCGCGCACCAGCTGGCCATTGACGATCGTATCAGTGAGATATTTCTCGTCATGGTCGGGACGGGCGTGGAAAGCGATGATTCCGGGTGCGATCTCCAGCGTCAACGGCTGGGCGAACAGCACCTGGCGCTGTGCCTCGGTCAGCCGCTCCTGCGCATAGACGTCGGAGGGCCACATGGTGTCATCAGCGGGGTCGGCGGCAACACGGCGGTCGTGGTTGCCGCGCACCGTCGGCAGGTTCAGCGCCTGCAGCCGTTCCATCGTTTCGCGCGGCCATAGCGGGCCGGAAACGCTGTCGCCGAGATTGACGGTCAGGTCGGCGCCGCCGCGCCGGCGCAGGTCGTCAAGCACGGCGTCGAGCGCCAGCACATTGCCGTGGATGTCGGCGAGGACGGCGATGCGCATTTCGGGAAGCTCCTGTGTGACGCCGCTTTTCCTTTTCCGCACGTTCGTGGGCGAAGAACCCAAGTCCTTCAGGGTCGGGCGTGCACTTCGATATCGTGGCCGCCAACCGCCGGCAGTGCCGGATCGTCGCCGGCGGCGGCGATGACGCTGTCGAGCAGGCCGGGGAAGCGGGCGTCGAGATCGGCGCGGCGCAGTGTGATCATGCGGTTGGTGCCGACCACCTCGGCGCGGGTGACGCCGGCCTCGCGCAATTTGGCGAGGTGGTAGCTCAGATTGGTCTTCGAGCCGAAATCGAGGAACTGGCTGCAGTTCAGCGGCACGCCCTGCTTGCTGGCGAGATAGCGCACGATGGCAAGCCGCGTCGGGTCGCCGAGCACGCCAAGCACGATCGGCAGGCTGATCTGGTCCGTATTGGGGTGTGGCAAGGTCATGTCTCGAAACTAAGCACAGTCGGGTCCGATTTCAACGCATCCATCATTGTTGGCTCCACATGGCCTTTCTCCGTCTCGCGCGAACCCCGCCCGGCCTGTGCTGACACAGGGCTGTCAGGAAGGTTCAGCTATTTTTCCCTGGCTTCATTAACATGATGCCCCATTATGTCCAATTGTTCAATAACTTTTGAACTAAGGACATCCCGCCATGGACAAGCGCCTCTTCTGGCTCGCGCTCGGATCGTTCACGATCTCGACCGAAGGCTTCGTCATCTCCAGCCTTCTGCCCGACATCGCGGCGGATGCCGGCATCTCCATTCCGCTGGCCGGCACGCTGATTACCGCCTTCGCGCTCGCCTATGCGGTCGGCACGCCGATCCTGGCGACGCTGACCGGCGAATGGGACCGGCGCCGCGTCATCCTGTGGACGCTGGTGTTCTTCGTCATCGGCAACATCGCCGCCGCCTTGAGTTCCTCCTTCGAACTGCTTCTGGTCGCGCGCATCGTCATGGCGCTGTCGTCGGGCCTGTTCGCCGCAACCGCGCAGGGCACCGCGGTAGCGCTGGTCGATGATCATCACCGGGCGCGTGCCATCGCCGTCGTCGTCGGCGGCACCACTGTGGCCGTTGCGCTCGGTGCGCCGCTCGGCGCGCTCGTTGCCACCGTCGCCGGCTGGCGCGGCACCTTCTTTGCCATCGCCGGCCTTGGCGCGCTTGCAGGCGCGATCCTGTGGTACCGGCTGCCGCAGGGCATCGTTGGCACCAGGCTGCCCTTGAAGCGCAGGTTGGCGGCAGCGCTGCGTCCCGGCGTGATGCCGATCCTGTTGACGACAGTGCTGGCGCTGATCGGCGCCTTCACCGTCTTTGCCTATGTCGCGCCGCTTGCCATCGAGGGCGGCGGTCTCAGCCAGATCGCGCTGCCCGGCATGCTGCTCGCCTTCGGCGTCGGCGCCGTCATCGGCAACATTGGCGGCGGCCAGGCCGCCGACCGGTTCGGTGCGACCCGCACCGTCGGCTGGTCGCTGGCGCTGAGTGCCGGCATGCTGGTCTTATTGTCGGTCATCCCGACCTTCCTGCCGCACCATATTGCCGGGCCGGCGCTGATGGCGATGATGGTGCCGTGGGGCATCGTCGGCTGGGCGTTCCCGCCGGCGCAGGCGAGCCGCATCATCAAGCTGGCGCCCGATGCCGCCCCGATCGTGCTGTCGCTCAACGCCTCGGCGCTCTATCTCGGCGTGGCGCTGGGTGCCGTGGTCGGTGGTGCCGTGCTGCGCTACGGCGCGCCGGCCGATCTCGGCCTGGTGGCCGCGATCTTCCCGATCGTCGGGCTTGGCGTCGTGGTCGCCGGCCGCTGGGCGGCTCGGCCTGTAGAAATGCCTGCCGAGTAGAGTCTTTGGCAAACGCTGGCCTTAGGGCGTGGCCGGCGGCAGATCAAAATCCAGCGCGGCGATCTCATCCAGAGCCGCGCGCAAATCTTCGGCCTTGTCCTTGCCGACGACATCCTCGAAGCGCTGCTGGGCGATTTGCCACAGTTTCATCGCTTCCTCGATCTTGTCCAGGCCCTTTGGCGTCAGTCGTACACGCTTGACGCGGCGGTCCTCCGGGTCGGCGAAGGTCTCGACATAGCCGTCGCGGATCAGCGGTTTCAGCGTATGGCCGAGCGCCGACAGGTCCATGATCAGCGACGTGGCGATGGCGCCCATCGCCGGCTCATCGCCCATATGGATCTGGTAAAGCAGGCCCTGCTGCGTCGCCTTGAGGCCTGACGGCTCCACCACATCATCATAAAACTTGCCGAGCTTGCGCGCCGCGCGGCGCAGCGCGGCGTTGTTGCAGAGCGTGAGGCCGGGCAGGCTGTCCTTTGACATGATGGTCCCTGGCGCCGGGGAATGAGGCCCGGCTGCTCCCCTCAAATAATCCCCGCCCGTCTCATTGACAAGATAGTGGCATATGCCTACTTTACGATTAGTGGTATATGCCACTAAATCAGATCAAGCGGCTTTCCGACAGCGCGGCAGATGCCACGGTGCCGGGGGTCATTCGAAACGAACAAGATCAGTTGAAGAAGGAACAGGACAATGAGTGGACAGGGCAACAAGGGCACGGCGGTCGTCACCGGTGCTTCGTCGGGCATCGGCGCGGTCTATGCCGACCGGCTGGCGGGGCAGGGCTACGATCTGGTGCTGGTGGCGCGGCGCGCCGACCGGCTGGAGGAACTGGCCGGGAAGCTGCGCCAGACCTATAGCCGCAAGGTCGGCGTGATCAGCGCCGATCTTGCAAACGACGATGATGTGCGCCGCGTCGAGCAAGCTGTAACAGCCGACGAGAGCATCACACTGCTGGTCAACAATGCCGGCATCGGCGGCCAGGCCGTCGTGGCCACCGCCGATGTCGACGCGGCCGAGCGCATGATCAAGGTCAACACCATCGCCTTGACGCGTCTAACCCGCGCCGTGCTGCCGGGGCTTTTGGCACGCAACCGCGGCGGCATCGTCAACATCGCCTCGGTGCTCGCCTTCGACACCTCCTTCGGCGGCATCTACAGCGGCACCAAAGCTTATGTGGTCAACTTCACCGAAGCCCTGCACCGTGAGGTCGAGGGCACCAATGTGAAGGTGCAGGTGGTGCTGCCGGGCGCGACCCGGACCGATTTCTGGGAACTTGCCGGCACCGATATCGCAAACGTTCCGAAGGAGATCATCATGACCGCCGACGACATGGTCGATGCCGCACTTGTCGGCTTGGCCAAAGGCGAGGCGGTCACCGTGCCCGCGCTTGCCGATGCGGCCAAGCTCGACACATTCCTCGGCGCCCGGCAAGCCTTCTACGGCAGCCTGCACGCCGACAAGCCGGCGGCGCGTTACGGGGTTTGACGGTTGAGAGGCTGGTTCGCTTTGCGAACCAGGACCCCCAGCCCGCTGCTTCGCAGCGACTTGCCGGGGCGAGCCACGGGTCTCGCCCGCCTTCGGACCCCCACAAGGGGGAAGGTTAGGGGCGCGCGCCACCCTCCTTGAGGCTTGGAAAAGGCGCGCTCCCTACCTCCCCCTTGTGGGGAGGTCGGACCGAAGGCCCGGGTGGGGGGCTGGCGCGGGTTTTGGCTTGAGCGCTTTACACCGACCGCCACATCGGAATGATCGAGGCGGCCAGCACCAGCGCCAGCACGACGTTGAGCGCGCGCCATTGCCACTCGGTCTTGAGCAGCCGCGCCAGCACCATGCCGGCCACGCACCACAGTGAAAGCGAGGCGGCGGCCGCGAGGCCGAAAGTGGCGCCGAGCAGCAGCGCGAGCTGCATCGGTCCGCTGGCCAATGCCGCGAACGACGCCGCGGCGCCCAGTCCCATCGCCCATCCCTTCGGGTTCATCCATTGAATGCCGGCGCCGCCGAGAAAGCTGTTCGGCCTGGCCATGGTTACATCCAGATTAGGCGGTCCGCTGCGGCCGATCTTGATCGCCAGCCAGACGAGATAAAGTGAGCCGGTGACCTTCATCGCCAGTTGCAGCGAGGGCACGGCGAGCAGCAGGCCGGCGAGCCCGGCGGCGGCGGCGCTCGTCACCGTGGCGAGGCCGGCGGCGCTGCCGATCAGCAGGGGTACGGAACGGCGAAAGCCGAACTGTGCGCCCGATGCCGTCGACAGGGTCGTGGCGATGCCGGGCGTGGTGGTGGCGACGATGGCAAACAGGATGAGCGGGAAAATGGGCTCGAGCATGCGGCGTCCTCGGTGGGAGGGCTGCCATCGTAGCTGCGCACGAACTTCAGTAAATGCAATGTTTGCTATGGTTGACATTAGCAAGCATAATGCCAACCATGATCCGAAATCTCGACATGGCGCTGATCCGCACCTTTATCACCGTCGCCGACAAGGCCAGCATGACAGCGGCGGCCAATGCACTGCACCTGACGCAAGGTGCTGTCAGCCAGCAGGTCAAACGGCTGGAGGAGGCGTTCGGCTCGAGCCTCTTCGAGCGCGACCGGCGCGGCTTGCGGCTGACGCGCGCCGGTGAACAGCTGTTCGGCAGGGGCAAGCGGCTGCTGGCCTTGAATGACGAGATTTGGGCCGAAATGGCTGGGACACCGGTGGCCGGCCAGGTGCGGCTCGGCGTGCCCTACGACCTTGTCGGCACCTTGCTGGCGCCGGTGCTGAAGACCTATGCCGAGACCTATCCGCAGGTCGAGATATCGCTGGTCTGCGCCTCGTCGCCAGAATTGACTGCTGCCCTTGCGGCCGGGACCATCGAACTTGCCGTGATCGAGGAATGCGCCGGCCCGTCGGCCGGCGAATGCCTCGTCGTTGACCGGCTGGTCTGGGTCGGTGCCAAGGGCGGCGTTGCCCGCGCCAAGCGGCCGCTGCCGGTCTCGATCGTCGCCGACACCTGCGCTTTCCGGCCGGCTGTGCTGGCGGCGCTCGGTGAGCATGGGCTGGAGTGGCGCACCGTGTTCGAGAACGGCAACATCGACGCGACGACCGCGACGGTGCGCTCCGACCTCGCCGTCACCACCTGGCTGGCCTCCACGGTGCCAGCCGATCTCGACATATTGCCATCGGAGTCCGGCCTGCCGCCGCTGCCGAATTTTGCCATCAACCTGCATCTGCCGAGGCATGGGGTAGGCCCCGCGGCGCAGGAATTCGCACGGCATATACGGGAAGGGCTGGCGCGGCGACCAGTCGCTGCTTGAAGCTTCTCAGAACTGGGGTTCCTCTCCCCCGTCGCTCTCCCCCCTCCGGAGGGAGAGGAAAGGTGCCAAGGCCGTCCCGCTACTTCCAATTCCTGCGCCGCTCGAGCTCGGCTTCCGACGGCTCTCCCGTGACAAACGACCCGACCTTGACCTCGCCCGCGCGTTCGTAGGTCGCCATGATGACGCCGGTGCCGGTTGCCTGCGACTTGATGAGCTTGAAGGCGGCCGGGATCGCGCTGTCGCCGAACAGCCGCTTGCCCTTACCCAGCAACAGCGGGAAGACCATCAGCCGGATCTCGTCGATCAGCCCGTTGGCGAGCAGCGTTTGGATCAGGTTGCCCGATCCCTGGATGAGCAGGTCGGGTCCATCCTCCTGCTTGAGGCGGCGCAACTCCGCAACGATATCAGGGCCGAGCGATTGCGTGTTCTGCCAGGTGAGGGTGTCGGGCCGATGCGTCGCGACATATTTGGCCGCAGGGTTGAAGGCATCCGCGATCGGATCTTTCTGATATGGCCAGTAGGCGGCGAAGATATCGTAGGTCCTGCGGCCGAGAAGCAGGGCGAAAGGCTTGGAGAACAGTTCATCCATCGCCGCGCCCCCCGCCTCGTCGAAGTAATGGAAGGTCCAGCCGCCGAACTTGAAGCCGCCGACCGGATCCTCTTGCGGGCCGCCGGGCGCCTGCATGACGCCGTCGAGGCTGATGAATGTCGCAGAGATGATCTTTCTCATTCCAATGCTCCCGTTCTTCGGTCCACGCCGTCGTGGCGGACTTCAGCCCAAGGACGGGCGACGAGCCACCGGTCCGACAGGACAGGACGAAATTTTGGAAAATCACCGTTGCTTGCGAGGCTCGGTGTGGAGATTTTCCGACGAGAACCAGACATCGCCTGATATGGCGGTGGCGGTGTCGTCCGGCGCCCTGTCCTGCGCCAGCCAGATCGAGCGGCTGCGCGCGGCCTGCTCGCCGGTGGGGATCATCGCCGCGGGGTCCGCGACCGAGGCGCCGACACAGGGAATGAACCACGACCGCATGAACGGATCGCAGGCGAAGCCTTTCTGCGTGCGTGTCACCATCACCGCCAGCGGGACGCGCTCGGCCGGCCGCCAGGGAAAGATCATGCGGCCGCCTGGCCGCAGCGCCTTCAGCCATCCGGCCGGGGGCGCTGCGACCCCGGCATTGACATAGATGATGTCGGATGGCGGCAACGGCGTCGTCACGGCATCGCCATGGATAACAGTTGCATTGCCATAGGCTTCGAGATTTTGGCGCGCCAGATCGGCCAGCTTCTCGTCGAGTTCGAAAGCGGTGACGATGCCGCCTGGCGAAACCAGCCGGGCCAGCACGGCGGTGTAGTAGCCGGTGCCGGCGCCGATATGGCAAACCGCCTCACCGGGTTTCGGTTCAAGCTTTCCAATCCACATGGCGTGCAGGAATGGCTCGCCATTGTTGATGCCCTTGTCATCGTCGAGCGCCACCAGCACGTTCTGATAGATATGAGCCGGATCGGCGCTCGGTGTTCTGACCTTGCCGTTGCCGGCGACGACCGTCCACGGCCCGGGACCGAGAAACGCTTCGCGCGGCACGTCGGCGAAAGCCGCTTCCAGACGTGGGTCGGGCGAGCCGGCATTGGCGCCCAGCAGCCGCGCGTAGAATTTCCTGATGTCTTCGATCCGGGTCATGATGCCGGAAAACATAGCGCGGATTGCCGATTTGTCGCGAGGCTGCCCCCTGCGCAGAGGGCAGCCGGTTTCCAGGCGAAGCGGAACTCAGCCGACCCCGAACATGGTGTCGTAGAGCAGCTTGAAGTTGAGCACCAGGATGATCGCGGCGACCACCCAGGCAAGGGCTGCGACGCCGCGCGGAATGGCGAGATTGCCCATCTTCTTCTTGTCGGAGACGAACTGCACCAGCGGGACGACCGCGAAGGGCAGTTGCATCGACAGGATGACCTGGCTGAACACCAGCAACTGGCCGGTGCCCTTTTCGCCATAGAGCGCGGTGACGACCACCACCGGGATGATGGCGAGGCCGCGGGTCAAAAGCCGGCGCGCCCAGTTGGGGATGCGCAGGCGCAGGAACCCTTCCATGACGATCTGGCCGGCGAGCGTGGCCGTCACCGTCGAGTTCAGGCCGGAAGCCAGCAGCGCCACCGCGAACAGGATCGAGGCGATGCCGAGGCCGAGCAGCGGCGACAGCAGCTCGAAGGCCTGGCCGATCTCTGCGACGTCCTGGTGGCCGGTGTTGTGAAAGGCGACCGCGGACACGATCAGGATCGAGGCGTTGACGAACAAAGCCAGCATCAGGGCGATGGTCGAGTCCGTCGTTGCCCATTTGATGGCGTCGCGCTTGCCCTTGTCGGTGCGTTCATAGGCGCGGGTCTGCACGATCGAGGAGTGCAGATAGAGATTATGCGGCATGACGGTGGCGCCGATGATGCCGATGGCGATGTAGAGCATCGCCGGATTGGTGACGATTTCCGACGACGGCACGAACATGGCATGCAGGATCGAACCGGCCGGCGGGGCGGCGACGAAGATCTGGATGGCGAAGCAGCTGAAGATGATGATCAAAAGCGCGATGACGAAGGCTTCGAGATAGCGAAACCCCTTGTTCATCAGGAGCAGCACGAGGAAGGCGTCGAGCGCCGTCAGCATGGCGCCGCCGATCAGCGGAATGCCGAACAGAAGCTGCAATGCGATCGCGGTGCCGATGACTTCGGCCAGGTCGCAGGCGATGATGGCCAGCTCGCAGGCGATCCACAGCACGAAGTTCACCGGCCGGGGATAATAGGCCCGGCAGGCCTGGGCGAGGTCGCGGCCGGTGGCGATGCCGAGCCGTGCCGCCAGCGCCTGCAAAAGGATCGCCATCAGGTTGGACAGCATGATGATGAACAGCAGCGTGTAACCGAACTGGGCGCCGCCGGCGAGGTCGGTCGCCCAGTTGCCGGGGTCCATATAGCCGACCGAGACCATGTAGCCGGGACCCATGAAGGCGAACAGGCGACGGAACCAGACGCCCGAGTTCGGCACGGCGATAGAGGAATTGACTTCGCGCAGGCTGGGCTGCTCGTCCTCGTCGGGCCTGGCGAACCGCCATGAGGAACGGGAGGCTGTGGCTTCGGCTTCGGACATGAAGGAGGGCTTTCCGCGAGACTGGACGATGTTGCCTTAAGCTATGCCATGGCTCAACATTATGCAATATGCTATATTTCATTGTCGTTGCTTTTTATCCGGCTGGCGGCCATCGGGTGAAACGGCGATCGGAAGCCCCGGTTGCACCTGTTGCGGAATGCAAATAAACGGCCTGAAGAATCAGAGCCCGTGCTATGAAAGCATGGATGGCAAATAGTCCTGGGAGGAGCGCGTATTGGTGCTGAAGAACAGACCAGTTCCGCGCGAGCCGCTGCTCGACGCCGAAATTCATTCGGAGGGCTTCCGGCAGCAGCGCGAAGCGCGCCGCAGTGCGTTGGTCGAGGATTATGTCGAACTGATCGCCGACCTGATCGAAGACGGCAACGAGGCGCGTCAGGTCGACATCGCCGCACGGCTCGGTGTCGCGCAGCCGACAGTGGCCAAGATGCTGACCAGGCTGTGCGCCGACGGTCTGGTGTCGAGAAAACCCTATCGTGGCGTGTTCCTGACCGAAGCCGGCCGCAAAGTCGCGGAGGAAAGCCGCATCCGCCACCAGACGGTGGAAGCTTTCTTGCGCTCGCTCGGTGTCAGTGCGGAGACAGCGCGCATCGATGCCGAGGGCATCGAGCACCATGTCAGCGCCGAGACGCTGGAAGCCTTCCGCAAGGCGATGACGGCGCGCTGAGCGCCAGAGTTCCCGCGTCGCCGGAACCGTCGCACGCCAGACACGTTTGCACCAGATCCGTGCGATTGGCGCGCGAAAGGGAGGAAACGATGGGCATCGAACAAACGCCGGCGGCAAAGGGCAAGCAGGCAGCCGAGGGACTGAAACAGGCGGCGGCCAGGGATGAGCGCAAGACCGAAGCCGAAACCGGCCATCCGCTGAAAAAGGGCGCGGCGCGTTTCGAGGAGCGTTCGAAGAGCTCCGACGGTAAGAGCGCCGGCGCCAAGCAGGAAGATTAGCTCTCTGTCGGGCTTACGTGATCGGCTGTAGGCCACGGGGACGATTGCCACGCCGAGCCGCTCGCCACAACGAACTTGGCCGCAAGGCAACCCGTGTGGCCAAAAAGGCCATCGAAAAATGCTGTGACTTGGCGCAACCATTGGGATAATTGTCTGGTGCCCCGGAGCAACGGGGAGGTTTGCTGCACGAGGAGTTGCCATGCTCTGGAAGGGCCGTCGTCAGAGTGACAATATCGAGGACGACCGCAGCGACAGCGGCGGTGGCGGACTCGGCGGCGGCGGTGGCCAGTTCCGCATTCCGATCGGCGGCCGTACCGGTGGCGGCGGCAGCATCTTCCTCGTCATCCTGGTGGTGCTGGCCGGATGGTATTTCGGCTTCGATCCTTCGACGATCCTGGGTGGCGGCGACGGCGGCCTGCTGCCGGGCGGCGGCGGCCAGATCACCGACAACAGCGGCCAGGACAGCGGCACCGCCCCCGCCAATGACGAGATGAAGCAGTTCGTGGCGACCGTGCTGGCCGAGACCGAGGACACCTGGACCGGCATCTTCAAGTCGCAGGGATTGACCTACGAGGATCCCAAGCTGGTGCTGTTTTCCGGCCAGGTCCGTTCGGCCTGCGGCTTTGCCTCCGCGGCGGCCGGACCGTTCTATTGTCCCGGCGACCACAAGGTCTATCTGGACATGACCTTCTTCCAGCAACTCGACCAGCAGTTCGGCGCTTCGGGCGAATTTGCCCGCGCCTATGTGATCGCGCATGAGATCGGCCATCATGTGCAGAACCTGACCGGCATCATGTCCAAGTTCAACCAGATGCGGCAGAGCATGGGCGAGGTCGAGGCCAACCAGATGTCGGTGCGAATCGAGCTTCAGGCCGACTGCTTTGCCGGTGTGTGGGCCCACTACACCGGACAGAAAGGCATATTGGAGCAGGGCGACATCGAAAGCGCGCTGAACGCCGCCAAGCAGATCGGCGACGACACGCTGCAGAAGAAGATGCAGGGCTATGTCGTGCCGGAAAGCTTCAACCACGGCACCTCGCAGCAGCGGCAGACCTGGCTGGCGCGTGGTTACAAGAGCGGCAAGCTGTCGGATTGCAACACGCTGAGTGGGCCGATCTGACCAGACCGTTGTCGAGCTTCACCTGCCGGCGATGCTGCCGTCAGGTGGTGTCAGGATGAATAGATTCGGCCTGTTCCTGCATTGTTCCTTTCCGCGAGCTCGCCTATAAGGTGCGTCCGCCTGCGCCTGAGGGCGAGCAGAGGAGCTTGATCCTGCATGATCGACCCCAAAACCGCCAGACGGGGCCTTGCGCTCGTCTTCACCACGCTGCTGCTCGACATTATCGGCTTCGGCATGATCATGCCGGTGCTGCCGGCCTATCTCCGGGAATTGACCGGGGTCAGCATCAGCGGCGCGGCGATCGAAGGCGGCTGGCTGTTCTTCGTCTATGCGGCGATGCAGTTCTTCTTCGCGCCGATCATGGGCGGCTTGAGCGACCGGTTCGGGCGGCGGCCGATCCTGCTCGCATCGGTGCTGACCTTCTCCATCGACAATCTGATCTGCGCCGTCGCCTGGTCCTACCCGATGCTGTTCATCGGGCGCGTGCTGGCCGGCATTTCGGGCGCCAGCTATTCGACGACATCGGCCTTCATCGCCGACATCTCGAACGATGACAATCGGGCTAAGAATTTCGGCCTGCTCGGCATCGCATTTGGCGTCGGCTTCGTCATCGGGCCGGTTCTGGGCGGGCTGCTCGGCACGTTCGGGCCGCGCGTGCCGTTCTATTTCGCCGCCGGGCTCGCCTTCGTGAATTTCCTCATCGCGTTGTTTTTCCTGCCGGAAACGCTCGATGACAAGCACCGCCGCCGCTTCGAGTGGAAACGCGCCAACCCTGTCGGCACGCTTCTGCAGATGCGCCAATATCAAGGCATCGGCTGGATCGGGCTTGTCTTCTTCCTGATGACGCTCGGGCATATGATGTATCCGGCGGTCTGGTCGTTCGTCTCCAGCTACCGCTATGGCTGGAGCGAGCAGCAGATCGGCTTCTCGCTCGGCGCCTTCGGCCTGTGCGGCGCGATCGTCATGGCGACGGTGCTGCCGCGCGTCATCCCGAGGCTTGGCGAGTGGAAGACGGCGGTCATCGGCCTGACATTCACGGCAGCCAGCGCCTTCGGCTACGCCTTCGCGTCGCAAGGCTGGATGATCTATGCGGTGATCGTCGTCGGCTGCCTGGAAGCGCTGGCCGACCCGCCGCTGCGGAGCCTCGCCGCCGCCAAGGTGCCGCCTTCGGCGCAAGGCGAACTGCAGGGCGCGATGACCTCGATCTTCTCGATCACCTCGATCATCACGCCGCTGCTCTACACGGCGATCTTTTCCTGGTTCACCGGGCCAAGCGCGCCGGTGACCTTCGGCGGCGCGCCCTATCTGCTGGGAGCGTGCTTCCTGACGCTGGCGGTCATCGTCTTTGTGACGAAAGTTGCGAGGCCGGCAGCGCGCACGAATGTCGCCACCGATGTCGCTGAGGATGGAGCACAGGTGTGAGTCACAACCGCATTGCGCTCACCAGGGAGCGCCATCCCGGCAGGGCAATGAGGGGCGGCGCTACAGGATCGCGCTAAGCCCGTTCGGCCAGCAATTCCTCACCGCGCTTTTTGCGGATCAAATTGACGAAGCGGCGGAACAGGTAATGCGAATCCTGCGGGCCGGGTGAGGCCTCGGGGTGATGCTGGACCGAGAACACCGGCCGGCCGGTCAGCGTGATGCCGCAATTCGAACCGTCGAACAGCGAGACATGGGTTTCCTCGACGCCCGATGGCAGCGAGTCGGCATCCACGGCAAAGCCGTGGTTCATCGAGACGATCTCGACCTTGCCGGTGGTGTGGTCCTTGACCGGATGGTTGGCGCCGTGATGGCCCTGGTGCATCTTGGCGGTCTTGCCGCCCAGCGCCAGCGCCAGCATCTGGTGGCCAAGGCAGATGCCGAACACCGGGATGTCGGTCTTCAGCAGATCCCGGATGACCGGAACGGCATAGTCGCCGGTGGCTTCCGGGTCGCCGGGGCCGTTGGAGAGAAAAATGCCGTCCGGCTGCATGGCGAGGATTTCCTCGGCGCCGGACTTGGCCGGCACCACGGTGACCTTGGCGCCGAGGCCGGCGAGCAGGCGCAAGATGTTGCGTTTGACGCCGTAGTCGATGGCGACGACGTGCATTGTCGGTTCGATCTGTTCGCCAAAGCCTTCGTTCCACACCCAGGGCGTCTCGCGCCAGACCGAGGACTGGCCCGAGGTGACCTCCTTGGCGAGATCCAGCCCGATCAGGCCCGACCATGCGGCGGCGCGGCGCTTCAGATCGTCGATGTCGAACACGCCATCGGGCGCATGCGCGATGACGGCGTTGGGCATGCCCTTTTCACGGATCAGCGCGGTGAGCGCACGGGTGTCGATGCCCGACAAAGCGACGATGCCGCGCTTCTTCAGCCACTGGTCGAGACCAGTGCCGGCACGGTAGTTGGACGGGTTGGTGACATCGGCCTTGAACACGGCGCCGACGGCGCCGGCGCGGGCGAGCGGATTGAGATCCTCGATGTCCTCGTCATTGGTGCCGATGTTGCCGATATGCGGGAAGGTGAAGGTGACGATCTGGCCGGCATAGGACGGATCGGTGAGGATTTCCTGATAGCCGGTCAGCGCCGTGTTGAAGCAGACTTCGGCGACAGCGGAGCCGGTGGCGCCGAGACCGCGACCTTCGATGACGGTGCCGTCGGCCAGCACCAGAAGGGCGGTCGGCTTTTCCGTGGCCCAAGCGGGGGTCAAGGCGGGCGTCATCTCGGCCATGCGGCACTCCTGTCAGGCCGCGCGCTGCAACCGGCCCGGCGGGCCATCTGCGCGGCAAACGGCGCGAAGCGGCGATTTCGCGGCTTCCACGCAGTCAAATTTCCGTTCATGCAAGGCCCAGTACATAGGGGAAGGGGGCAGGGCGGTCAATGATCATGCGAAATGCCGCCATATTTTATTTCGCCTAGCAAAATCAGTGGCTTGCCTCGGCACATCAGAGTTTGCCTTGGCTCGCCCGCGGCGCTATTGTCCGCGCCGATCGAAGGAGAATGCACCATGCGCGGCAAAATCGCCGAATCCCTGAAGAGCGCGATGAAGGCGCAGGACAAGCACCGGCTGCCGACATTGCGGCTGATCCAGGCCGCCATTCACGACCGCGACATTGCCAATCGCGGGTCAGGCAAGGAGCCGGCCAGCGACGAGGAGATCCTGCAGATCCTGGCCAAGATGGTGAAGCAGCGCGAGGAATCGGCCAAAGCCTTCGATGACGGCAAGCGGCCGGAACTGGCCGCGCAGGAGCGCGGCGAGATGGAGATCATCCGCACCTTCCTGCCGACGCAGCTGGATGATACGGCGGTAACTGCTGCGGCGCGCGAGGCGATCGCCGCGACCGGTGCGGCCAGCCAGAAGGACATGGGCAAGGTGATTGCCGCGCTGAAACAGAAATATGCCGGTCAGATGGATTTCGGCAAGGCGAGCGGCATCGTCAAGGGTCTGCTGCAGTAGGGTGCTGCTCATCTCGTCGCTTGGGTGGCCGACCGGGCGGAATCCAGATCCGTCCGGAATCCAAGTCGAGGAATTGGAACCCGGATAGCGCCGAGATGTTTATCCGTCATGCAACTGGAGAGATGCCATGACTGAGAACGAAACCCGCTATGAAACCGGTGCGACGAAATATCCGGCAAAGACCGGTGCCGACGCTTCCGATGAATTCTCCCAGGATGCGGCCGCCAACGAGAAGCCTGCCGGCGGAATAGGGCTCACCCGCCGGATGGGCGAAGTGGAAGACCGCACCCGCCAGTCGGAGGGACAAAACCCGCCAAGACAAGTCACGCCGAGCGCCGCAACCGAAAAGACGTCCGGGGCCGGCCCCGCTATCGCGGAGCGTTCAAAGGACGCCAAGCCTCCGAAGAGCAGCCGCCAGCCTGGAGCGTATGTCAAGGAATGATCGCTGGACGGGACCCGAGAGGTCCTGGCATTGCACGGCCGGTCATTAATGGCCGATTTCCACTTGCGCCTTTCGCGACTGGTTGGTCGGTACCTGTCCGTCGGGCCTCCTCGGGTCCAAGGCACGGCGCAATGCCGGCGCTTCCTGCTGGATATGATCCCACAGCCGGTTCGCGATCGGCCCATGCGGCCGGTCGCGGCGGCGCGCCACCACCAGTTCGTCGGTGCGGCCCGGCAGATGACGGCCGGCAACGGAGTGCAGGCGTCCGTCCTGCAGTTCTTCCTCGATCAGGAAGCGGGGCAGGTGGCCCCAGCCAAGGCCCTGCAGGATGATCTCCTTCTTCATGCCCTGGTCGGCGACGAGGCATTGCGGCGCGCCTTCGATCAGCGAATAGTTTTGTTGTGGCGAATGGCGGGCGCTGTCGCGCATGACGCATTGGGTGAGTGCCTGCATCTGGTCCGGGGTGATCGGCTGCTCGATACGCTGAGGCAGAAAGCCCGGCGCCACCACGGGAATGAAGGACACCTTGCACAAATCGACCCATTCCACCCGCGCATCGCCCTTGTCGACCCAGTGCAGGATCAGGTCGGCTTCGTCGTCGAAGAGACGCTCCCATGGGCCGCCCACCGCTTCGAAGTGCAGATGCAGGCGCGTGCCGGGCAACTGTGCGAAGAATCGCCCGAGCATGCCCAGCACCTGCGGGCGCGGGCACAGGTCGCCGATCACCACATGGATCTCGCTTTCCTCACCCATCGCCAACTGGGCGGCATGGACGCGCAAACCGTCCATCTCGCGCAGCAGCGATAGCGCTCGGCGGTGGAACGACAGCCCGGCCTCGGTCGGACGCACGCGATAGCCGCTGCGATCCAAAAGGACGAGGCCGAGCTGTCGCTCCAGCTTGGCGACGGCGGCGAACACCGCGGGGTGCGAGCGATACAGCATGGCCGCCGCAGGCTGAAAACCGCCGGTGCGGACCACCGCATCGAAGCATTGCAGATCGTGCAGGGTGAATTCGGCCATGTCAATTTTTGTTACAGAGCTTGTCTTATCTTTGTAATATCAACAAAATCGCTCCACGGCTAGGCTCTGTCTCGTTCAACGTTCCAGAAGGAATCTTCATCATGAATGAGCTGAATTTCGTCACAACGGGCGACGGCACGCGCATCGCCTACCGCTTCGACGGCGACGCAAGCAAGCCGGTGCTGGTGCTGTCGAATTCCATCGGCACCACGCTGCACATGTGGGATGGGCAGGTCGGCGAATTGGCGAAGCATTTTCGTGTCCTGCGCTACGACTTTCGCGGCCATGGCGGATCGAGCGTTCCGGTCGGCGCCTATTCGCTGGACCGGCTTGGCCGCGACGTCATCGAGTTGCTCGATGCGCTCGACCTGCAACGCGTACATTTCCTTGGCCTGTCGCTCGGCGGGTTCGTCGCGCAGTGGCTCGGCATCCACGCGCCCGAGCGGATCGACCGGCTGATCCTGAGCAACACCTCGTCGCATCTGGCGCCGGCAAGCTATTTCGACGAGCGGATCGCTGCGGTGCGCCAGGCGCCGGACATGTCGGAAACCGCTGAGACGTTCCTGAGCAACTGGTTCCCCGCGTCGCTGGTTGCCGCCAACGAGCCTGTGGTCGAAGACTTTCGCGCCATGCTGCTGGCTATCGACCGGCAGGGCCTGGCGGGTCTGTTCGCGGCGGTTCGCGACGCGGACCTTCGCCGCACCGTGGCACTGATACCCCGGCCGACGCTGGTGATCGCCGGTCGGCACGACACGGTGACGGCAGCCAGCCACAGCGAGCTGATCGCCGCGACGGTACCCGGCGCGAAGCTGGTTGTGCTGCCTGCGGTCCATCTGTCGAACATCGAATATCCGGCGGAGTTCATCCAGGCTGTCATCGATTTCTGCGCGGAGCCGAGTGCCGCGACGGCAAAGGCATCCGGCACCAGCCCGGCGGTTGCCGAGCGTTCAAAGGACGCTGCGGTTCACAAGGGCGGGCGCCAGCCGGAGCCTGCGTCAATGTGAGCGCCGGGCCGAGCCGAGCCATCTGGCGAGAAGCTTTTCAACGCCTTTCGGAACGATCCCGTCACCTTGCCATTATCAGCACGAAGGCAGGCTCGGCCAGGCAAACGCCGTAACCGACCTTAGAGACGGTCGGCGACGCACCACTTTCGGGCGCCGACACGAACACGCCGGAGGAAAGCGATGACTGGACGCAAAACCCACGATCAACAAATTCGCATCATTGAAGAGCGGGAAAACACAAAGAACGCCGGCAAGGATTTTGATGCCGAGGCGGATCTGAAACGATCAGCGGCGGAACGCGAAGCACTGCGCAAGGGATCGGATATGAGGACCGATACACCGGACCTCGTCGATCCAGACGACCGCAACATGCTTCGCGGCAAGAATCAGGAAAGCGCCCATCACAAGAACCGTGCCGACGACTAAAGCGCGTCACGGACCAGCAACGCTCCTGGAACATTCGTCATAGATTGGAGGCAGCCCATGGCACGCGGCAGCAAGAAGCACATCGGAGCAGGTTCACAAGGAAAGGGTTCCGGCACAGGCGCCATGACCGTGACGCCAAAAGACAAGCTCGAAGAAAACAAGGTTCTGTCCAATCGCGACAAGGCACAGCATTCCAAAGAACGCGGTTTGGACTCCAGGCAGGTCGCGACCGAGCAGCATCAGGATCATGCCGCCAACCGTTTGCGGGACTGACGCCCGACAGGGGCGCCAGCCTCGGCCTGGCTGTCCGGGGAGCCGTCAGATTCGTACCATCTCTATTTGACACCGAGGCTTTCAGGCCAGAGCGCCTGGATTTCCTTCGGCAGCGCATCGCGCACCTTAGCCGATTGGCCAAGATCAACATGCCGTGCAAGAACTCGGAATACCGAGCGTGCTGCATCCTCGGGATCGACGGGGCGGATCGATTTCAATTCCTCGCCGATGTGCTGCGAGAAGTTTTCCAGGGAGCGCGTTTTGTCCGGCTCGGCTGCGGGCCGGTAGTGGTCGTAATAGGCGCCGCGCACCAGGAGCGGCAGTTCCGCCCCAAGTTTGGCCGCAAGCCCGATCTGCAGCCTGTCCCTTACGGTCCGCAGGACCGCGCCCAATATGTGCCATGCAATTCGCCGATCCGGACCATGATCGTCCATGATCTCGTCGAGCCAGATG
The DNA here is from genome assembly GCF_000513875.1 of Mesorhizobium sp. WSM1293. Lineage (NCBI taxonomy): Bacteria > Pseudomonadati > Pseudomonadota > Alphaproteobacteria > Hyphomicrobiales > Phyllobacteriaceae > Mesorhizobium > Mesorhizobium sp. WSM1293. The sequence continues at coordinate 38,235 of NZ_AZUV01000011.1, read as the reverse complement.
TTGGTTGTCTGCAGCGTCCTGTCAAAGACATCCAAACCGGTAGCGCTCATCATCGCCTCCTCATCAAATTCATGTCTGGTTTCGAAACGATGCTCAGGGACAATCGTTTCGCTATCTGTCGACAAAATTGGCTCGGCCTGTGATCCGGCTCTGCCCCGGGATCCACGGTAGTGGTCTTGGTTGCGCCGGAACCCCTTCCGAAGCAGTTCGTTCCTGGGTGGGCGGCTTTGAGGAGCTGGTTGGGGGGAGCGCGTCCTGCAACGGGTTTTTTGCGATGCCTGCAAGGAAGACAAAAACCACTGAAGGCGAGAACCGACAGCAACTCCTGCAGATGATGACGACGGAGCATTTGGTGCTGGGGACCGCCAGGGCGGCGACTATTCAGGAGGCAAATCAGCGCGCAAATTTGTTCCTGACTTCGGTATCCAGCGCCACGATCGCCCTTGCTTTCGTGGCCCAGGTGACGAGGATGGGGCTTCCTTTCATGCTGTTCAGCCTGATCCTGTTGCCGTGCCTCTACTTCATTGGGCTGGTGACATTCGTCAGGGCTGTGCAGGTGGCCATCGAAGACATGGTCCACGCCCGCGGCATGGCACGCATCAGGCACTGCTACACCGAGCTCACCCCTTCGATGGCGCGCTATCTGGTTCACTCCACCCATGACAACCAAACGGCTCTGCTGGCCGATGTCGGCCTCAAGCCAAGGTCCTGGCAAGCGTTCGCCGGAACCGCAGGGATGGTGAATGTCGTCAACGGTGCCATCGCCGGTGTCTTTGCCGGCGTGATGCTCAAGGTCGTCGTTGGCTCGACGGTCAGTCTCGCCGTGACTGTCGGCATTCTAGCTTTTGCGGTGAGCAACTGGTGCCTGTGGCAACATCACAGGCGCAGTTGGGCAAGCGCGGAACACAAGCTGAAGGTGCTGTTTCCAAACGTGCCGGACAGCGACGGCAAGGCGCGGATCGGATAACCCGTTCGAGAGGGCAGGAGCATCAACTCGCGCTAGGCGGAAACCTCAAGCACGATCTTGCCACGCACATGCTCATTTTCCAGCCGTTCTTCCGCTTTGGCGACCTCTCCAAGCGGGTAGGTGGCTTGCACGAAGGGGGTGACCTTGCCGGCCTCGATGAGGCGGCCGATCTCGGCAAGATGCGCCGCATTCGGCTCGGCCAGGTAGGAGACGCCACGCGCCCGACGCAAGTTTGCCTTTTCCTGCGACGGTTGGGAAAGCGTGGAAACGAGCGTCCCGCCAGGCTTGAGCACCTCCCAGGAGCGCTCCTGCGTGTCGCCCGCGACAAGATCGAACACCAGGTCGACCGCATCGACGACCTCTTCGAAACGCTGATTCTTGTAGTCGACCGTCTGATCGGCGCCAAGCTCACGCACGAAAACGACGTCCTCGGCGGAAACGGTTGTCGCGACGAACGCGCCCGCGGCCTTGGCCAGCTGGATCGCCAGATGACCGACGCCGCCGGCGCCGCCATGGATGAGAACCCGTTGTCCGGATTTGAGGCCGCCATGATCGAAAAGGCCTTGCCATGCGGTGATGCCGGCAAGCGGCACCGCCGCGGCTTCGACATGGCTTAGACGATCCGGTTTGGCAGCCGGCTCCGTCGCCTTGACCACGACATATTCGGCATTGCCGCCCCGGTCATGACCAAGCATCGCAAACAACGGGTCGCCCTTCTTCAACGTATGCGCCCGCGTACCGCATATTTCCACCGTGCCGGATACGTCGCGCCCGAGCGTGACCGGCAGGGTCTCGCTCACCGACCCTTCGCGGGTCTTGTAGTCGATCGGATTGACGCTTGCGGCGCGGACCCTGAGCACAACCTCGTCGTCTAGCGGCTGAGGCGAGGGGACCTGATCGATCGAAAGGACCTCAGGTCCGCCAAAAGCGTGGATGCGGATTGCTTTCATGTCGGCATACCTCCTGTTGTCTGGCTTTCGGCGACGCTTTCTGCAGGGCTGTCGTCAGCGGCTGTGCAGCCGAGGTTGCGGCGGCAGGCACGCTGGCCTCCCGGGGGGCCACCGTCAGATGATTTTCCACCGTCATCGGCGACCCAGCGGGATGCCAATTTGTCGGCGGCCAATCCGTCACGATCAGGCCGCCGCAAGGACGCCCAGTCCTGCTAGGCCGTAGACTGCGTCGGCGGGTTCTGGTTCATCATCCACAGCTCGATCGCAGCCAGCACCGCGACCAGAACGCCGATTACAACATGCACGCCCATGGCTGTGGTTGCCTGGAATCCAAGCACCCAGGGAGACACGACTACCCAAAGACCCACAACGAGGTTCAGCCATTCCTCCCAGACAGCAAAGGCGAAGAGGGCGGCAACCGAAAGCACGACAATCACGATGCCGCTGCCCATGGCATTCTGGGACTGTGTCCCCGCCGCGAAGGCGAATATCCATGGAGAGAAGAAGAGAATTGCTCCGAGGACCAGATTTGCTACGTCACAGAGCTTGGCGTTTGACCATTGGTTCATGATTTTCTCCATCAAGCGTGCTCTCCACGCTTCCGAAGCTCAATCGGCGGCCTTGAAACCGTCGGTCACATGGCGGCAAGGCTACAACCAGACTTGCTGGCTTTCTAACTGGAGAGCAGGCCGTTGGTTCCAACCAATCGGCCTGGACACGGCACCGGGAACTCTCCTCGCCGGGAGCATTCAGCCACTCCCGATCCGTTCGCGACATACAACGCGGGCGGGAAAGTGCGAGGCGCAGGCGATTACCCATGTCTCGATCATAGTCGTCACCCGGAGCGCCAGTCCTCGAAGAAGACGTTCAATGTAAGCGTGATGTGTTCGCGTTCTGGCAGCCTTCTGTGCCGCTTCCTTCCTGCCGCGGGTACCCTTGGTCCGGCGGCGGCCGCCCGCGCCATGGGCGCGCGTTGTCTCTGGGGACCAACGCGCCGAGGTTACAAATGAACCTATCCCAGCCTTTGGCTACCGACATCGACGACGCGCGGGGAGTCAGACGCTGGCAAACCTCGGAGATCGGGATCGATACCGGTTCACGACGGGTTGCTGATCAATGCGCATGGTTCGCATGCCGAAGCGGACGTCACGGCTGCGTGCAAATCGGCACTGGCTGCGGCGGCGGTGCCGGATGATCCTTCCTGTATTGGGCGATGATCGGCTCGAGGGTCTTTCGCGGCCAGAATTTCGGTGTGCCGATTTCCTTCAGGCAGGACGCGTTCCAATAGGTGCCCGGCTGTGAATGGTTGGCTGCGACCGCGGCGATGTCGCGCGATTCCGGGTAGATGTAGAGCGTCGTCGGATTGTCCTTGACCATCGGGATAATCTGCTGCGCATCCGCCGGCGACCAACTGGTGCAGCCATTGCTGCGACCGCCGGCATAATCCACCAGCTTGCCGAACGGCACGAAGCCGTCATGGTCGGCATGCGAGCTGTTCGGATTTTTGCGCAGGCACAGGCCGTGCAGCACCTGGGCCGCGTGGCCGCCGATCACCCGCTGCCTGGCGTTCGCGGCTTCGCCTTCGCCGTCGAACTGGATGAAGGTGCGCTGGAAAGCCACGTCCCGTTTCGCACCAGTGCGGTAATAACCCTTGAACGAGGTTTTCGCCTCGCGGGTCATATAGGCGCCGCCGGCCGTCAACGATGAATCCATCGCATTGCCGAAGTTCCTAGCGCACCGCTTGCCATTCGAAAAATCGACGACGCCCTTCAGATTCCGCCCGCTGCCATGACCCGACGAAATCGCGCGGAAGGACTCGCTGGCCTCGCAGATGACGTAGTAGCGGCGGCCGAGCACGCCATTGCCCAGATCGCTGGGGCGTGTCGCATCCAAGGCGAAGTAGCAGGGGTTCTTGACGGCCCCTTGGGCGACCTTCTTCCGATAAAGCGCGCGGGCTCGTTCGAGGACAATCTGTGAGATCTGGCCGTCGCTGTTGCCGACATGAGCCTGCAGCCAGGCCGGAACGTCAGATGATGCGGCAAAGGATCGAGCCGACACCGTCACGGCGATGACGGCGACGAAAAAGCTGGCGACGACGCCCAGACAAACAGATCTCAACCGCACGGATCAATTCTCCTGTCGAAGCGAATGGCTATTTCTTGCGGTATTGCCGCGAGAATCGATCATAGATGGCCTCGCATTATCAGGCGAAACACATCTTGTTTAGCGTACCCGCATGAAGATCCGTAAAGCAGGTCGATGCATGCAAACGCCTACGCCGACATGCTGGCTCCAGGCTTGCGGCGGACGTCTTCGCATCCTTGAAGCAGGGCAACAAACTCGGGTTGGCGGGTTTCTTCGAGCTCGTCGGCGCGTTGGCTGACGGAGCATCAAACGAAAAACCCGCCTGTGCGGCGGGCCATTGGCGCAAATCAGCACCATGGACAAATATGTACCATAGCTGAGTGCAGGGAGTCAAGAAAAAATTCCTATCGCGAAAAGCCGCGGGTTCGGAACCTATTCTCTAGAGGTCCGCGATTTTCGATACGCAGGCATTGAGCTATCATCTGATTCTGGCGTGGCCCACGCCCCCTCCCTCCGCCGGGAAAGCATCATCCATGCAGGGCTCTCTCATCACCGAACCAACTGTTCGAGCGCTTGGCATAAGGAGGGGTTGCGAAAACGGCTCGCACCAGGAGGTTTGTCATGAAACTGTCCGCGCCCGTCTATCATCTGAAGCGTCAAGCCAGGCTTTTGTCCCGCGAGGCCAAAATTCCGCTCCACGAAGCGCTTGATCGCGTTGCAGTACGGGAAGGCTTCGCCAGTTGGAGCCTGCTTGCGGCCAAGGCAGCCGGGGCGGCGCCTGCCGGCACACTGTTTGCGCAACTTGCGCCCGGCGATCTGGTCCTGGTCGGTGCACGACCCGGCCACGGCAAGACGCTGATGAGTCTCGAACTGGCAATCGAAGCCATGAAGTCCGGCAGTCGGGGCGTGTTCTTCACGCTGGAGTATACGCAGCGGGATGTGCTCGACCGGTTTCGAGCCATCGGGGCAGACCCGGTGCAGTTCAACGACCGGTTCGTGTTCGACAATTCCGACGCCATCAGCGCCGACTATATCGTCAGGGCATTGGGCTCGGCGCCGCGCGGCACGCTGGTGGTGATCGACTATCTGCAACTGCTCGACCAGAAGCGGCAAAATCCGGAGCTGATGGCGCAGGTTCGCACGCTGAAGGCGTTTGCCGGCGACAGGGGATTGATCCTCGTCTTCATCTCGCAGATCGACCGGTCCTACGACCCGGCGCAGAAGCCGGTTCCCGATATCGGCGATGTGCGGTTGCCGAACCCTCTGGATCTGTCGCTGTTCAACAAGACCTGCTTCCTGAACAAGGGCGAAATCCGAATCCACGCGGCAGGCTGACGATCCGGTCAGCCAAGCCTTCATTGAGCGGCTGCCGGCAGATTCACGGGCTGCGCAAGCAATGCCGAGCCGTGCTGCGCCCGCAACGTATCGGCCGCCTGGCGAACCACTTCGGATATAAGCAGCAGCTGTTTGGCGATCGGACTTGTCTTGCGCCAGATCATGCCGATCGTCCGCGACGGTTGGGGGTTGGCAAAGTGGGCGACAGACACCGCCGCCGAGCGCGTCTCCACCGGCACGGCCATTTCGGGAATCAAGGTGACGCCGACACCGGCGCCGACCATTTGCACCAGGGTCGACAGCGAGCTGCCGTCCAGCAACTCCCTTGGCCGCGCCGAATGCATGTTGCAGAACGACAGCGCCTGGTCGCGAAAACAATGGCCTTCCTCCAGCAGAAGCAGCCGCATCTCGCGCAGCATTTCGCGGTTGGGGACCGGCTTTCCCTCGTCCTCGCCGGGCCGGACCAGCACGAAGTTCTCGGCAAACAGCACGATTTCCGTCAGCGAGGGTTCCGACACCGGCAAGGCGACGATGGCCGCGTCGAGCCGGCCGTCGGCCAGTTCCTGGATCAGCTTCTGCGTTTGCGTTTCGCGCACGTGGATATCGAGCCCGTCATGCATGCGGGCGAGGTTGCCGATGATGGCAGGCAGAAGGTAGGGTGCGATCGTCGGGATCACGCCGATGCGCAACCGTCCCACCAGCCGGTCGCGCGAGGCGCGGGCCAGATCCGTCAGCTCATCCACCGAGCGCAGGATGTCGCGGACGCGCAAGGCGAATTCCTCGCCGAAATTGGTCAGCCGGACCTGGCGTGGGCCTCTTTGGAAAAGCTCCGTGCCCAGCGTTTCCTCCAACTCCCGGATCTGCACCGAGATGGCGGGCTGCGAGATCGAGCAGGCATCGGCGGCGCGGCCGAAATGATTGTGCCGGGCCAGCGCCTCGAAATAACGCAGCTGCTTCAGCGTCAGGTTTGTCATAATGTCATCTTATCGCTGCAATCAGGAAATCCAACTTAAATTAATCAAGCGGCTTTGCTATAGGAGTCGTAACGAAGATGAGGAGCAGCCGGGACCGCCTGGTGAGGCGCATGCCCGCAGCAACAGGACATCCAACATATTCGGTCGCGTATCGGGCTCAGGTCATCGCGCCAGCCATGAAACGGACCGCCTACAGGGACATTTTTGTGTCCCTGTTCACGCAGCAGTTGAACAGCTCAACACAGCCACGATCGGAGAGAAGAACATGGACGCACAGACCGATGATCCCAGTGCCGGCAAATGCCCCGTTGCGCACGGATCCTCCAGCAGGACGAACCGTGACTGGTGGCCGAACCAACTGGACCTTGGCGTTCTGCATCAGCAGTCGAACCTTTCGGACCCGATGGGCGAAGAGTTCGACTATGCCGAGGAATTCAAGTCGCTCGATCTCGATGCGGTGATCAAGGACCTGCACCAGGTGATGACGGATTCGCAGGATTGGTGGCCGGCCGACTTCGGCCATTACGGGCCGCTGTTCATCCGCATGGCCTGGCACAGTGCCGGCACCTACCGCATCGGCGACGGCCGTGGCGGCGCCGGGGCCGGCCAGCAGCGTTTTGCTCCGCTCAACAGCTGGCCGGACAATGCCAATCTCGACAAGGCGCGCCGGCTGCTGTGGCCGGTCAAGCAGAAATATGGGCGCAAGATCTCCTGGGCCGACCTGCTGATCCTCACCGGCAACGTCGCGCTGGAATCGATGGGCTTCAAGACCTTCGGTTTTGCTGGCGGCCGCGCCGACGTCTGGGAACCCGAACAGGACGTCGATTGGGGTTCGGAAACCAAGTGGCTCGACGACAAGCGCTACTCCGGCGACCGCGAACTCCAGGGCCATCTCGGCGCCGTCCAGATGGGTCTGATCTATGTCAATCCGGAAGGGCCGAACGGTAAGCCGGATCCGCTGGCCTCGGCACGCGATATTCGCGAGACGTTCGGCCGCATGGCCATGAACGACGAGGAGACCGTGGCGCTGATCGCCGGCGGCCACACCTTCGGCAAAACCCACGGCGCCGGCGATGCCTCGCTTGTGGGTGCGGAGCCGGAAGGCGCCGGCATCGAGGCGCAGGGCCTCGGCTGGTCGAGCAAGCATGCCACGGGCATCGCCGGCGATGCCATCACCTCGGGCCTCGAGGTGACCTGGACCACGACGCCGACCAAGTGGAGCAACAACTTCTTCGACAATCTGTTCAACTTCGAATGGGAGCTGACCACGAGCCCTGCGGGCGCCCATCAGTGGACGCCGAAGGGCGGCGCCGGTGCCGGCACCGTGCCGGATGCCCACGATCCGTCCAAGCGCCGCGCGCCTGCCATGCTGACGACCGATCTCGCGCTGCGGGTCGATCCGGCCTACGAGAAGATCTCGCGGCGCTTCCATGAGCATCCGGACCAGTTCGCCGACGCCTTTGCCCGCGCATGGTTCAAGCTGACCCATCGCGACATGGGTCCGGTCGTTCGCTATCTCGGCCCGCTCGTGCCCAAGGAAGAACTGATCTGGCAGGATCCGATCCCCGCGGTCGACCACGAACTGGTCAGCGAGCAGGACATTGCGTCGCTGAAGGCGAAGATCCTGGCATCGGGCCTGTCGGTTTCCGAATTGGTCTCGACGGCGTGGGCCTCGGCCTCGACGTTCCGCAATTCCGACAAGCGCGGTGGTGCCAATGGTGCACGTATCCGGCTGGCGCCGCAGAAGGATTGGGAGGTCAACCAGCCGGCGGAACTGTCGAAGGTGCTGGCCAGGCTGGAAGCCATCCAGAAGGAGTTCAACGCGGCACAGACCGGCGGGAAAAAGATCTCGCTGGCCGACCTCATCGTTCTCGGCGGTGTCGCCGCTGTCGAGAAGGCGGCGAAGGATGGCGGCCACGAGGCCAAGGTGCCGTTCACGCCGGGTCGCATGGATGCTTCGCAGGAACAGACGGATGTCCATTCCTTTGCCGCGCTCGAGCCGAAAGTCGATGGCTTCCGCAACTATGTCAGGGGCAAGCAGCCGATGTCGGTCGAAGCCATGCTGGTCGACCGGGCGCAATTGCTGTCGCTGACCGCACCCGAAATGACGGTGCTGGTCGGCGGTCTTCGTGTGCTCGGCGCCAACACGGCCAACTCGAAGCACGGCGTGTTCACCGACCGGCCGGGTACGTTGACCAACGACTTCTTCGTCAACCTGCTCAGCATGAACACGGTCTGGGATCCGGCCGCCGGCTCCGACGAAGTCTACGAGGCGCGTGACCGCAACACCAAGGCGGTCAAGTGGACCGGCACCCGTGCCGACCTGATCTTCGGCTCGCACGCCCAATTGCGCGCGCTTGCCGAGGTCTACGGGTCGGCGGACGCCAAGGCGAAATTCACCAGGGATTTCGTTGCGGCATGGACCAAGGTGATGAACGCCGACCGCTTCGACATCGCCTGAGATCGCTAAAGGTGCTCCGGCGCGGCCGCGCCGGATCGCCGGTCCTCCCAAGGACACAACGCCAGGGCCGCGTTTCCAGTGATGGGAGCGCGGCCTTTGTCGTATGGGGCCGCGCTTTGGTGGACCGTGCCTCCCTGGTCAAGCATGCTATTTTGTGGGCATCGCGTCTGCACCGGTGCACCATGATCGAAATCGTCAAACCCGCGTTCGAACATCTGCCGTCCTACAAGGCGGCACTCGAACGCGGCTGGTCGCCGGACAATGTGCGATTGCTGGAAGCGACGCGCGAGCAGCTTGCGGCAATCGAAAGGGATCCCGTGGCTTTTCTCGCCGACCTCGATGATCCCCAGGCCAGGGGCGGTCCGATCACCTTGCCCGACGGCAAAAAAGTGCCGCGCCTGCCGGGCTTCCGCCGCTGGATCTGGGACGGCGAGGCGTCGGGCTCGATCGGCTTTCGCTGGCAGAAGGGCACGTCGGACCTGCCGCCGCATGTGCTCGGCCATATCGGCTATGCGGTGGTGCCGTGGAAGCGGCGGCGCGGCTACGCTACACAGGCGCTGCGCCTGATGCTGGAGGAGGCGAGGGCGGTCGGCCTGGCTCACGTCGAGATCACCGCCAAACCGGGCAATCCGGCCTCGCACAAGGTGATCCTGGCCAATAGCGGCAAGCTCGTCGAACGCTTTTTCGAGGACGCCGCCTATGGCGGAGCGGAAAGCTTGCGGTTCCGGATCGAGCTGTAGGATGTATCTCAACCATGCTCATCGGCGCACAGCGCATGATCCGATAGCGCGCGGATGACGTAGCAGTCGCCGACCGTCTGGCCATTGCAGCACGTGGCGATGCGTTCGAGCTCGGCCTCGAGCCGCTTCAACTGGGCAATCTTTTCCCGCACCGAGATCAGTTGCTCCTCGGCGATCTTGTCGGCGTGGCCGCAGGGTTGCTCGGGGTGGCCGCTCAAATCGATCAGAGAGCGGATGTCCTCGACGGCGAAACCGAGATCGCGGGCGTGGCGGATGAAGGCCAACCGCTCCAGCTCCTGCCTGGAATAGCGGCGCTGGTTGCCTTCCGAGCGCTCGGGTGCGGCAACAAGGCCCATCTGCTCGTAGTAGCGGATGGTCGGCACCTTGACCCCGGTGCGGCGCGAGAGATCACCAATCGAAAACATGAATTGCCTCTTGAAGCTCTAGTGACTAGAGCAATTACAGTGCCTGACATCAGCGTTCAAGACCATGCGGCGACGCCGCGCGGGCAAGACAGACAGGTGATGTGATGACGGCGCCCCTCGACCAGGTAAAAATAAGGCAGACGCGGTTCAAGATCGGCGGCATGGATTGCGCCTCTTGCGCAACCAAGATCGATACGGCGGTGCGTCGCCTAGACGGCGTCGCCGATGTCTCGGTTTCGGTGACCGGTGCCAGCATGACGGTCAGCCATGGCGGCGCGTTGCCGGAAGGCAGGGTGCTGCAGCAGGTTGCTCGGCTCGGCTACGGCATCGTCAGGGCCGAGGCACATGTATCGCCGATGTTAGACAAGGCGCACGCCGATTACGTGCACAATGACCATGAAGGCCACGATCATGCGATCCACGATCCCGATCCCGATCATGGCCATTCCGAGACGGGGCAGGCGTGGTGGCGTTCCCGCCGGGCGGTGCTGACGCTCGCCTGCGCGGCAGCGCTTCTCGCCGCATACGGCATCGGCCATCTGTTCCCGGTGGCGGAACGCGGGGTGTTCCTGGCCGCGCTGTTGGTCGGCCTGGTGCCGATCGCACGGCGCGCGCTGATGGCGGCATTGGCCGGCACGCCGTTTTCGATCGAGATGCTGATGACCATCGCGGCGATAGGCGCCGTGATGATCGGTGCCACTGAAGAGGCCGCCGCCGTGGTGGTGCTCTTCCTGATCGGCGAGCTTCTGGAGGGTGTCGCCGCCGGCCGGGCGCGGGCGAGCATCCAGGGACTTGCCGATCTGGTGCCGAAGACGGGCTTGGTCGAGCGCGCAGGCGGCACATCGGAGTGTCCCGCCGAAGACCTTGCGGTCGGCGACATCATCCTGGTGCGGCCGGGCGACCGCATCCCGGCCGATGGCGAGATCATCGAGGGCGCGAGCGAAATCGACGAGGCGCCGGTGACCGGCGAGAGCACGCCCAAGCGCAAGGGCGTCGCTGACGCCGTCTTTGCCGGCACGATCAGCATCGACGGCGTGCTCAAGGTGCGGGTGACGGCGGCCGCTTCCGACAACACCATCGCCCGAATCGTGCGGCTGGTGGAGGAGGCGCATGAGGCCAAGGCGCCGACCGAGCGCTTCATCGACCGCTTCTCGCGCACCTACACGCCGGCGGTGCTGGCGGTCGGTGCGCTGGTGGCATTGTTGCCGCCGCTGCTTGCCGGCGGCGACTGGAACGAATGGATCTACAAGGGCCTTGCGATCCTGCTGATCGGCTGCCCCTGCGCGCTGGTCATCTCGACCCCGGCGGCGATCGCCGCGGGCCTGGCGACCGGCGCGCGGCGTGGCCTGTTGATGAAAGGCGGTGCGGTGCTGGAAGGCTTTCGCCGGCTCACGGCGGTCACCTTCGACAAGACCGGTACGCTGACCGCAGGCAAGCCTGTCGTCACCGACATCGTGGCGTATGGAAGGGATGAACGCACCGTGCTGGCGCTGGCGGCAGCACTGGAGCAGGGCTCCAGCCATCCGTTGGCGATGGCGATCCTGGACCGGGCCAAGGCCGACAAGGCGCCGGTGCCGCCGGCTCTCGCGGCGAAGGCAATCTCGGGCAAGGGTGTCGAGGGCAGCGTTGGCGGCGTCGCCGTCTTCCTCGGCTCCGGCCAGGCGGCGGGCGAACGCGCCGACATGACGCAAGCGCAGCGCCTCGTCGTCGACAGCTTCAACGGCCAGGGCAAGACGGTGTCAGTGCTCGTCGCCGATGGCGTGGTGGCCGGGCTGATTGCCATGCGCGACGAGCCGCGGCCGGATGCTGCGGCCGGGATCGCGGCGCTGAAGGCCGAGAGCATCCGCGCAGTGATGCTGACCGGCGACAACCGCCGCACGGCGCAAGCCATCGCCGCTTCGCTCGGCATCGAGGCGCGGGCGGAGCTGTTGCCCCAGGACAAGCAGCGCATCGTCGGCGAATTGCAGCGCGAGGGTTTCAAGGTCGCCAAGGTCGGCGACGGCATCAACGACGCGCCGGCGCTCGCGGCCGCCGATATCGGCATTGCCATGGGCGGCGGCACCGACGTGGCGCTGGAGACCGCGGACGCGGCGATCCTGCACGGCCGCGTCATGGACATCGCGCGTATGGTGAAACTGTCGCGGGCGGTGATGGCCAATATCGGCCAGAACATCACCGTGGCGCTGGGGCTGAAGGCGGTGTTCCTGGTCACCACCATTTTGGGCATCACCGGCCTGTGGCCGGCGATCCTGGCCGATACCGGCGCGACCGTGCTGGTCACCGCCAACGCCATGCGCCTGCTGCGCTGGCGCGGGTGAAGTGTTTTTGGTTGATCGCGATCTTTTCGGAAAACCGGCGTCCACTTTTCCGGATCGTGATCTACTCGGCTGGGGCTGTCAGCGGCGGCGTGGCGTTGCTGCGCCCTTCCCAGACATAAGAGGCGAGCGCCACTGCCACGGCAACCAGCATGGCGATGGCGCCCAGCAGCGGCAGGCTGCGGTAGCCATAGCCGCTGTTCAGCATCGCGGCGCCCAACGAAGCGGCCAGCGCGATGCCGACATTGAAGCCGGAGGGAATGAGCGACGAGGCAAGGTTCGAGGCGTCCGCGGTCCAGGCCAGGATGCGGGTCTGGATCGGCGTGCCGATGGCGAAGTTGAGACCGCCCCAGATGACGATCGCCACAACCATCGGCAGGGGATAGGGGCTGACGGCATAGATCACGCCAAGCGTCACCGCCTGCAGGGCCTGCATGGTGATCAATGACGGCATCAGCTTCCAGTCGGAGAGCTTGCCGCCGAGGAAGACTCCAAGGGTTGCGCCGACGCCGTTGAGCAGCAGCACCCACGGCACCAGGTTCTCGTCGAGACCGGTGACTTCGAGCAGTGTCGGCGTGATGTAGGTGAACAGGCCGAACTGGCCGATCATCAGCATCAGCATCAGGATCAGCGATGTCCAGACCTGCTGGCGGGCCAGCACGCGGACCTCGCGGGCGAAACCGGCGGGCTTGGCCGATGAGCCGGTGGTGCGCGGCAAAAGGGCTGCCATGGCAAGCGTTGCCGCGACACCCAGCGCGCACATCACCCAGAAAGTCGCACGCCAGCCCCAGATGTTGCCGATCGCGGTGCCGGCCGGCACGCCGATGACGTTGGAGACGGTGAGGCCGGACAGGATGACGGCGACAGCCATGCCGCGCTGGTCCTCGCGCACGAGACCGACGGCGACGACCATGGCGACGCCGAAATAGGCGCCATGCGCGACCGCCACGGCAATGCGCAACAGAAGCATCGAGGTGAAATCGGGCGCCAGCGCGCAAGCCGCCTGGCCAATGGTGAAGGCGATGGCGAGGCCGAGCAGCAAGGTCTTGCGCGACAATGACTTGGTGGCGAGCGCCAGCAGCGGGCCGCCGATGGCGATGCCGCCGGCATAGCCGGAGACGAGATAGCCGGCGGAGGGAACCGAGACGCCCAGGCCTTGCGCCACCTGCGGCAGCACGCCGGCAATGACGAATTCGGTGGTGCCGAAGGCAAAGGCGGCGATGAACAGGGCGATGAGCGGAAGCGACATGGGGAAGCCTTAGCTGGAAGCGCCTCAAACCACGGATGGGCTTTGCGGGCAATCCAGAAATTTTTGTCGCGAGTTTAGGTTTTTCTTGAATTGGATGCGAGCAGCCGCTTCCCTTCTCCCCTGGGGAGAAGGGAAAGTGGCGCTTCTCAGCTCGCCTTCAACCGCGACCCCGTCAGCAGGCCGCGCTCTTCAAGCACCGGATAGGCCATCGAGGCCAGCAGCGAATTGATCTGTTTCAGGTCGCGGATGGTGTCGAGATGGATCGAGCTGGTTTCGACGCTCTTGGCGGTGCCGTCGCGCAGCCGCACGAAATGGCTGGCGCTGGTTTCCTTTTCGCGGTCGCGCAGCCGGTCCTTTTCCAGCACCAGCTGACGGGCGGTCTCGGGATCGCGCGACACCAGAACGTTGAAGGCAAGCCGCGCATTGGCCAGAACCGAGCCATGGAAGGCGCACAACTCGGCCCAGCCCTCGTCGGTGAATTCCAGTCCGCGCTCGAACTTCTTCTTCACATGCACCAGCATGTTGCGCACGATGATGTCGCCGACCTGCTCGAGCTTGACGCAGGCGCCGATCAGTTCCTGGCAGCGCAGCGCCTCGTCCTCGGTCAGCGGGTTCCTGGTCAGTTTGGCGAGGTAGAGCTTGATCGCGGCGTGCTTGCGGTCGACGCGGTCGTCGAGTGCGGCCAGCGCCTTGATCTTGTCGGCGTCGGCACTTTCATAGAGTTCGATGATACGCTTGAGCATGATCTCGATCGTCTCGCAGACCCGCACCACCTCGCGGGTGGCATTGGCCAGCGCCTGGCTCGGCACGTCGAGCGCGCTTTCGTTGAGCGCGGACAGCTCGACGACGTCAAGCGAGGCGGCCGGCACGGGCTTGGTGCCAAGTGCGACGATCTTCTCCGAAGCGCGGTAGACGAAGCCTGCCAGCGGCAGGCCGGCGAGCAGGATCAGCACATTGAACAGGATGTGGGCATTGACGATCTGGTCCGCCGCCGTCGAACCGAGAAAGGCGAAGTGCGGCCTGAAGATCATGACCAGGATCAGCATGACCAGCGAGCCAAGCCCGCGCATCAGGAGATTGCCGATCGGCACGACGCGCACTTCGGGGCTCGACGAGCGGGTCAGCATCGGCGCGATGATCGAGGAGCCGAGGTTGACGCCAAGGATGAGAACGACGCCAAGTTCGGGCGTGATCAGGCCACGGCCTGCCAGCGTCGCCATCAACAGCACCGCCGCGATGCTCGACTGGAACAGCCAGGTGATCAGTGCCGCCAGCAGATAGGCGGTGATGGAATCGGTCGAGAAGTAGTTGATGATGACCGGCATGAGCTGGCTGTTGCGCAGGGGCTCCGATGCCTGGCCGATCATCTCCAGCGACAGGATCAGAAGGCCGATGCCGACCAGGATGCGGCCGGACTGGCGCCAGTCGCGCCGTTCGGTGGCCATGAACATGACCGTGCCGGTGATCAGGCACAGCGGCACCAGCAAGGTGAGGTCGAAGGTCAGCAGCTTGACCACCAGCGCCGAGCCGATCTCGGCGCCGCGCACCGCCAATTGGCCCGCGGCGCCCGAGACGATGCCAGAGCCGGCGAAGGAGCCGACCAGCAGCGTGACGGCGGTGGAGCTCTGCAGGGCGATGGCAAGGCCGGTGCCGGCCAGCACCGCCATGATCGGATTGCGCATGGTGGCGCGGAGGCGATGGCGCAGCACGTCGCCATAGGCGCGTTCAACGCCGGTCTTCACCATGCGGGTGGCAAACAGCATCAGCGCCACGGCGCCGGCCAGATGCAGAAGGACGACGGACCCGCTCATTTCGTCCCCCGCATGCAAACAGGGCGCCCGCCCTGTTTTGCGTGGCGATCAGAAGGAAAAACGAGGGAACGAATCATGTTCATGGCGGTGACTTATAATAGCTCGAATATTTTAGCCGGATAATAAAATCTTGTCGATTTCAAGGGCCGTTGCCGCGCGACAAGCGGTGTCGGAAAATGGACGGACGCGCAAATGGTTGCATCGCGGGGCGGGCGCGAAGCGGCGGATAGGCCGAGTTTGCGGTGCGACTGGCTCCTGCCTTTGCGATCATGTTCAGCTTCCTTGGGTAAATCAAGGAATCCATTACATAATTGTAATGCGTGCGTTCAGTTTCGGTTCATCGATGGGCAGCTACTGCTTCGATATCGACAACCAAGGAGACTTCTCATGAAACGCATCGTCCTTTCCGCACTCGCTTTCTCGATGCTGGCCGCCACGTCGCTCACCGGCCAGGCCGCACCGCTGAATGCGCCGAACGCGCCGCAGTCGAACTACAGCCAGGTCGACTGGCAGAAGCCCGGCCACCACAGCGATGTGAGGAAGCGTGTTTACAAGAAGAAGGTCGTCGTCGTGAAGCGCAACAACTGGCGGCATGGCCAGAAATATTCCGGCTGGAAGCGCCATCAGCCGATCCGCGACTATGGCCGCTACGGCCTGCATCGCCCCGGCCGCGGCCAGGAATGGATCCGCGTCGGCAACGACTATGTGCTGGTCGGCATCCTCTCCGGCGTCATCTTCGGCGCGCTTGCCGCGCATTAATCGGCACCTGCCGGACATTGAAAAGGGAGGCGGCCCGCTACGGCCGCCTTTCTTTTTGCCTGTGGAAACCGGGTATGGCCCGCATTAAGGGTCGTCGGATTTCGCGGGCGTGATTATATAATCGGGAAACGAGTTCCCCGATGCGCTTTCCACCCGCCTTCCTCGACGAGATACGCGACCGCGTGCCGATTTCATCGGTGATCGGCCAGCGCGTCGCGTGGGACCGCAAGAAGACCAACGCACCACGCGGCGACTATTGGGCGTGCTGCCCGTTTCATGGCGAGAAGAGCCCTTCCTTCCACTGCGAGGACAAGAAGGGCCGCTACCATTGTTTCGGCTGTTCGGTCTCGGGCGATCATTTCAAGTTCCTCACCGAACTGGACGGGATGAGCTTTCCCGAGGCGGTCGAGAAGATCGCCGACATGGCCGGGGTGCCGATGCCGGTCCGCGATGCGCAGGAGGAGCGGCGCGAAAAGGAACGCGCCAGCCTGACCGACGTCATGGAGATGGCGACCGCCTTCTTCCAGGAACGGCTGCAGGGACCGGAAGGCGCCAAGGCGCGTGCCTATCTGCGCGACCGCGGCCTGACGCCGGCGACGCAGCAATCGTTCCGGCTCGGTTTTGCGCCCGACAGCCGCAATGCGCTGAAGGAGCATCTCGCCGCCAGGGGCGTGCCGAAAGCCGATATCGAGGCCTGCGGACTGGTGCGCCACGGCGACGACATCCCGGTTTCCTATGACTGGTTCCGCGACCGCATCATGTTTCCGATCCCGGATTCCAGGGGGAAGATCATCGCCTTTGGCGGCCGCGCGCTGCAGCCCGATGCGCTGGCCAAATACATGAACTCGCCCGACACCGAGCTCTTCCACAAGGGCAACGTGCTTTATAATTTCGCCCGCGCCCGCAAGGCCTTGGCCAAGGGCGGCACGGTCATCGCCGTCGAAGGCTATATGGATGTCATCGCGCTGGCACAGGCCGGCTTCGAGAATGTCGTGGCGCCGCTCGGCACCGCGCTTACCGAGAACCAGCTCGAGCTGCTGTGGCGCATGGCGCCGGAGCCGATGTTATGCTTCGACGGCGACAAGGCCGGGCTGAAGGCGGCGTGGCGGGCCGCCGACATGGCGCTGCCGTCGGTGCAGGCGGGGCGCTCGGCGCGCTTCGCGCTGCTGCCGGAAGGCAAGGATCCCGACGACCTCGTCAAGGCCGAAGGACCGGATGCGTTTCGTAGCGTGCTGGCCGAGGCGCGGCCGCTGGTCGACCTTTTGTGGATGCGTGAGACGGCGGGCGGCGTCTTCGATACGCCGGAGCGGCGGGCCGAGCTCGAGAAGACGCTGCGCGAACTGACCAGCCGCATCCGCGATGAAAGTCTCCGCTATCATTATCAACAGGAGATGCGCGAGCGTGTGCTGAGCTTCTTCGGCTCGCAGCGCAGTGGGCGTCAGGATGGCGGCCGGCCAGGTCAGCGCGGCCAGGGCAAGGCAGCCGCTCCCGGCGGGCAGTTCGCCAAGAGCGGTGGCGGCCGCATTGCGATCACCGAAAGTCTCGGCCAGTCGGCTTTGGTCAAACGCGGCGGCGAGGGGATGTCGGTGCGCGAGGCGACGATCATCGTCGCATTGGTCAACCATCCGGCACTGATCGACGAGAATTTCGCCCATATCGAGTTTCTCGATCTCGCCAACTCCGATCTGAGGCGGCTGCATGCGGCAATCCTCGATGCAATGGCGCATGACATGGCCAATGATCGCCAGGCGGTGATTGCGACGATCGAACGCGCCGGCTGCGCCGAGATCTGGGAGCGGGCCGTCGGGTTGATCCGGCGGATGCGGCAATGGCCGGCGCTGGAGACCGCCGCCCTTGAAGATGCCCGCGATGCTTTCAGCCAGGCCCTGCACTTGCAGCGCAGCGCGCGCACCTTACATAAGGAGCTGAAACAGGCGGAAGCGGCGCTCGCCACCGATCCCACAGACGAAAACTACCGGCACCTGATCGAAATTCAGGCGCAATTCCAGGATGTGCAAGCCACGGAAGCGCTGATCGAAGGGTTTGGCGTCTCCTCGGGCAGGGCAGGGCGAGCTTAGTTGGAAGCGAGTGAATTGAGAAAGCGTCGTTGCGCGTCGAAATGGCGCGTAACGGGCTAAGTCGGGTAATTGATTCGCTTTTTTCATGCGAATCATGCGAGAGGCGCTTGACCTTCTGGCAGATTGGCGGAATCAGGACGATTCGAAACGTTAACCCGAACCCGCGTCGACGGGAAATAAGCGATGTGAGGTACTGGTCACTGGACAGGCAGCCCGCCTGCCACAGATATCAGGGTTAATCTGGACTTAATGGATGTCGCCCAAAAAGGGGAAACCCGGTTTTGGGGCAACGACATACACCAAACGAAACGAGTTGATGCAGTTACTGGCCCGGTGAAGCGCGTTTCATAAGCGAGCGCATCCGATTTGACTGGTCCGACAGCTTACGCGGCTTTGAAGTTCGGCCGCTAGGAGAAGATAAAGACTATGGCGACAAAGGAAAAGGAAGAGGTCGAAACCGAACGCGAAGGCGCCACCGATGGCCCTCTGCTCGACCTTTCCGATGATGCTGTCAAGAAGATGATCAAGGCCGCCAAGAAGCGCGGCTATGTCACCATGGACGAGCTGAATTCGGTGCTGCCCTCAGAGGAAGTGACCTCCGAGCAGATCGAGGACACGATGGCGATGCTGTCCGACATGGGCATCAACGTGGTCGAGGACGACGAGCAGGGCGAGGAGCCCGAGGCCGCCGACACCGCGGCCGATGCCGAGGAAGACGCCAACGAGCTGGCTGAGCAGACCGGCACCGCGGTCGCCGCCACCACCACCAAGAAAGAACCGACCGATCGCACCGACGATCCGGTGCGCATGTATCTGCGCGAGATGGGCTCGGTGGAGCTTTTGTCGCGCGAGGGCGAAATTGCCATCGCCAAACGCATCGAGGCCGGTCGCGAGACGATGATCGCGGGTCTGTGCGAAAGCCCGCTGACCTTCCAGGCCATCATCATCTGGCGCGACGAACTCAACGAATCCAAGATCCTGCTGCGTGAGATCATCGATCTCGAAGCCACCTATGCCGGCCCCGAGGCCAAGCAGGCGCCGGTGGTCGAGCGCGTCGAGGAAGCCAAGGTCGAGGACAAGCCGCGCCGTTCGCGCGACGACGAAGACGACATCACCAATGTCGGCGCCGATACGCGTGGGCTGACGGATGACGACGACGAAGACGAGGACGAAGCGAGCCTGTCGCTGGCCGCGATGGAAGCGGAACTCCGCCCGCAGGTGATGGAGACGCTCGACGTTATCGCCGACACCTACAAAAAGCTGCGCAAGCTGCAGGACCAGCAGGTCGAGAACCGTCTGGCCGCGGCCGGCACGCTGTCGCCCAGCCAGGATCGCCGGCTGAAGGAGCTGAAGGACCAGCTGATCAAGGCGGTGAAGTCGCTGTCGCTCAACACGGCGCGCATCGAGGCGCTGGTCGAGCAGCTCTACGACATCAACAAGCGCCTGGTGCAGAACGAAGGCAAGCTGCTCAGGCTCGCCGAAAGCTACGGCGTGCGTCGCGAAGAGTTCCTGAAGGAATATCAGGGTTCCGAGCTCGACCCGAACTGGACGCGCTCGATCGGCAACCTGACCTCGCGCGGCTGGAAGGAATTCACCAAGAACGAGAAGGATGCGATCAAGGACCTGCGCGCCGAGATCCAGAACCTCGCCACCGAAACGGCGATCTCGATCCTGGAATTCCGCAAGATCGTCAACCAGGTGCAGAAGGGCGAGCGCGAAGCGGCGATCGCGAAGAAGGAAATGGTCGAGGCCAATCTGCGCCTCGTCATCTCAATCGCCAAGAAATACACCAATCGCGGCCTGCAGTTCCTCGACCTGATCCAGGAAGGCAATATCGGCCTGATGAAGGCGGTCGACAAATTCGAATACCGCCGTGGTTACAAGTTCTCGACCTACGCGACGTGGTGGATCCGGCAGGCGATCACGCGTTCGATCGCCGATCAGGCGCGCACCATCCGCATTCCGGTGCACATGATCGAAACGATCAACAAGATCGTGCGCACCTCGCGCCAGATGCTGCACGAGATCGGCCGCGAGCCGACGCCGGAAGAACTGGCCGAAAAGCTTGCCATGCCGCTCGAAAAGGTGCGCAAGGTCTTGAAGATCGCCAAGGAGCCGATCTCGCTCGAAACGCCGGTCGGCGACGAGGAGGATTCGCATCTGGGCGATTTCATCGAGGACAAGATGGCGATCCTGCCGATCGACGCGGCGATCCAGGCCAATTTGCGCGAGACCACCACGCGCGTGCTGGCCTCGCTGACGCCGCGCGAGGAGCGCGTGCTCAGAATGCGCTTCGGTATCGGCATGAACACCGACCACACGCTGGAAGAAGTCGGCCAGCAGTTCTCGGTTACCCGCGAGCGTATCCGCCAGATCGAAGCCAAGGCGCTGCGCAAGCTCAAGCACCCGAGCAGGTCGCGCAAGCTGCGCAGCTTCCTGGATAGCTGAGACTTACCGATGCAAAGAGTTCAAGGGCGCCGATGGCGCCCTTTTTTGTTTGTTGGGCGCACTCTTGCGGGCCAGGCCCTTCGGGAGGATAATTTCGCTGTCGGATGCATTTCTGGGCGATAACCCGGATGCCCGCCCCGGCGAAGCCGCCGTGCTCCGTGGCCCCGGAGGGAGGTGTGCCATGACAAGCTACATCGTGCTGATGAACTGGACGGAGCAGGGTGCCAGAAACGTGCGCGAGTCACCGAAGCGGCTCGACGCCGCCAGGAGGCAACTGGGAGACATGGGCGGATCGTTCAAGGCGTTTTACCTGACCATGGGCGAATACGACATGGTGGCGGTGGTCGAAGCGCCCGACGACGCGGTGCTGGCGCGCTTCTCGCTGATGCTGGCGGCGGCCGGCAATGTCAGGACGCGGACGCTGAAGGCGTTCCCCGAATTGGCCTACCGCGAGATCGTCACCTCGCTCGGATAAAGCCCGTAGCGGAAGGGCCGGACCGGCTGGCCCGATACATTCTCCTTCGCGCGAGCGACCGAGCGACGTCTTGACGGCGCCCGATCGTTCGTGGTCCTTCAAGTTTGCGCTACCAACCAAATGCCGGAACTATGCTGACCGTCTGGTACAACACGCGCTGCCCGGTCTGCGATGCCGGGATCAGCAGGCAGAAGCGGCGGCTGATCGAAGCGATCAAGGCTGGGCGGATCAAGTTCCGAGACATCAATCTTGAACCGGCAGCGCTAGCCGGATTTGGCGCGTCGCTTGAGGATATCCGCCGCCGGCTGCACGCCACCGATGCCGAGGGCCGACTGCTGGTCGGCGCCGATGTCGCCATCGCGGTATGGAAGGTCACGCCGGGCGAGGGCTGGTTGGCGACGCTGTTCGGCAATCCGGTTGCCTTGCCGCTGACACGCTTTGCCTACGATCGCTTTGCCGATCTTCTCTATGCCTGGAACCGGCGCATGGGGCGCTGGTAGCCGAATTTATCGGTGGCCGCCGTTCGCAACGAAGCGGCCGAGACTGGAAAATCGAGCCCGCTGGTGCTGCATTCAGATACATCGTAAGATATATCTTGACTCCATCGATTGGCTTGCCTAATTAAGATATATCGTAAGATACAACTCAAGGAGCAATCAATGCACAAACACAATCATTTCGGGCGCGGTCATTTCGGCGAGCGCATGTTCATGCACATGGCCAGCAAATTCGGTGGCAGAGGGGGCGGCGGCTTTGGCCCGTTCGGCCACGGTGGCCGTGGTGGCGGGCGCGGCGGTCCGGGCGACATGTTCCGCGCCGGACGCATGCTGGCCGACGGCGACCTCAAGCTGATCACGCTGTCGCTGCTGGCCGAAGCGCCGCGTCACGGCTACGAGATCATCAAGGCCCTGGAAGAGCGCACCAGCGGCATCTACAGCCCGAGCCCGGGCGTGGTCTACCCGACGCTGACCTTCCTGGAAGAGGCCGGCTATGCCGCCTCCGCCGCCGACGGCAACAAGAAGGTGTTTTCGATCACCGAGGCGGGCCAGGCGCATCTCGCCGACAACCGCGAGATGATCGACGGCGTGCTCGACCATCTCGAGCGCTTCGGCCGCAAAATGGCCAAGGCGCGCGACTGGTTCGGCTGGAACGACGAAAGCGAAGAGGGCGGGCGTCGCGGCGGCCGCGGGGATCGTTCGGAAGCGCGCGACGAATTCCGCGCAGTCCGTCACCGGCTGCGCGCGGCTCTGGGCGACTTCGTCGACGCCCCGGCCGACAAGCAGGCCGAGGCCATCGCCATCCTCGAAGCCGCCGCCGAGGCGCTGGAAGCGCTGTCGCACAAGTAAGCTCGTCCAGCCGACCGGACGCAGCCCTTGCCCGCTGGCCCAAGGACCGATAGTGAAATTCATCCCGCGTCACTCTACATGGTGCGGGATGAAATGCTGTTGGAGGAAGTCCGATGTCTTTTCTGAAGCGTCTTTTCGGCGGTGGCGGCGGCGGAACCCAGACGGCTGAGCCGACGAGTGCAGCGCCAGCCAAGCAGGTCGAGCACAAGGGCTTTCTGATCAGCGCCACGCCCTACAAGGCCGATGGCCAGTACCAGACCTGCGGCGTCGTCTCCAAGGAGATCGACGGCGTGGTGAAGGAACACAAATTCATCCGCGCCGACCGCTTTGCCGGGCTCGACGACGCCGTCGACATCTCGATCAAGAAGGGCATCCAACTGGTCGACGAGCAGGGTGATCGGGTTTTTGGATAGGCAGGACCGGTCGAGGCGAAAATCTTCGGCATCTCGCAATGAGCCCAACCGATCAGCGTGAAGATGCTGTCAAGCGTGTTAGGAACGCCAAACAAGGCCTGGTCTCCGCAATGCCATCAAAGCCGGCTCACTCTACAGGCCGCCTTGCTATGGCACTAAATGCATGAGTTCGTCCGGCATTGTGGTAACCGCCGGCACCGGAGTAGCCGCCGGCGTGGGATCGGCCGGATCGGCAACATTCGTTCCACCGATGACGTAGCCCGGTTCTTCCGAGTACGAGTAGACTTTCGTTATGATGCCTGATTTGAGCGCTTCAGCGTCCCAGACGTTATAAAGGCCCTGCGGCGTTGCCAGCCCCATCATGGCGAACACATCGGCGCTGTTGACGCCCATTTCGTCGAAATAGTCGGACAGCAACTGCTTCAGCGCCGGATCAGGCACCGTCGAAATCTCATCAAGGCTTCTTCTGCCGTTGTGCATTCGGGGTGTCTTCCGGCCGTTCGTTATCTGATGGACGGCGATCCGGGCATTGGCAGCTGCGGCGCGGACCTGGCCCCCAGCCAAGGCCCATGGGCAGGCCGAGAAACAGTACGCCCCACCAGAATGAACTTCCCCTTCCGACCAGCCGTTCCTGACCATCTTTTGCGGACAGCGTGGCACCAGCATCGGGCAGCCGTTCAACTGCGTCCTGCCTATCGCAGTTTCGAGGCCGGCGGCGCGGATCATGTGTCCCATTTCGAGCGCCGCATCCACGTTCCCGCCGCCAGACTGAAACACGACAGGAAGCCTTTCTCCCTTCAGTTTCCGCAGAAATTTCTCAAATTGCCTGGCGGTATCAGGTTTTATTATGCCCTCGGCAGATATCCATTGGACGCAGTTGACGTTGCAATCGCCGTTCCGAACCAGAATGAAGTTCATCGGCCATTCTTCGGGCGCTTTCTGCTTTGCGACGGCCGATGCAGTTGCAGTCAAGGCGACAAAGGCGATCAAGCAAAAGGTTACCAGCGGACCCAGGCGAGTTGTCACGATGAAAGCCCCACTTACCGACGAATAACTACTATCGCCTTAGGTCTGTCTGATACAACCTTCTTTAACTCTCCGCTCGACGACGCCGTCGACATCTCGATCAAGAAGGGCATCCAGTTGGTCGACGAGCAGGGCGATCGGATTTTTGGGTAAGGGCCGGACCATCGCCGAACCGAGCGCCGCCCGGGCCTTGCGCCACGATAGACCTATCGCTCAGGGGTTGACGTGCGACCGCCAGCGGGTCAATTCGTCCTGGCGGGATCGATCGTCATCAGGCGTGCCCTTGCCTCGATCAGGTGCCTTTGCGCGGCTCTTATCCGGCTGCACAATGCCAGATTGAGGGCGACGCCACCTTCCTCATCCAGCAAGTCGTTCGCGCACTTCAAAGAGTGCTCAGCTCTCCTTATACGCAGTCTGGCTTTGGCCGCTTCCATGCTGTGAATTTCAATCATTGCGCCGCGTCCTTTGCGGTTCCGGTCCCTTCATGGACTAAACCGCTGATGATCGCATTGGTTCCGGCCAGGGAATATGCCCGCGGCTTCGGCTATTTCGTTGTCGTGTTGAATTCACGGTTTGCCGTGTAATCGATCACGAAGGTGCCCTCGGGAGCGCGAACGCCCTGCTTCACATTTGATATAGTCACCGTTGTGGTAAGTCCCTTCTCGTCGGTGAGGCTCCATCTGCGCAGATCGAGAGATTTACTGTCGAACACCATGGAGATGCTCGAATTGCCGAAGGTCGATCTGTCGGCCAGCTTGACGGTAACTTGGGCGCCATCGTCCCTGATGCTTTTCACGCGATTGCCGGAGAAGTCGACCTTATTGTCGAGCAGCAGCTTAAGCGGCGTCTTCGAGAGAGCATAAAGCCGCGATGTCTTCAGCTTTCTGTTATAAACCACCAGGGATTTGCCATCTGCAATCACGCTGATCCCTGATTGGCCTGCATAGTTGAATCGGATCTTGCCGGGGCGTTGTAGAAAAAACCTGCCACGGGTCCTCTCCGCATTTGGACCCGACTGGACGAAGTCCCCGGACATGGACTTTACCGATGAGAGGTGATCGGCAATCGTCTTGGCATCAACAGGCGCGGCGGAGATCGCGGCGGTGGATGCCGCATACATCGCGGCAGCGCTGGCAACGGCGAACCAGCAACCCAGCAGTACTTTGATCCGATAGCCCATCGCTTATCCCACCTCCGGAGCAGGCGCGTGATCGAAAGAGATCACGCGCCTCCAGGTCAGTAACCCTCCGGGCATCGTGCAACGTAAACCCGGCCATACTGATCGCGATATCTGCACTGGCCGGCTTCGCTGGCGTGCCCGATGACGGCCCCGGCTATCGCGCCAACCGCACCGCCAACAACCGCCCCTTGCACAGGATCGCCGGCCACCGCGGCGCCTACCGCTGCGCCACCCAAGCCGCCGACGGCAGCGCCTTGTTCTGTACGGGAGCACGCCGAGAGCGGAATGAGCAGGCTCAAAATGAGCAGCGTCTTTTTCATTGGTTCTCTCCTGGGCTACTATTAGCCAAAGCTTAAATGCTCAAGAAAGCTTTTCGATCCATCGTGGGTTGCCTGTCCTTCAAGCGCCGGGCCGTGGCGGACTCGTGTGCCCTCCGGCTCAAACGCCTGCAATCGCCAAAAGCCAGGCCAGGATATCGAGCAGCAGAAACAGCAGCGCAATCTGCAGCGCCACCCGCAGCCGCTGGATAATTCGCCAGTTGCCGGCCATGTCCGCCTTGATGCGAAGCGCAAGCGCGCGGCGCATGGCCGACATCGTCGTCGGCCTGTCGCCGTCGACATATTGATCAAGCAACTCTTCGGGATCGAAGCGGAATGTGTATTGGTGGTAGGGCCAAAGCATGAAGACGATCAGCCCGCCAATGCCGAACAGCAGGGCCACCGCAATCCAGTCCCAAGGCCCAAGCCCGTTGGAAAGGGCCGCACCGCCAAGCAACGAGTTTGCGAAGGCGGTGGCGAAGACAAGGCTGCCGGCGCGGCTGCTCATGTTCTCCACAAGGGTTTGCTGTTGCGTGAGACCTCTCACTGCTTCCTGATAAATGAATGCAAGACGCGGATCGTCGTCGGCAACAGCGCTTGCGGCAATTCTGTTGCTTTCGCTTCCACTCGGATGTTCGACCATCAGGGTGTCCTCTCTGGCGTGGACTGGATGCGCGAGCTCAGTCGAGATCGCTTGGTGCAAACGTTGGCCGTAAACTGCCTCGCAAGGGGGGAACGGATGAAACAGGGGACAGGATCCGCAGTGAACCGAACGGGCCAGGCTGATTGCGCGCCCGGCCAGCAAGGTGTGGAAATCGACGCGGACTAAGCCGGCTGCAACTCCCTGCGCGGCAGCGGCGGAAACGCGATGGCGATGCCGACCGCCCCGAGCCCGATAAGAGCCGAGCCGATGAACAGCCAGGAATAGTTGGCGTAGGCGTCGAATACCATGCCGCCGGCAAGCGGGCCCAGCGCCATGCCGAGGCTGGACAGCATGGTGGCGGCGCCGAACACGGTGCCGAGGATGCGCTGGCCGAAATATTCGCGCGCCAGCACCGCATAGAGCGGCATGACGCCGCCATAGGTGGCACCGAAGATAACGGCCAGCATGTAGAACTGCTCAAGCCGGCTGATCGAGAGATAGGCGGCAATGACGATCGCCTGGATCGCCAGGCCCGCGATCAGCACCGGCTTGACGCCCAGCCGGTCGGCCAGCACGCCGTAGAAGAGCCGGCCGCCGAGGCCTGCCAGGCCTTCGACACTGTAGATCGAGACCGCTGCCATGGGGGCGACGCCACACAGCATGGCATAGCTGACCATATGGAAGATCGGGCCGGAATGCGCCGCGCAGCAGGCAAAGAAGGTCAGCCCCAGCACGATGAACTGCGGTGAGCGCAGCGCCTTGCCGACCGTCAGGCCGGCGCCTTCGGCAACCGGCGCGGAGCCGGTATCGGCCATGACGGGCTTCGGTGGTTGGCGCACCAGCAGCACCGCCGGCAACAGCAATACCCAGGCGGTAATGCCGATGTCGAACATGGCGGTGCGCCAGTCATAGGCGGAGATCAGCCAGCGGGCGAAGGGCGAAATCGTCATCGGCGCCACGCCCATGCCGGCCGAGACCAGCGAGACGGCGAGGCTGCGGTTGGTGTCGAACCAGCCTGTGGTCAGCGCGATCATCGGCGCGAAAAAGGCGCTTGCCGCGAGGCCGACCAGCACGCCATAGGTAATCTGGAAGCTCAGCAGCGAACCGGCCCGGCTGGCCAGCACCAGCGCCAGCCCGAGCAGAACCGCGCCGGTCATCACGACGATGCGGGCGCCAAAACGGTCCGATATCGCGCCCCAGGCGAAGCCGCCAAGGCCCATCACCAGGAAGTTGAGCGTCATGGCGCTCGAAATGCCGGCGCGCGACCAGTTGGTGTCGATCGCCATCGGCTCGAGAAAGATCGCCAGCGAAAACATCGTCCCGATGGCGACACAGGACATCAGCGCGCCAGCCGCGACGATGACCCAACGATAGGAAAAGCTCATTCAAATCTCCCATGCCAGAGGGCAGCGCTCAGCGCTGCTTGCATCCGAAGGACGCCGGCAGCGAGGCTGATCCTACAATCCGGTTGCATTTTTTATCCAGTCTGGCCCGACGCCGTTTTCAGCAGATCAGACCGGCAGTTCCGACGTGTATTTGATCGTCTGGCTGGGGACGTCGGTTTTGACGTTCTGCACGCCCTTGATGCGGCTCAGATGCTCCGACTGGAAGCGGCGGTAGTCGTCGATGCCGGCCGCCACCACGCGCACCATGGCGTCGCAATCGCCGAGCATCAGGTAGCACTCCATCACCTGCGGCAGCTTGGCGACTTCGGTGGCGAAATGCTCGATCGTGTCCTCGTCCTGCGTCTTCAGCCAGATGCGGGTGAAGAAGGTCAGACCCTTGCCGATGCTGGTCGGGTTGAGCACGGCGACGTAGCGGTCGATGACACCGGCTTCCTCCAGCAGCTTCACGCGACGCAGGCAAGGCGATGGCGACAGCCCGACCTCATTGGCCAGATCATTGTTGGCCATGCGGCCGTCGCGCTGCAGCGCCCGCAGAATCCGCTTGTCGATCTCATCCAGCTTCATGGCTACAGATTCCATCTATTCGAAAATTTGTAACATAAAATGCCAGAATTCGGCGAAATACAACAATCTCCGCAACCAAATTGCGGACCGATTTCGGTATGTTTGCTGCCGACATCAGTTGATTTCAAACGCAGGGAAGCGGCGGCCGCGAGGTCAGCCGATGAAGACACATGAGCATTTCACAGGCAGTCGAGACGGTGGCAGATGGTTCGAAATCCGAATTCCGCCGTGGCGTGGCGTCCTGCGCGCCGGTGCTGTTCGGCACCATCCCCTATGCGCTGGTGCTTGGCGCCCAGGCGACGCAGAAAGGCTTGAGCACGGTCGAACTGTCTGCCATGACAGGGCTGAATTTCGCCGGCGGTTCGGAATTCGCGGCGATCCAGTTGTGGACGTCGCCGCCGCACATCGTGCTCATCGTCGCCATCACCTTCCTGGTCAACAGCCGTCACCTGCTGATGGGTGCGGCACTGGCGCCGTTCCTGCGCGACCTGCCACGGCGCAAGGTGTTTCCGGCGCTTTTCCTTATGTGCGATGAAAGCTGGGCGCTGGGCTTGGCCGATGCCAAACAGCGTACTGCTGCCGGCATCACGCCGGCCTTCAGCCCGCGCTACTATATGGGCGCGGCGCTGGCGATGTATCTCACCTGGGTGGCCTTCACCACGCTGGGTGCCTTGCTCGGTCCGATGCTCGGCCATGTCGAGACCTATGGTTTTGACATGGCGTTCCCGGCTGTCTTCCTGGTGCTGATGCGCGGCATATGGACGGGTATGGCGGCGGCGCGGCCCTGGCTGGTCAGCCTGGTCGTTGCAGCACTGGTCTATCTCTTCGTTCCCGGTGCCTGGTATGTCGCCGCCGGCGCCATGTCGGGTCTGGTCGCGGCCTGGCTGATGGCGGGTGATGCATGATCGATGCAACGACCCTTTTCACCATCGTGCTGATGGCCGGCGTCACTTACCTGACGCGGATCGGCGGCTATGTCGTCCTGCGCAACCGCACGCTGGGCGCCCGTGCCACGGCTGTGATGGAAGCTGCGCCCGGCTGCGTGCTGATCTCTGTCATCGCACCGGCCTTCGTATCGAAGTCCCCGGCGGATCTTCTGGCGCTGGCTGTTACTCTGGCAGCCGCCACGCGGTTTTCCATGCTGCCGACCGTGCTGATCGGGGTCAGCGCCGCTGGTCTGCTGAGGCACCTCATCGGCTAGAACGCAAAAGGCAGGCGCGAACGCCTGCCTTCGATGCGGACAAATTTCGGCTGTTTACGCGGCAGCCGCGACACCCTGACTGGCGGCCACAACGGCGTCGACCTTGGCGGTCGCCTTGGCGAGCGCTGCTGTCACCGCGTCAGGGCCCATGCCGACACCTTCGATGCGGATGACATCGACATCGGTCATGCCGAGGAAGCCGAGCACGCCACGCAGGTAGGGAATGGCGTGATCGAACTGCACGGCCGCACCTTCCGAATAGATGCCGCCGGAAGCCAGCACGATATAGACCTTCTTGCCGGTGACCAGACCCTTGGGGCCGTTCTCGCCATAGGCAAAGCTCTTGCCAGAGCGGGAGATATGGTCGACCCATGACTTCAGGGTCGAGGAGATGTTGAAGTTGATGAAGCCGGTGGCCAGGATCACCGTGTCGGCGGCGAATAGCTCGTCGAGCACGACATCGGAGACGCCGACGACTTCAGCCTGGCGCGGGGTGCGCGCTTCGGCCGGGGTATAGATGCCCGTCGCATAGTCGGCATCGATGTGCGGCAACGGATTGGCGACGAGGTCGCGCACGACGAGCGTGTTCGACGGATCGGCGGCGACGAGCTTTTCGGCGAATTCGGTGGCGATGCGGGTCGAATGCGAGGCAGCGCCGCGCGGGCTCGAAGTGACAAGAAGAATGGACATTTTGGGCTCTCTCCAGCGGTTGGAATGATTTGTCCCGCCAGATATGGGGCTTTCAATCCATTCAATAAACTGGTATATTTTCTATACGATCCATCCATAAATTGGATATAACGATGCAACCCAACCCGACGCTCGATCAACTTCAGATCTTTGTGACAGTCGCCGAAGCCGGCAGCTTCTCGGCCGCCGGCCGCAAGCTCAACCGGGCACAGTCCGTCATCAGCTACGGCATCGCCAATCTCGAGGCGCAGCTTGGGCTGAAACTGTTCGAGCGCGAGGGCACGCGCGAGCCGCAATTGACGGAGATCGGCCGGGCAATGCTGGAGGACGCACGGCGCATGATCGGCGTGCTGCAGCGCATCCGCTCGCGCGTCGACGGCCACCACCAGGGGCTCGAGGCCGAGGTCGCGCTGTCGGTCGACGCGACGCTGCCGTCACCGGTGCTGGTTCGGGTGCTGAAGGCATTCGAGGCGCAGTTTCCGACCGTGATGCTGCGGCTGCACATCGGCACGCTCGGCCTGATCCCCGACCATGTCGTCAGCGGTCAGGCCGACCTTGGCATTGGCGGCCTGCTGGGCGATGTCGACGTGAACCTTGTGCGCATCGGCTTCATGTCGATCGTGCTGGCCGCCGCGCCCACCCACCCGCTGGCCTTGCTGCCGAAACCGGTGGCGATCGAGGATGCGCGCGAACACACCCAACTTGTCGTCACCGACCAGTCGGAGCGCACCAAGGGGCGCGACTTCGGCGTCTATGCCTACCGTACCTGGCGGCTGACGGATGTGCGCACCAAGCATATGCTGATGCGCGAGGGGCTGGGCTGGGGCGGGCTGCCGCGCTGGCTGATATCAGACGACCTGGCGAGCGGCCGGCTGGTCGAGATCGACCTCGAATCCTTCAGGGAGGTGAGCTCGCCGCTGTTTGCCATGCATCGCAGCGATCGCAGCCCGAAGCCAGCGGCGGCCTGGCTGATCGACCAGTTCAAGCGCCAGCTCGGCTGCTTCAACGAGTTCGAACCGGGCGAGGTGCCGGATGAGGAGCACGAGACAGTCCATCGATCAGCGCCATGAGCACGGCACGGTAGTCCTCGGCCGAGGCGCCGGCCTCGATGGCCAGGGCGGCACGGTCGAAGGCGGAGCCGAGCAGTGCGGTCAGCGCTTCGGCCGGCAATCTCGTCATCGTCTGCGCCCGCATCGCCGCGACCAGCCCTTCGCGCAGAGAGCGGTTGCCGTGGCGATTGTCGATCGCGTCCATGGCGGCGCGGCCAAGCACGGCCGGGCCGTCGAGCAGCAGCAGCCGCGTGCGTCCGGGCGCGCGCATGGCGGCGAGATAGGCGTCGGAGCCGGCAATCAGCGCGTCATGGGCAAACAGCGATGGCGGCGAGGCGCGCTCGATCTCCTCGGCGACCGCTGCCGCCTCCTGCTCGACCACGGCAGCAAACAGTGCCTGCTTGTCAGCAAAATGATGGTAGAGCGCGCCGCGCGTCACGCCGGCGGCGGCGACGATCTCCGGCGTGCCGGTCTCGGAATAGGATTTCTCCGTGAACAGCTTTCGCGCCGCGGCAATCAGGTGGGCGCGCGTCGCTTCGGTGCGGTCGCGGTTGGAACGACGCGCGAAATCGTGTTGCATACATGCAGCCTGTATGTTAATTCGGTTTACATGCAGATTGTATGTTAATTGACGGGAGAAGGAAAGATGAAGACCACGAGCTATTACCCGGTGCTGATGACCGGCGACGTCGCCGGCACGGCGGCCTTTTATGTGAAGCATTTCCGCTTCCAGCCCCTGTTCGAAAGCGACTGGTATGTGCATCTGCAATCGGGGGAGGACAGAAGAGTCAATCTCGGCATCGTCCAGGGCGACCATGAGACCATCCCGGAAGAGGGGCGGGGCCGCGCTTCGGGCCTGCTGATCAATTTCGAGGTTCGCGACCCGGACGCTGTCTATGAGCGCGTCGTCGCCGCCGGCCTGCCGATCCTGCGCTCGCTGCGCGACGAGCCCTTCGGCCAGCGCCATTTCATCACCAAGGACCCCAATGGCGTGCTGATCGACGTCATCAAGCCGATCCCGCCGAGCGAGGCGTTTCTGGCGCAGTATGCGGAAGGGGTGGCGGGAGCCTGAGCGCCCGCCTCAACTGGCCCTTGCCACCGGCGTCACCGTCACCTGGCTGACACCGGTGCGGCGCACGACGGTGCACAGCGTCTCGCGGCCAATGCGTTCGGCGTCGAGCATGCGCACCAGGTCGTCGACGCCGGTGACAGGACGGCCGTCGATGGCGGCGATGATGTCGCCTTCTTTCAGGCCGGCCTTGGCCGCCGGGCCGTCCTTCTCGACGCTGCGCAGGCGAACCGCCGTGCTGGTCGAGACTTGCGACAACAGGGCGGCGCGGCGCGGCAAACTGGCAGTGTCGGCCGAGACGCCGATGAAGGCGCGGCGGACACGGCCGAAGCGGATGATCTCCGAAATGACGAAATTGGCGGTATTGGAGGCGACCGCGAAGGCGATGCCCTGCACGCCATGGATCATGGCGGTGTTGACGCCGATCACCTCGCCGGCCGACGAAACCAGCGGCCCGCCGGAATTGCCGGGGTTGAGCGCTGCGTCGGTCTGGATGACGTCGTCAATCAGCCGGCCGGTCGAGGCGCGCATGGAGCGGCCGAGCGCCGAGACGACGCCGGAGGTGACGGTCCATTCAAAGCCGAGCGGATTGCCGATGGCGATGGCGATCTGGCCGCGCCGCAGCCGCTTGGAATCGGCGAGCGGTGCGACATCGGCAAAGCTGCCGTCGGCGCGCACCAGCGCGATGTCGGTGTCGGGATCGCGGCCAAGCACGCGGCCTTCGCGGGAGGCGCCGTCCGGCATCGAGACGCGCACTGTCCTGGCATCGCCGACGACGTGGAAATTGGTGACGACCAGTCCGTCCGGCGCGATGACGAAGCCGGAGCCGTGGCCGCCCTGGCCGCCGCCGCGTTCGATGCGGCAGACGGCCGGGCCGATGCGGTCGACGGCGTCCGCAACGGTCGTCGAATATGCGTCGAGCAATGTATCGTCAGGTTCGAATTTGGCTGCGGCGAGGGCCATGGAAGGGCTCCGTATTTTCGGGCGAAAGGATGATTTTTTTCCTGTGCGTGTCGTTGTGCCAAAACTGCTGAGCACTTTTGGGCGACACGCACTATATGTGCGGAGCGGCTGGAACCGCCGCGACCTGACCAGATGGCCAGTCAAATCGGCAACTAGCCGTCAGGCGAGTACCTCTGAACGCGCTGTCGAGCGATATCTGGGGCATGGATGAACCCAGGAGACCAATATGAGCGATTTCAATCTGAGTGCGTTTTCGCAAGCCATCGCCGATCTCGCCTCCCAGGCGGCACCGGCAACGGCTGGTTTCGCCACGCATCATCACCGCACGGCAAGCGCCTTCCACTGGCGTGACGGTTATTTCGTCACCGCCGAGGAGGCTGTCGAGGCCGGCGAGGAGATCGAGCTGACGCTGGCCTCGGGTGAGGCGGTGAAGGCAGAACTGGTCGGCCGCGATCCGTCGACTGGCGTTGCCCTGCTGAAGCCGGCTACGGCCATCAACGCCGTGCCGTTGGCCAAGGCTGACGCGGTGCGGCCAGGCAACATTGCCATCGCCATCGGCAATAGCAACGGGTCGGCTCTGGCCGTTTCGGGCTCGGTCGGCGAAGTCGGTCCGGCCTGGCGCTCGATGCGCGGCGGCACCATCGACCGGCGCATCAATCTGGCCGTCGGTGCCGGCGGCCGTTTCGAGGGCGGCCCGGTTCTCGACGCCAAGGGTGCGCTGATCGGCATGCTGCTGTTCGGGCCGCGCCACCGGGCGCTGGTCATGCCTTACGAGACGATCGAGCGGGCGGTTGCGACGCTGCGCGAAAAGGGCCATGTCGCGCGCGGTTATCTCGGCGCCGGCCTACATCCGGTACGCGACCGCGACGCGCATGGCGCGATGGTGATGAGCCTCGATGACGATGGTCCCGCCAAGGCCGCCGGTCTCTCTCTCGGCGATATCATCGTGGCGTGGAACGGTGAGGCGGTGCATGGCCCGCGCGACCTGATCCGCAGGCTCGGACCAGACAGTGCGGGCGCTTCGGTGACGCTCGGCGTGGTGCGCGGCGGCGAACAGCGCGATGTCGGGCTGACCATCGGCGAAAAGCCGCTGAGCTGAGGGCATCCATGGACACGCTCACCAGCGATCGGATCATGCATGACGGTGCCGTCTCGCGGCGGCTGGTGGTGCTGATTGCGCTTGGCGATGCGTCGCGCGCCGAGCGCCTGGCGGCCTCGCTGGCCGCGAGCGATGACCTGCTGCCGGTGGTGGCCGGCAGGGCTGACGTCGCCATCGTTGACGACATGAGCGGCGGTGCCGTGCCGGCCGCCATTCCCCGGGTTCTGCTATCGGGAGGCGCCAATGGCGAACGGCCCGCGGGCGAGGTGTTGGCCGTCCTCCAAACGGGCGCGGACGATTTGTTGATCGCTGCGGCGGCGCGGCTGGCGGCGGCCGGCTATCGGGTATCGGGCGAGCGCAGAACCGGACGCCATGAGGATTTCCATACTGGCGATGGCGAGCCGTTCGAAGATGAAGCCTCCGAGGAGCATGCCGTCCGTCCTTCGCTGTCGCCGCGCGAGGCGGAAGTGCTGGCGCTGCTGGCCGAGGGCGCACCCAACAAGGTGATCGCGCGGCGGCTGAACATTTCCGTGCACACCGCGAAGTTCCATGTCGCCGCAATCCTGATCAAGCTCGGTGCCGCCAACCGCACCGACGCGATTGCCACTGCGATGCGGCAGGGGCTGGTGCTGGTTTAGTCATAAACCCTACGCTGCGTAACGCGGTGTCCGGCGTGTCGGGTCTTGCGCTGTGGTCGCCCGCCGCGCAAAGCTTCGCGTCTGACGTGTTGCAAGGGAGGCGCAAGGAAATGTCGCTCAAGAGAAAGACGCTGTTCATCTCCGGCGGATCGCGCGGCATCGGGCTGGCGATCGCGCTGCGCGCGGCGCGCGACGGCGCCAATGTGACGATCGCGGCCAAAACCGCCGAACCGCATCCGAAGCTGCCCGGCACAATCTATAGCGCGGCAGAAGAGATCGAGCAGGCCGGCGGCAAGGCGCTGCCCGTGCTGTGCGACATCCGTGAAGAGGCACAGGTGGCCGAGGCGGTCGCCAGGACCGTGGAAAAGTTCGGCGGCATCGATATCTGCGTCAACAATGCCAGCGCCATCCAGCTCACCGGCACGCTGGAAACCGACATGAAGCGCTACGACCTGATGCATCAGATCAACACGCGCGGCACCTTCCTGGTGTCCAAAATGTGCATTCCGCACCTGAAGTTGGCCAGCAATCCTCACATCCTGAATCTGGCACCGCCGCTCGACATGAAGGCCAAGTGGTTCAAGAACCATGTCGCCTACACGATGGCCAAGTTCGGCATGTCGATGTGCACGCTGGGCATGAGCGCCGAGTTCGCCAAGGACGGCATCGCCGTCAATTCACTGTGGCCGATTTCGACCATCGACACGGCAGCCGTGCGCAATCTGCTGGGCGGCGCGACGGTGGCGGCAATGAGCCGTTTGCCCGACATCATGGCCGATGCTGCGCATGCCATCTTCATGCGGCCAGCGCGCGAAGCGACCGGCAATTTCTACATCGACGAAGAGGTGCTGCGCGCCGAGGGCGTCAGCGATTTCTCGATCTATGCGCCTGATGCGACCGGGCCGCTGGCCGGCGACTTTTTTGTCCCCGACGAGGTGTTTGCCCGCACGGACAGCAAGATCAGGAATATTTACTAGAGCTGTTCGTTTTGACGCGACGGGCGTCGAGCCAAGACCTTCGCCACCAGCAGAGTCGTGGGAAAGCCCTGCTCGAACAAGGCGGTAGGGCATCGTTCCTGCGGGATTGATTCAACGTCCGGCAGGCGCAGGCTCACGCCTCGTCCTTCTTGCCTTTGCTCAGGCCCATCAGCCGGTCGATATAGGCGAGCATGAGCGCCGAGACGACGAAGGCGAGATGAATGATGGTCAGCCACATCAACTGGTCGGTCGTGTAGGACGATGAGTTCAAGAACACCTGCAAGAGGTGGATCGACGAGATGGCGACGATGGTCGAGGCAACCTTGACCTTCAGCGAACCGACATCGATGGTGCCCAGCCAGTGCACACCGCCGTCCTGGTCGTCGAAGCGGCTGACGAAATTCTCGTAGCCCGAGATGATGACCATCACCACCAGCGAGGCAACCAGCGCGGCATCGATCAAGCCGAGCATCTTCAGGATGGTGTCGGTGTCACCGAGCGTGAACGCCAGGCTAATGAACTCATAGAGCTTCTTGCCGAAGGACAGCGCATAGACGGCCAATGCCAGGGCCAGGCCTATATAGAAAACGACGAGCAGCCAGCGTGAAGCGAGAATGATCGATTCGATGGCGAGTTCGAGACGCTTCATGGGATGATTCCGGAGGGTTATCTCTCAGCAATGGCCGTATTCGACGAGGCCGCCACCGTTTGCAAGACAAAAAACCCCGCCGAACAAGATCCGGCGGGGCTCAATGCGTCCCGCTGGAGTCGGGACGGGGCAGGGAACGCCCAGCACCGAATCTGGGGTGGCTGCGCTCGCGATTCAATGAGCCGTGTCTAACGCCCGTACAATTCTTGTTGAACCCCGCACATCCATCCACCCCCGGCTGTGCCGGGGGTGGATGCTTCTCTTGCCGATTCCACAAACCGGGTCATGATTTTGAAATCATGACCTAATTGTTGCTGGCGACCGGTGCCACCAGCGAGGTGATGCGGCGGATGGCGACGCGGCGGTTCTCGCGGTTGGGCGCCGCCGTGTTGACCTTCAGATACTCCTCGCCATAGCCCTGTGTCGTCAGGTTTTCCGGCGGGATGCCGAAGGCATTGGTCAGAGCCTCCGCCACCGCTTCCGCACGGCGATCGGAAAGAGCGAGGTTAGCCTCCGGTGTGCCGACCGCGTCGGTGTGACCTTCGATCAGGAAGGTCTCGGCCGGGTTCTTCTTCAACAGCTTCTCCATGGCCGTCGCTACGCCCTCGAGCTTCTGCACCTCGGTGTCGGAGATGGAGGCCGAACCGAATTCGAAGTTGAGCGTGTCGAGATCGACGCGACGTGCGATGTCGCGCACGCGGGCCGAACGCTTGACCTCGTCGATCGAATAGAGGCGCTGGACCTTCTCGACCGGGGGCTGTTCGAGGAACTCGTAGTAGTCATCGGGGCTCTCGACGTCCTCGGAATCGAGGATGTATTCCCGGCGCGGGATGGTCAGCCGCATCGGCGGCAGGTCGTCGCCGGGATCACGCCAGTCGCTGTCATCTTGATAGTGCCGCTCGTCGACATAGCTCAGCACATATTCGCGTCCATCCGGCGCGATGCGCGAACGCTGGATAACGTCGCCATAGCGGTTGCGGATGGTGACGATCCGGACACCGTTGTCACGCTCGACGATTTCCCGGGTGCGATCGCCCGACAGATCCTCATAGTAGACTTCTTTGGCACCGCGGGTGACGCGCGGGGCGTCATTGCTCTGGACAAATGTCTGGTTGTTGAACTGCAGGATGACGCGATCGCCGAGTTTCCTGACGACGTCGACGCCTTTCGGACGCCGACGATCGCGGGCGATCTCATCGGGCGCACGCTCTACGCGCGTGCCCTTCTCCTCGGTCACCGGGACGATCTTCTCGGGCTTGATCTCCTGCTGTGCGGCCCTGTCGTCGGTGGGCGGCGGACCCTGCTCGATGGGAGCAGCCACCGGCTTGCGGCCCTGATCGCCACCTTGCTGGGCATTTTGCCCGCCATTCTGCTGCTCGCCATCCTGCTGAGCATTCTTGTCGCCACGTTTGCGGCCGCCACCCCTGCGCTCGGCGTCCTTCTGGCTGTCCAGGATGGGAGCGGCGTTTGGATCGGCCGGTGCTTCGCCTTGCACCGGGTTTTCGCCCTGTGCCGGTGCTGCCGTCTGACCATTGGCCGGTTGTTCGCCGGTGGCGGGTTGTTCGGCCGTCGCCGGCTGCTCGCCAGCAGGTTTCCTGCCGTGCTTCTTCGTCGTGTCCTGGGGCTGCTCGCCTTGGGCCGCCGGCTGCTCGCCGGCAGGGGCCGTCGCCTCTCCAGCGGGAGCTTCCTTCGGCGCCGGGGCGACTTCAGGTTGGGCTTGCTGATCCTGCCTGTTCTTCTTGCGCGGCTGGGCCTGTTCGCCGGGCTGATTGTCGTTGGCCGGCGCGACCTGTTCGGCCGGCGTCTGCTCGGTCTGCTGCTGCTGATCACGCTTCTTCCTGCGCGGCTGCTGTTCCCCTGCGGGTGCTGCCTGTTCGGCCGGCGCCTGCTCGGTCTGCTGCTGCTGGTCACGCTTCTTTCTGCGCGGCTGCTG